>CABKMV010000012.1 GCA_902373635.1 uncultured Oscillospiraceae bacterium
GAGCGCTTGAATGGCATTCAAGAGGTCAGCGGTTCGATCCCGCTTATCTCCACCACTTACAACTGAATATGGTATGTGGGGGTATAGCTCAGCTGGGAGAGCGCTTGAATGGCATTCAAGAGGTCAGCGGTTCGATCCCGCTTATCTCCACCAACGTCCTGAAATCAAATGATTTCAGGACGTTTTTTGCTGCAGGGAGATAGACTGCAAACCGGAAGAGAGCCGCATCATGCGCGGGCTTGTTCCGCCGTATCAAAAACAGAAGCCCCCCGCAAAGGCATGATAAGCCTATACGGGGGGCCATAGTGGCAGATGATTCTTTCAGACTGTCCCGTCAAGGATGCCATTCTGCCAGCAGATACATACAGGGGCAGGTCCGATTGCGGCCGCGATTACCGCTTCCATCTCTCCGTGCCGTTGACGATGGAGTAGTCGTGGCTGTTAGCGGCCTCCATGATGTCGAAGTAGGCCCAATGGGTATCCGGCAGATCGGCAAAGTGCGCCAGCCTGTCCGCGTTTTCCATGATGTAGGTCTCATCCGCGCTGCGGCCCAGCATGCGGTTCACGATAGCCGCCGCCTCGGCGCGGGAGATCGTGGCGTTGGGGCGGAACGTGCCGTCCGGATACCCGGCGATCCAGCCGTATTTGACCGAGCCGACCACATAATCGTAGTACCACGCCTGCGCCGGCACATCGCTGAAGATGTTGCTGCCGCCGGTACTCAGCTCGGCAAAACGCATGGCGATCGCTGTGAACTCCGCCCGGGTGATGCTCCGGCCAGGCGCGAATCTGCCGCCGCCCACCCCGTTGAGTACGCCGAGGGAGGCCAGCGTGTGGATCGCATCGGCGTACCAGGCGCCGTCGTCCACGTCGGTAAAGCTGACGGTGATGGGGACGTCCTTGTCCAGAAGCAGGTTGTAGAACATCTGGGCGGCTTCGGCCCGGGTCATATTGCCATTGGGGATGAACAGCCCGCCGGGATAGCCGCTCAGATACTGGACGTGGCTGGTGGTATCGAGCCACCCTGAAACGCCGGTGTCATCCGGGCTGGCGGCGGTTTTCCGCCAGCCGGCGTATACGGTCATATCCCTGGTCAGCGTGACCGAAGCGGCCGGCTGGGTCAGCGCCTCGTCCAGATACCAGCCGGTAAAGGCATAGCCCGCCCGCGTTGTGGTTTGATTCAGTTGGATCACTGTGCCGTAGGGGGCGCGAATAGGCTGGACTTCGCTGCCGCCGTTGGGCTCGAACGTCAGCGTGTAGTAGGCCGTGATTGGCCCGCCGCCGGAGGAGCGGACCGTCACCTGGCAGGAGGCGGTGTATCCGCCGTCCACCGTGGTGGCGGTGATGGTGGCCTTTCCAACGGCTTTGGCGGTGACAACGCCGTTGGAGTCCACTGTGGCGATACTCTCGTCGCTGGACGACCAGACCACCGCCTTGTTGGAGGCGTCCTCCGGCGTCACAGTGGCGGTGAGCTGGGCGGTGTCGCCGACGTCCATGGTCAGTTCCGCGGGGGAGACGGTCAGGCCGGCGACCCTGGTGGCGATCGTCATGACGATGTTCCCCTCCAGCATTTCCAGCGCATAGGCGGGATCGTCGCTGGAGAACCTGGCCAGGTCATCTTCGGTAATGGTGTAGGCTGCCGCCGGCTCCGCCACCAGTTTGACCGGTTCGGTTTCCGTGGGGGTCTTCCAGCGTGTCACACCAATGGCGGCGTCTTCGCTCAAAGCGCCTGTGATGATGATGGACGGAGTACTGTCTGAATCTGCGTCAAGGCTGTCCAGATAAATATTATCGGCATTCCCGCCGCTGGTATTTCCTGTCACCTTCGGGCTGCCGGAAAGAAAGACAGTATGATCGAAGGGGGCATAGTAAACGCCGCCGCCATATGCCGTCGCCGTGTTGCCGGTAATACTGCCTCCGCTCAGGGACACTTCGCCGCCGAAAGAATAGATACCAGCGCCATGACTTGCGGTGTTCCCCTGAATCGTGCCGCCGGACATATTGAGCACCCCGAGGTTATTGCACCGGGTTGTAAAATGCAGCGCGCCACCGTCTTTGCCGGCGGTATTATTGCTGATGCTGCCGCTTATGAGGTTCACAGTTGTATTATCGGGATTGCCGATTGTGTAGCAAAAAATGCCGCCTCCATGCTGTTTGAAGGTTGATTGTACACGGCTTATATCCGCCGTCGCTTTGTTTCCCTCGATTTTTCCTCCATTGATTGTGATCGTGCCGTCTTCGGAAAAAATACCGCCGCCGGTGCTGGCTTCGCAGTTGACGATCTGCGAGCCCTCTTCCATGATAATTTCTCCACAGAAATTATAGATACCGCCGGCGAAACCGTCGCTCGTGGCGCCTGTGTTGCTGTTGTTCTGAAGCGACAAGCCTTCCCCCAAATAGAGGACGGACGCGTTATTTGTCACCAGCGCACCGGTCGCAACAACGCCCTCCTGGCTGCGGCCATCCAAGCAAATGTGTTCCAGCCGCATCACGCAGGGGTCATAATCATCCTTTAGATATACGCCTGCATAATTCGCCATCAGCAGTCTGCCATTGTTGTTGACTGTTTCAAAATCCGCCGCACGGTAAATGGTACAGGGGTTTTGGGGATCGTTGCTGGTGATGGTAACGTCTCTGCCGACGAAGACGATTAACTTTTTCACATCCACATCCTTCACCAGCTTGACCGTGCCGCCGTCGTACACCTGGGCGCAGGCGTTCACAAAGGTGTCCAGCAGCCACTCGCCGCCCTCCTCCTTCTGATAGAGGGCCTCGCCGTCGGCTGCCTTCTGCCAGCCCGCGTATACCGTCATGTCGCCGGTCAGCGTCACGGACGTTACCTTGTTTTCCAGAGCTTCCTCCGTGTACCAGCCCGTAAAGGTATATCCGCTTTTGACTGGGGTTTGATCCAGGGCGACCGCTGTGCCGGCGGGCTTTGTGACAGCCGCCACCGCGCTGCCGCCGTTGGTTTCAAAGGTCAGGGTGTACTGCTGGGCGGGCGCGGGCTCCCACTTGGCGTAAAATGTTTTGTCGCCCACGGCGTCCACGCCGATCTCCGTCACAGGGCCTCCTGTGAACGCCGCGTCCTCATACCAGCCGTCAAAGAGGTAGCCCTCCTGTTCCGGCGTGGGCAGGGTCGTGACCTGTCCGGGGGTATAGGCCCCTATCGACTGTCCTTCGCCGAAGTGCCCGCCATTGAGCACATAGGTGATGCTGAAGGACTGGGGGGCCGGGGCGACGACCACGGTCTGGGCCGGTGTGTCGGCGTCCACCGCGATCATATCCTTCCCCTGATACGCGTCCGCCTGGACGCTGCCGCCCGCGGGCGTCTTCACGTACATCCCATCGCCAATGGTGACGCTGTCGTTTCCAATCAGGCCGGGGCAGCCCTCGCCGCCGGATACCGCCGTCAGCGTCCCGCCGTTGACAGTAATTCGGTCCGCCTGTATGCCGGGAGCGCCTGCTCCGCCTGTGGCGGTCACGGCGCCGCCTTCCAGCGTGACCAACGGCGTTGCATTGGCATGTTTCGAGCCGATAGCCGGCACTCCGGCCTTATTGCTGGTAATAACCAGCGTCCCTTCGCCCTGGATCGAAAGGCTGTCCTGACTCCCATTGCTGAAGGCGATCGCGGGAGCATTATCGTCCCCGCCTCCTGTCAGGTCATTTTCTCCCTTCAGCTCCAGGCAGAGATCCCCACCATAATTGACATTAATACATTCCTTATTTGAATTATTCAGGGTCAGATCCTGCAGGATTACATTGGCCTTTGCGCCAGACAAAAGAATAATCCATGCGCCGTCTTCGCCGGTGCCGGAAATGGTGATCGGGGTATCGGTGCGGATATGAACGCTCTTAGAGGAATAGTTCCAGTAGAAATCCGCGGTCTGATAGCTGCCGTATGGCTCCGGCGCGCCCGTGCCGCCGTAGATCGTCAGGCCAAAGACACGGATCGGGTTTTCTTCTGTGGCTACATAGCTGTTCTGATGGACATAGATGGTGTAGCCAGACTGAAAGTCGTAGTCCTCCAGGGTCGTTTTCTTCGGATTCGTCAGCTGATAATCGCCGCTCTCTTTATATTTCACGTCGCGGCAGTAGAGCCAGTATCCGCCGGTTTCAAAGGAGATGCTGAACCGGCTTTCGATGGCCGCCTTGACCTCGTCAATCGTGGCGGTGGGGGCAAAGGTCATGACCGCCTCTTCGCCCGTGGGAAAGACCACGTTCACATCCAGATCCCCCTCTGCCGCCAGCGCTGACGCGGGAAGCAGCGAAAAGGCCATGATCAGCGACAAAAGGCCCGCCAGGATCCTTTTCTTCATCTTGGATTCCTCCTCTTTTTTTCTGTTCGGGACCCTTGTCCCGTGTGTTTCCCCGGTCTCCCTCCGCCAGGACGGACCCCGATGGGCCGGGGCCGTTTCCCCCTCCCAAAGGGCGCCGTTTCGCCTCCCATCCGCGGTTCGCCTGAAAAATTTTCTCGTTCCCCCCGGGGGGAACGAGAAGCTGGGCATGCCCAGCTTCATAAGGGTTTGTCCGGGATCCTGAAAAAAATTATAGCATAAGGCGAACGTTTGTAAATCGCCCCAAAGGGTGATTTTTCGATCCGGCGGAGAACGAAAGATCCAGTATCCGCGGGGAGGGGGCCCGGCGGAAAGCGCTGGGATCAGGGGGCTGGTTCCTCTTTCACCGTCCGCAGAAGAAGGGGGGCCAGACAGAAAAAGAAAAAAGCCTCGGCATGGGTTTCTCCCATGCCGAGGCTTTTTCACGCCTGTTCCTGCCCGGCCCCGGCCCGCAGACGCAGGTCGATCCGGTGGCTGGTGATATACTGGTAAACGGATCTGGGGACGAGCTGCTCCCAGCTCTGGCCGGAGATGATACAGCTGCGCACCTCGGTGCCGCTTGTCACTTTTTCCTCGTTGGAGCGCGTCCACATCACCTCGACGTCGCAGCCCAGGGCCTTCAGCGTCTCATATTTTTCGCGGCTCCAGGCGTCGTACAGGGTCATATAGTATTTTGCGTCCCGCGGCACATAGTTGAACAGCCTCTCCGGGTAGTTGATAGGGAAGGGGACCACGTCAAATTCCTCCCGGCTCACGCCGGCCTCCGCCATGGCCCCGGTTATCATCTGAAGCCGCTCAAGATAGGTCAGCGGATTGGAGGACGCGGCCGACCGGTGGGGGTTGGCCGCGGTATACCTGGTCAGGGAGGCGTCGGGGTTTGTAAGCCCGATCAGCAGGTAGTCACATCGGGACTTTCCCGCCAGAAGGTACTCCATATGCCCGATGTGCAGCATCTGGAACCTGCCGTGGATCACGCCAACTTTGTCCATATCGATTCAGCCCCTTACGATTTCTTCTTGCTGTGGAAATGCCGATACGCGCCGCCGGGAACCTGATGACCGCCGGAAGGCAGGCCGGCGCGCCGCCGCGGCTTCGACGGGAGGGAAGAAGAAAGAGCAAGGCCGCCAGTGATTTTTGACATACTGGGACCTTGCTGTTTCTAAATCATTACGTAATACCAGCCCTCAACAGGCAGCTGCCTTTCTGCCGTGGCGCTCTCCAGGGCCTCCCGGGCCTCGGTGGGGGCCATCCAGGCCATGCCGCAGCTGGCGGAAATGGCCCGGGGGACGGGGATCAGCTTCCCGGGAAGCTCCTGCTCCCGGCAGATCTTTTCCATGGTGATGGCCGAGATGGTGTTGGGGAAGGTAGCGACCAGATGCAGGCTCTTTTCCCGAGGGGCGTCGCTCATGGCCGGATGACCTGGGAGGCGCCGGCAAGCTTCTCCACAATGCTGTACATATTGGTGACGCTGCCCACAGCCAGCTTGTCCGACAGGCCATAGTAGTTCAGGCAGGTGCCGCAGGTCAGGATCTCCACGCCCTGGGCCTCCAGGTTCTTCAGATCCTCCAGGCTGGCAGAGCCCTCCACGGTCAGCTTGGCGCCGCCGTTGTAGAACAGGACCGTCTTGGGCAGCTCAGGCAGCTGGCCGACGGCAAAGAGGAAGCCCTTCATGAGCGTGGCGCCCAGCTCGTCGCTGCCCTGGCCCATGGCGCTGCTGCTGACAGCCACGACCAGATTGCCGCGCTTGTCCGGCGCGCAGGACGCGGCCTCCTCCACTGCCTGGGGCAGGGCGTTCACCAGGATGCGCACGGAAAACTCGGCCTCGCCCCGCTTCTCAGACTGGACGGCATAGCCCTGGCTGGCGCCCATCCTGGTCAGGTTCTGCACCGCGACCTCGTTGTCGACCAGGACTTCCAGCGTGCCGGGCTCCGTCATCTGCTTGAGGGCCTGGGTCGCTTTTACCACAGGGATGGGGCAGGGCTGCCCCATTGCGTCAACAATAATATCTGCCATGATAGATCTCCTTTCGTATTCGTGCCGGACAGATACTGCCAGCATGACATGTCGACTCCAGTATAACAACCGGCAAAAGGGATGTTAAATTGTTTTTCTCGATAGGAAAACAAGTATTCAGCGTTTTTTTCTATTCTGAACAGGAGTCGTCCGCCGCCGCCCGGTCCCGTTCCCGCCGCTTATAAAAATAGTAGATCAGAGCGGAACCCAGGGACAGCGCCACGGTAAGGCAGACCGAGAAAAGGAACAGGGGGGAGGATGGGTCGGTGATGCTGACGCCCAGCAGGGTGGCGCAGATCATGCCCGGCAGGATCCCCAGGGAGCTGGCCAGGAGATAGGAGGGGAAGGGTGTCCTGGTAGCCCCCAGGTACATGCTGATCACGTCGCCGGGCAGGCAGCTGATGACACGGAGGAAGAAGCAGATAAAAAACGAGTTGTTTTTCTGATGCCCAAGGATATCGGAGAGCTTGGGATATTTCCGCGCCAGCTGCTCCACCATCCCCGCTCCGGACAGCCGCCCGATCCCGTAGGGCAGGGACAGCACCACCAGCATCCCCAGGAAATTGACGGCCAGGGCGCCGACCGGGGAGAACAGGTGCCCGCCCGCGATCTGCAGGACCATCAGGGGAAATACGATGGAGACGCTTTTTACGGCATACAGCAGCAGCAGGACGCAGGCGGCCAACAGGGGGTTTTTCGGCGTATAGGCCAGAACTGCCTCCACCGTAAATTGCTCGCCCGCGCACAGATATAAGACCACCAGAGCGGCGCACAGGACAAAAGGGGCGACTTTCATCAGGCGAAGCAGCCCGTCATATTTGGAACGATTCACAGAATACCTTGCCTCCTGTTTAGACAAAAAGTGACTTTTGTCCAAAGTCATTTTCCAATGCGGTATTGAAACGGCCGCTGATTTTTGTTATAGTGACGTAATAATGGCAAATCTGCCGGCAGGAGCATAAGGGGGGAAACTCGGTTGGCTGACTCAAATATCACAAAACGGGCCCTGGCCGCCGCTCTGAAGGAGCTGATGGCGAGCGTACCGTTCTCAAAAATAACAGTAGCCGACATTTGCGAAAAATGCGATATGAACCGCAAAAGCTTCTATTACCATTTCCGGGACAAGTACGACCTGGTCAACTGGATCTATGACACGGAATTTATCGCGGTGGCCCGGAAGAAGGTATATGAATCCACTTGGACACGGCTGGCCGATATCTGCCAGTATTTTTACCAGAACCGGGAGTTCTATCGCAAGGCGCTGATGATCCAGGGACAAAACTCCTTTTCGGAACACTTCCGGGAAATGGCCCGGCCTGTGTTTTCCGAGGGGCTGCGGGAGATCCTGGGCGAGCAGGAGCAAAATGTGCTGGAGTTTCACATCAACTTCTTTACAGACGCCTTTGTCTGCGCGCTGGAGCGCTGGATCCTGGACAAGAATTGCGTCCCCCCGGAGGAATTTGTCTCCCTTTTGTATTCCTGCGTCCGCATTGCCGCCGGCAAAGCGGCAGACCTGTGACAAAAAGGCGGAGGAATAGCAGGCAGGCCCATGCGCTGCGCGGAGCGGCGGGAAACCTCCCGTCCGCCCCGCGTTTTTATTTTGCCAGTGAAATGGGCCTGTCGGCCTCCAGGGACGCGGCCCCCTGCTGTGCGCCCTTGGGGAATGCGGCTTTGAGGATCGTGCGCAGATCGTCATGGAACAGATCGCACGGCGTGGAAAAGGTCTCGCCGAAGAGGGGCCGCAGGATGCCGTCGCGGTCAAAAAACGTGGAGCACGCCTCGTCGGATATAATGCTGTCCACCAAGCGGCCGTCATGGAGGGCCTCCCACGGGACTGTCCGGTACACAGGCGCCTTCCGGATGGCGGTCACATAGTCATATACTGCCCGCCGCGCCTGGGCCGGGCAGCCGTTGATCGGTACAAATACGGTCAGGGGGGAGTGGAGGCTCTCCGCGCAGGCAAAATACTCGCCGCTGGTAATGGCGGGCACGTCCTGCTCCCCATAAGGGATATAGATGGAATAGAGGAGCCCCCGCGACCGCAGGCGACTGCAGACGTCTTCCACATCCTCTCCATACCGGACCACAAGCAGCAGGTTGGCTATGGCCCCGGCTTCGTCCAGAAAATCCTCCGTCAGGTCTTCGCCGCTGCAAAACAGGGTAAACGCGCAGTCGGGATAGGCGCCGGGCAGAGAAAGCAGGCTTTGCGGCTGGGCGGCGGGGAAGATCAGGTAGTTGTAGATCCCCAGGGCGGCGCCCTGTTCCACCAGAGAGCGGTAGGCCCGCTCCCGGTCGGGATATGTTCTGCCGTCGATCTCCAGGGACAGGGACCAGGGGACATTGAACCCCTCCTCCTTCTCGATCGACCGGATCTGCTTTGCCCCGAGGGTACAGCTGTTGTATCCGACATTCATGCCGAAGGCCAGGATCCGCTCTTCATCCGCGTGGTTCAGCACATCCTGGATCAGGGGATAATAGACGCTCTGCTCATTGCACAGAAGCTCCTGTACTACGCTGAAGAAGCTGCGCTGAGAGCTCCCCTCCGAGAAGTACATAGCCATATCCACCAGATTCCTGATCGCCCGCTCCGGGGAGTCTTTGGCATCCCTGAGCGCCTTTTTCACCACCGTTTCGATAAGCAGACGGGAAATACTGCGCGCCATACAGGCTGTCCCCCTTTCATAAAAGGTAGAATCCTTCCCTAGTGTAGGTCAGGGGAGGCAAGGGAACAAGGGACAATTCCTCTCCTGTGTCCCAAAAGGTAACAATTTTTCTGCGTGACCAAAATTCGGACGCTGACCGGGGGATGTCCGGTGACAGCGCTCCCGGCGGATCCTATAATTGCTTCAGAACGGCCCGCTCATACATAAACGGGAAAGAAAGGAAGCTTCGCATATGAGTACGCAGAGCATCAAAGAAACCATGCAGGCATTCGCCATCAACCAAGCGGTAAAGTACCTGGAAAATGATCCGGAGACGAACCTCCCCAAGCTGATGCGCCTGGTGGACAAACTGGTCCCCGACGACTGGTACGTGAACCAGCGCAACGCGGTGCGCACGGTCCTGGAGGAAAAGAACAACTGGTACCAGCTGATCCTGCGGCTGTATGAGCTGGACCCGGGCGTACGCGTGCGCTTCTTCCAGAATTTCATCGTCAACGCCAGCCTGAAGGGGAGCGCCACCCAGGACTATCTGTCTGAAAAAGAAAACTGCAACATCCCCTGGGCAATATTGCTGGATCCCACCTCCGCCTGCAACCTGCACTGTACCGGCTGCTGGGCGGCGGAGTACGGCCATCAGCTGAACCTGAGCCTGGAGGACATCGACTCCATCGTCCGCCAGGGCAAGGAGCTGGGGACCTATATGTACATCTACACCGGCGGCGAGCCCATGGTCCGGAAGAAGGATCTGATCAGGCTGTGCGAAATGCACCCGGACTGCGAGTTCCTTGCCTTTACCAACGGCACGCTCATCGACGAGGACTTCTGCCGGGAGATGCTGCGGGTAAAGAACTTTGTCCCGGCCATCAGCCTGGAGGGCTTTGAGGAGGCCAACGACGGCCGCCGCGGCCAGGGCGTCTATCAAAAGGTGCGCAATGCCATGGCCCTGCTGAAGAAGAACAAGCTCCCCTTCGGCATCTCCACCTGCTATACCAGCAAAAATTTCCAGGACATCAGCAGCGAGGCGTTCTTCGACCTGATGGTGGACTGCGGCGCCCTGTTCGTATGGTTCTTCCACTACATGCCGGTGGGCAACGCCGCGGCGACCGAACTGCTGCCTACCCCGGAGCAGCGGGAGGAGATATACCGCCGCATCCGCGCCTTCCGGGAGACAAAGCCTATCTTCAGCATGGACTTCCAGAACGACGCGGAGTATGTGGGCGGCTGCATCGCCGGCGGGCGGCGGTACCTGCACATCAACGCCAAGGGCGATGTGGAGCCCTGCGTGTTCATCCACTATTCCAATGTCAACATCCACGACTGCACGCTGCTGGAGGCGCTGAAGAGCCCGCTTTTCCAGGCGTACCACGACAACCAGCCCTTCAATGACAATATGCTCCGTCCCTGTCCCATGCTGGAAAACCCAGAGCGGATCCGCGCGCTGGTGGAGGAGACGAAGGCTGTGAACACAGACTACCAGGATCCGGAGAGCGTGGAGCATCTGAGCGAGAAGTGCAAGCCCTATGCAGAAAACTGGAAGCCCACGGCGGATAGGCTGTGGAATGCCGGGAAGGGGTCCGCCGGCAGTGCGGCGGAGGAATAAACAGCAGAGATATGAGGGAAATGCCTTGGTACCGAATCGGTATCAAGGCGTTTCCCTTTTCAGGCGGGCGCCCCCTATTTCTTCTTTCGGGCAACGGCGCAGCCGAACACTGTGCCGCTGGCGCCGCCCACCAGATGCATGAAGTTGGCCACATTGTCCTCAATAAAGAAGATGGAGTAGATCTCCTGCCCCATATAGAGGATCGCCACCAGGATCAGGGTGATGGGGATACGGCCGCTCTCCATGCCGGAGAGGGAGGAGAGCATGATCAGCATAAAGACGATGCCGCTGGCGCCCAGCAGGGCGGCAGCGGGAAAGAACACACACTGCAACACACCAGAGACGGCGGCGGTCAGCAGGATGCCGCATAGAAGGGCTCTGCTACCGTATTTTTCCTCCATGGGAGGCCCGACCACCAGCAGCAGCACCATATTGCCCAGGAAATGTTCCGGGCCGGCATGGCCCAGGATGTGGGCGAAGAGCCGGATGTAGAAGAGAGGATCCAGCAGGGAGGACCGGTAGACGGAAAAGAGGTGGGCGGTGGTCCAGCCGCGGGTCAGATATCCCAGCAGCAACGCCGCCAGGGAAGCGAAGAACATGGTCAGGATCACCGGGGAGTTATACTGCAGCTTTTTCATTTCCGCGCCGCTCCTTGTTTGTACACTTATTTTATCAAAAGTATAGCACAGCGGCGGAACGCTGTAAAGAGAATAGGCGGGATGCCTGGATTGGAGGGGGCTGCACACAGAAGATCCTATTGATTTTAGAGATTTAGCGTGTTAAACTACCTTGAAAGAATAGGAGGATCCTGTCATGCAGACACAGCGTCCCTGGCGGCGGGCCCTGACAGCCGCTTTCCCGTATACTATCCCCATTTTTGCCGGTTTCTGGTTTTTGGGACTGGCCTATGGGATCTATATGAACGTATCCGGCTTTAGCTTCTGGTATCCCCTGGGGATGAGCGCGATGATTTTTGCGGGCTCTATGGAGTTTGTGGCCGTGGACATGCTGCAGGGGCCGTTTGTACCCCTGAGCATGCTGGGGCTGACACTGATGGTCAATGCCCGCCACATCTTCTACGGCCTGTCCATGTTGGAGCGGTACAGGGGCCTTGGATGGAAAAAGCTCTATCTGATCTTCGGCCTCTGCGATGAGACCTTTTCCATCAACTGCACTGCCATTGTTCCGCCGGATGTGGACCGGGGGTGGTTTTACTTCTGGGTGACGGCCCTGGATCACTTCTATTGGGTGTTCGGCGCCACGCTGGGCGGCGTATTCGGATCTATCCTGCGGTTTGATGCGGAGGGGCTGGATTTTGTCATGACCGCCATGTTCGTAGTGATCTTCCTGGAGCAGTGGGGCAGGGAAAAGCGTCACGAAAGCGCTCTGCTGGGCGTCGGCCTGTCCCTGGGGTGTCTGCTCCTTTTTGGAGCGGACCGCTTCATCCTGCCGGCTATGCTGACAATCCTGGCGGCGCTGACTCTGCTGCGCCCGGCTTTGGAGAGGGAGGAGGATACTGTATGACGGTCACACAGCGAATCCTCATGATAGCAGTGGCGGGGGTCGGCACCATGGCTACCCGCTTTCTTCCCTTTCTGCTCTTTCCGGCTGGAAAGCCAACGCCGAAGTATATTCAGTACCTGGGGCGCGTCCTGCCGGCGGCGGTATTTGGTATGCTGGTGGTCTACTGCCTGAAGGGTGTAAGCCTTTTCTCCGGAAGCCATGGCATCCCGGAGGCTATTTCCATCCTCGTGGTGGTGCTTCTGCACCGGTGGAGAAAGCAGATGCTCCTCTCCATCGCCGGCGGGACCATCTGCTATATGCTGCTGGTACAGCTTTTGTTCTGATGAGATCAAATAATTACCACTATAAAAAACAGGTATCGATATGGAAGGAGAGGACGGATAAGGGGGGAGCTCGAGGGGGCGCAGCCCTCCTCGAATTGGATCAAATGCCCCGCAACGCCTTGCGGAGCAAGGCTTGCGGCGAGCGCAGCGAGGACTTTTGCGCCCCAAAGGGGCACGAAAGGAATGGCATTTTTGCAGGCTGTCGAAAAGTCCGCGGACTTTTTCGACAGCCTGAGGGGACGGATGGAATATCCGTCCCCTTTTCCCGCGGCTCAATCCTGGCTTCCGTAGAGGACGGCCAGGATCCTGGTATAAATTTCCTCCGCGTGGGCTTTGAATTTCTTCTGAATCTCCTTTGCCATCTCCTGCCGTGTGACCAGCAGCTCCAGGTCCATGAGAGAGTCCAGCTCATCGCTGAGGGAGAGCCGGACGGTATATCCCCCTTCCGGGCGCTCCTCCACGCTGGCGCCCACCAGGTTCCTGCGCTTGAGCTGCTCGTTGCAGGCCGCCAGTTCCTGTTCCGCCTGCATCCGCACAGAGTAGGGAAGGCTGGTTTCACAGATGGCGCTGTTGCGGCGGCCCTTTTCCGTAATGGAATACAGCTGATCTTCGCCCAAAGTCAGATGTCCTGTGCGCACCAGGTCCGCCAGGCACTCGGAGAAATCAAAGTAGTCCACCCCGGAATCGCACATGCTCAGATCCTGGAGCACCTCAAAGGGGACCGGCCCCACTAACCGGGACGCAATATACAGGATCAGGAATTTGATCTCCAGCTTATCTGTGATGAATCCAAACTCAGCCATAGCATACCTCCTGCAAGGGGACGACTCTATTGTTATTATACAGTTTGGGACGGGATTTGTATAGCCCGAATTTTCACCAAAGGCGCCCTGGCGCATACACTGGGAATGAAGGCAGAAGCCTTCCATCGCTATACTTATTAGGAGGTCCATTATGCCTGATCGTATTACGCCCGGCCCGGTGTCCGAATGGAAGGACAACTGCGAGGCCGTTTGCATCCATACCAAGAAAATCTATGACAGCTGCCGAGACAAGGACTGCATCGAGGACCTGCGGTTCTATCCCACCTTGGCCAGCCACGATATCCTCTGCCGTGCTCAGACCGTAAAGGGCGGTAAGGCGGAACTGCTTTACACGTACATTGATGTGGAGCCTGTGGTGTTCAACCGGGGCTTCTATACGGTGGATATGCGCTACTTCTACCGCGTAACGCTCAACGCCTACTGCTCCTGCCCCCGGCCCGTGGAGGTAGAGGGCCTGTGCGTCTTTGACAAGCGGGTCATCCTCTTCGGCAGCGAGGGCAACGCCAAGATCTTCTCCTCCCGCACCCGTATCGACGGGCTGGACCGCCAGCTCCTTGAGCAGAGCAACCTCCCGGTTGCCGTTGTGGAGGCGGTGGACCCCATCGTACTGGACGCCAAACTAGTGGAGTGCTGCGAGAACCGCTGCTGCGACTGCGACATCTGCGAGATCCCCGGCTGCGTATGCCAGTGCTTCGGCGGGGAGCTGACCATGGGCGAGGACAGCCGCCGGGTCTATGTGACCCTGGGCCAGTTCTCCATCATCCGCCTGGAGCGGGACAGCCAGCTGCTGATCCCTGTCTTCGACTACTGCCTGCCCGACAAGGAGTGTTCCGGCGGCTGCGGCAGCGACGACCCCTGCCACCTGTTCCAGAACATCGCCTTCCCCGTAGAGGAGTTCTTCCCGCCCAACGCGCTGGAGACCCCCTGCGACTACGAGGGGACAAAGCAGTACTGCACCTGCCAGCGGTAAAACAGAGAGCGCAGAGGCGCCGGTCCATGGCGGGCCGGCGCCTCTCCCTTGCATGTATGATGTACGCAATCAGCGGAAAATTTCCCGCCGACTCAGCCGGCCGCGGCATATTTGGGGACGAGCTCTCATACAGTGAAAGCAAGAACAGTACGGGAGGGAGATACCCATGACGGAAGATTACGCCGCGGCCCGGTACGACCAGGCCTGCGACCTGCTGCCGCCCCAGCTCCGGGCGGCGGCCATGGCGGCCGGGCGGCAGAGGAAGGCACAGGCCGAGGAGCTCCGGCTGCGGATCGGCCGGCCGGTGCATTTGACCCTACCCGGGGGCGAGATCCCGCTGCCGACACCCGACGTCGTACCAGTGGATCTGGAGCAGGTGCTGGACCGGGCGACCAATTACTCCCGCTATACCGCCTCCGAGACGATCCGCCAGGGCTATGTCACCGCCCAGGGCGGCTTCCGGGTGGGGATCTGCGGCACGGCGCTGCCCCAGGGGAGCCAGGGGAACCAGGGCATCCGGGACATATCCTCTCTGTCCATCCGCATCCCGCGGGTGTGCGAGGGGGCGGCTATGCCGGCCCTGCCGGAGCTTCTGGAGGAGGGTAAGCCGGTGAGCACGCTGGTGCTCTCGCCTCCTGGAGGAGGGAAGACCACCTTCCTGCGGGATCTTGTCCGGCTGATCAGCCAGGGGACGGACTTTTCGCCGCCCATGCGGGTGTCGCTGGTGGACGAGCGTGGGGAACTGGCGGCCATGTATAGAAGAAGGCCGCAGCTGGAGGTGGGCTGCCACACGGATGTGCTGGACGGCTGCCCAAAAGCTCTGGCGGTCCCCATCCTTCTGCGGGCCATGACGCCCCAGGTCATCGCCCTGGATGAGATCGCCCTGGACGCGGATGTGGAGGCCGTATGCGCCGCGGCCGGCTGCGGCGCGGTGCTCCTGGCCACGGTCCACGCCGCCTCGCTGGAGGAGCTGCGGCAGCGCCCGGTGGGCATACGGCTCCTGGAGTGCGGCGTGTTTCGGCGGGCAGTGGTCATCAGCGGCAGCGGCACAGACCGGACATGCCGTGTGGAGCGGCTGCCATGAGGCTGCTGGGCGTGCTGCTGGTGCTTGGCGGGGCGGCGGGCGGCTTTTTCCTGCGGCGGCGGCAGGATATGCTGCCTATTCAGATCGGACAGGCGCTGCTGGGGGATCTGGCAGTCTTGCGCCATCAGATCTGCGTCCGCAGGGCGCCGCTGCCGCTGATCCTGGAACAGGAGCTGCGCGACGGCGCGGGGGCTGAGGCGCTGTGGCGGCCTCTGGCACGGGATCTGGAGCGGGATGCGCTGCCCCGCTGCTGGGAGCGTGCAGTCGCGGCGCTGCCCCAGCCCCTGGAAAGGATCCTCGGCCCCCTCGGTCCGCTGCTTCCCGTGGGCGGCGAGGAGCTGGAGCAGGCCATTGAAGAAACAAGAGAGGAGCTGACAAGGGTTTTGCGGGCGGAGCGGGAGCGGCAGGACATGGCGGGACGGCTGACCGCCGCGGTGTGTCTGTCGGTGGCCTGCCTGTTGATCCTGGTACTGATTTGACATGGATGTGGATCTCATTTTCAAGATTGCCGCCATCGGCATTGTGGTGGCGGTGCTCAACCAGCTGCTGGTGCGCTCCGGCCGGGAGGAGCAGGCTATGATGACCACGCTGGCGGGCCTTGTAGTCGTTATGATGATGCTGGTGCGGGAGATCAGCGACCTGTTCCAGCTGATCAAGGCCCTGTTTGGATTCTGAGATGGACCTGATGAGGCTGATGGGCCTGTGTGTGGTCTGCCTGCTGCCGGTACTGCTGCTGAGGAAGAAGACGCCGGAGCTGGCGCTGCTGCTGACGCTGGCGATCCTGGCGGTGGTGTGCGCCCGGTGCCTGGCCCTGGCGTCGCCGCTGCTGGAGAAGCTGCGGGAGCTGTTTTCCCGGGCCGGGATCGACGAGGCGTACATATCCGCCCTGCTGCGGACGGTGGCCGCAGCCCTTGTGACGCGGCTGTGCGCCGACCTCTGCCGGGACGGGGGCTCGCAGGCCCTTGCCTCGGCGGTAGAGGTGGCGGGTGCTGTGGCGGCCATGCTTATCGCCCTGCCCCTGCTGGAGGCGGTGGTATCCCTTTTGCTCGGATTTTTACCATAGGAGAGGTCAGAGATGCGAATACGATGGAGAGCGGCGGCTTTGTCCGTGATCGCGGCCCTGCTCATAGGCGGGAAGGCGCTGTCGGTGGAGCTGCCTGCGGAGCTGGAGCAGGCGTCCCCGGAGGCGGCGGCCCTTCTCCAGGGCGGCGAGGAAACTGGGTTTGGACTTGCCTCCGGCGCGTCCGCGCTGCTGAATGAAGCGCTGGAGGAGCTGCGGGGGCACCTGCTGACAGGCGTCAGGAGCGTGGCCCTGCTGATAGCCGGCGTGATCCTGCTGGGCGCGGTGGAAGCCCTTGCGCCTGAAAAAGGCGATACTGTCAGCAGATATACGGAGATGGCCGGCGCGCTGTGGATCACCGCGGTGTCTGCCGGGGACTTAAACGCACTCATCGGCCTGGGACGGGAGACCATTACTCAGGTGTCGCAGCTGTCCAAGGTACTGCTGCCTACCCTTGCCGCCGCTACGGCGGCCATGGGAGGCGTGACCAGCGCTTCGGTGCGGCAGGTGGCGGCTGTGTTTTTTTCAAACGTCCTGCTCACTGCTATTGAGCGGCTGCTGATGCCCATGGTCTATCTGTACATCGGCGTGGCGGCGGCGGAAGCTGTGCTGGAGGGGGAGGTGCTGGAGGGCATCGCCAAGCTCCTGAAAAAATGCATCAGCTGGGGCCTGGGATGCCTGCTGACACTGTTTACAGGCTATCTCACCATCAGCGGCGCCGTGGCGGGGGCCGCTGACGCCCAGGCGGTGCGGCTGGCCAAGGCGGCGGTCAGCGGCGCGGTGCCGGTGGTAGGCGGGATCCTTGCCGAGGCCGCGGAGAGCGTGCTGGCAGGGGCCGGTATCCTGCGGGGGATGGTGGGGGCCTTCGGCGCCCTGGCGGTGCTCGCGCTGTGCCTTGCCCCCGCCCTGCGGTTGGGGGCGCAATACCTGCTCTACCAGGGGGCCGGGCTGGTGGCCGCGGCGGCGGGCCCCAAAAAGCTGACCAAGCTTCTGGGGATGCTGGGGGATGCCTTTGCCCTGGTGCTGGCAATGACCGCCGCCTCCGCGCTGCTGCTCATCATTTCCCTGGTGTCAACGCTGACGGTGGTGACGCCGTGATGGCAGGACTGCGCAGCTGGCTGCTGGGAATCATCCTCACCGCCTTTGCCGGGGCTCTGGCCCGCCGGATCACGCCGCCGGGAAAGGAGCAGGCCATGGTCCGGATGGTGGGCGCGCTGCTGCTGGCTCTGGCCCTGCTGAAGCCGCTGGGCAGCCTTCCCTGGACGGAACTGTCAATAGAGGCGGGCAGCTTCCGCGGCCAGGCCGCCCGGCAGGCGGATACCTACCGGCAAAATCAGCAGGAGGAACTTTCCGCTATCATAGCGGAGAAAACAGAAGCATATATATGGGACAAAGCGTCGGCGCTGGGACTTGACTGTGTGATCTCCGTGTCAGTATCCGCAGGGGAGAGCGGCATCCCCCTGCCGGATGCGGTGACAATCACCGGGGCATACAGCGATGAGCTTGCGTCCTGGATCGAGGAGGGGGTGGGGATTCCCGCCGAAAAACAAATCTGGCTGGAGGCGAGTGCATGGACAGAGACGAAAGAAAGCGGAAGCTGATGAAGCCCCTGGAACTGCTGGGGCGGTACAAATACGTGCTGCTGGTGGTGGCGCTGGGCGCGCTGCTGCTGCTCTGGCCGGAGCAGGCCCCCTCCTCCGGCGGGGGGAGCCTGCAACAAGAGGCGGCCGGAACGGCCGGCAGCACAGACGCGGCCAAGGCGCTGGAGGAGGACCTGGAGGCCATATTGGGAAAGATCAGCGGGGTGGGACGAGTGGATGTGATGCTGACTGTGGAGAGCAGCAGCGAACTGGTGCTGGCGGAGGACACCACGCTGCGCTACAGCGGCAGCACCCAAGCCCCTGACGATTACGACCGCTCCAGCACAGCCGTGACCGTTACCTCCGGCGGAGGCGGGCAGGATGTCGTCGTCACCCGGGAGCGCTATCCCCAGTACCGGGGGGCGCTTGTGGTCTGTGACGGCGGCGGAAACGACCTGGTGCGCCTTCAGATCATGGAGGCGGTGGCGGCGCTCACCGGACTGGGTACGGACCGTATCGCCGTGGTCAAATGGCAGTCCGGCTCTGCTGAGGGGACGTCGTGATGACATGAGGAAGGGAATTATCTGAAATAGGAGGAAAACACGAAATGAAAATGCAGTGGAAACGGAACGCCGTGGTGGCGACAGTGCTGCTGTTCGTCTGCGCAGCGGTATATCTCAATTGGCGCTATGCGGGCAATGTGGCGGATCAGGCGGTGAGCGGTCAGCAGCAGGAGGACGACGGCAGCACCAAGGTCCTGGGCGACGCGGCGCTGGTAGACGGCCAGGTCGTGGATGCGGGGATAGGGGACGTCACGGCCGCGAGCAGCTATTTTGACACCGCCCGGCTCAGCCGCCAGCAGTCCAGGGACAACGCGCTGAGCCTGCTGCGGGAGGCGTCGGCCCAGGCGAATGTGGAGCAGTCGGTGCTGGATGAGGCGAACCAGGCCATCCAAACGCTGGCCGGCTACACCATGCTGGAAACCCAGATCGAAAATCTGGTGGTGGCAAAGGGGTACGCCGACTGTGTGGCCTTCATGGGCGAGGGCGGCATCAGCGTCGTGGTATCGGCCGCCGAGGACGGACTGCAGACGGAGGATGTGGCCAAGATCACAGATATCGTACTCAATGAGACGGATTACACCGCCGATCAGATCAAGATCATGGAGGCGGAATGATCCGGAGAAAACGTCCCCCGCTCCCGGGATATCCCGGGGACGGGGGACGTTTGCATGCGGAAACCGACTTGATCCCACAAATCCGGATCACAGGTAAAATTCTGGTTGTATTTCCAGATGATTGGTGGTACAATAGATAAGCTAATTCGCAACATGAGTCCGATGTATAGCAAGGAGTGTCTTGAAATGGGCGAGAACAAAGAATATCTGACCCACCCGGAGGAGCTTGGCTGCATCCATATCTCCGAGGAGGTCCTGGCCTCTATCGCCGCCGGCGCCGCCGCCGAGGTGGAGGGGATCAGCGGGCTGATGAACCTGCCCGCCAAGAAGACCAGTGCCCGCGGCGTGCGGCTGGCCGTTGACGACGACGGCACTGTGATCGATCTGTATGTCATGATCCGCTATGGCTACGCCATCCCTGAAGTGGCGGAAAAGATCCAGACCACGGTCGCTTCCTCTGTGGAGGCAATGGCGGGCTTTGCGGTGAAGGCTGTCAACGTCCATGTGGGCGGCGTCAGCTTTCAGTAAGCAGGCTGTGTGCGCGGAGAGAGAGTAGAGGGCCTGTACCGATGATTGGAGCTAGGAATATTGCCAGAGAGATCGCCATGCATCTCTCCTACGAGCTGAGCTTTACGGATCTCAGCGCTGACGAACTGCTGGATCAGCGCCTCAACGAGGATCGTTTCGCCCAGCTGGCGCCGGAGTATGAAGTCTATGGGAAGCTGCCCGACAGCAGCCAGCTGGCCTATATCCGCAAGCTGGTAAAGGGGATCGCCGACCACGGTTATGAGCTGGACCAGTATATCGCGAAGTACGCGGTTGGATGGAAATTTGATCGCATCCCGCTGGTTGCCTCCGCCGTGATGCGGCTTTGCATGTATGAGATCCTTTATATGCCGGAGATCCCCGACAGGGCCGCTATCAATGAGGCTGTGGAGATCGCAAAGAAGTACGAGAGCGAGGATGTCGTGCGCTTCATCAATGGTATCCTGGGGTCCTTTGTCCGTGCGGAAGCATCCGCCGGCGCCAGCGCCGGGACCCCGCCGGAACCGGAGAGCGCGGAGTAACAGGACGATCAAAGAGCGCACGAAAGTGCGCTCTTTTTTCAGAGGCGCCTATAGAAGGGGGGCGGGCTGGTGGAACAGCACGTTTTCGCTGTATCCGAAGTGAATCTGCTCATCAAAACTATTTTCGACAGCATACCGGAGCTGGGGAGCATGTATATCCGTGGAGAGATATCCAACTACAAGCTCTATCCCTCCGGCCACCACTATTTTACGCTGAAGGACGCCGAGGGAGCGATCCGCTGCGTCATGTTCCGTGGGCAGGCCGCCCGCCTCCGGTTCCGGCCGGAGAACGGCATGAAGGTCATCGCCCTGGGGCGGATCTCCGTGTTCCCGCGGGATGGGGTCTACCAGCTCTACTGTGAGCAGCTCAGCCCCGACGGGGTAGGGGATCTCCACGTGGCCTTTGAGCAGGTGAAGGAACAGCTGTGGAAGGAGGGGCTTTTTGATGACGGACATAAAAAGCCTCTGCCGGAGTATCCCCGGACCATCGCCATCATCACATCCTCCGCCGGCGCGGCGGTCCACGATATGATCCGCATCCTGCGCCGGCGCTACCCCATAGCGAAGGTGAAGCTGCTGCCGGTCCGGGTCCAGGGCGCGGAGGCGCCGCCGGAGATCGTGGGGGCTATCCGGTACGCCAACCGGTACCAGGTGGCGGACCTCCTCATTGTAGGCCGTGGCGGGGGCTCCATCGAGGATCTCTGGGCGTTTAACGACGAGAGGGTCGCCCGGGCCATATACGCCTCGGAGATACCGGTGATCTCCGCCGTCGGCCATGAACCGGATGTGACCATTTCGGACTTTGTGGCGGACGTCAGGGCGGCGACCCCATCCCACGCCGCGGAGATCGCCGTCCCTGACCAGAGGGAGCTTCTGCAGCAATTGCAGGGCGCCCGACTGCGCCTGATCCAGACGGAGAGCAAGCGGCTGGATCAGCTGCGGGAGCGGCTGTCAGCCCTCGCGTCCAAGCGGGTCATAACGGATCCCATGGCGGCCATCCAGGATAAGCGGATCCGGCTGGACCACGGGCAGAAGGAGCTGTACTACGCGGCGGCGGCACGCCTGGCAGAGCCCAAGGGGAAGCTGGGGCGGCTGGCCGCGTCGCTGGACGCCATGAGCCCCCTGAAGGTATTGGGCCGGGGGTTTGCCATGGTATCGGACGAAGAAGGGCGGATCGTGAAGCGGGCCGCGGATGTGCCACTTGGCGCCCATGTCACAGTATCGCTGGCCCAGGGACGCCTTGGCTGCCGGGTAGAGGAAGCGTGCACACAGGAGGAGACCAAATGAGCACAAAAAAAGAGAAGAGCTTTGAGGAAAAAATGACCCGTCTGGAGGAGATCGTGTCCCTGCTGGAGCGGGGGGACGCGCCGCTGAGCGACTCCCTGGCCCTGTTTGAGGAGGGGACAAAGCTGGTCAGCGACTGCTCCGCCATGCTGGAAAATGCCGAGCAGCAGGTGGTGAAGCTCCAGAAGGGGCCCGATGGGGACCCGGTGGAGCTGCCCTTTGAGACGGAGGAATGAACATGTGCGCTTTCCAGCTGCGATATGATACCTACCGATCCTCAGTGGAGGCGTATCTGCAGGGCCTCTTCACACAGCAGCGGCCCTACGGCCGTTTGCAGGAGGCCATGCGCTACAGCCTGCTCTCCGGCGGTAAGCGGGTGCGCCCGGTGCTGACCCTGGCCTTCTGCGATATGCTTGGGGGGGAGTGGAAGCAGGCGCTCCCCTTTGCCTGCGCCCTGGAGATGGTCCACACCTACTCCCTGATCCATGACGATCTGCCCTGTATGGACGACGACGATCTGCGCCGGGGCAAGCCCACATGCCACAAGGTATTCGGCGAGACCATGGCCGTGCTGGCGGGAGACGCCCTGCAGGCGGAGGCATTCCGGCTCATCGCCGAGGCGCCGGATATGTCCGACAGGCAGCGGGCCGAGGCGGTGCTGGTCCTGGCGCGCTCCTGCGGCGGGGACGGCATGGTAGCCGGTCAGGTCCTTGACACAGAAAACTTGTGCCACAATGTGGATGAAGTAAAAAACCTTCACAGCTTAAAGACCGGCGCCATGATCTGCGGCGCATCTGAGCTGGGGTGTGTTGCGGCAGGGGCGTCCGAGGAAGCACGGCGGCAGGCCAGGGAGTACGGCAGGCATATCGGATTGGCGTTCCAGGTACGGGACGACATGCTGGATGTGATTGCTGACCAAGCGGAACTGGGTAAGCCCATCGGCTCTGACCGGCAGGAGGGGAAAATTACCTTCGTAGACCTCCTGGGGCTCGACGCCTGCGGTGCGTTGGTGGAGGAGGAGACTGCTCTTGCCAAGGCCGCGATCATGGGGCTGGAGGGGAATGGATTCCTGCTCTCCTTGGCGGATCAGCTGGCGGACAGGAGGAAGTAGCGGTATGCATTTTGGTATGCTTACGACAAACCCGATCATTGACTGCGCCCTGCTGGCCTGGTTTCTGGCGCAGCTGATCAAGGTCCTGCTGGACCTGATCCTGCTGCGCCGGTTCGACGCGGCGCGGTTCGTCTCCAGCGGCGGCATGCCCAGCAGCCACTCAGCTCTTGTGGTGGCCTGTGCCACCGCGATCGGGAAGACCTACGGGGTAGACGGCCCGCTTTTTGCCCTGGCGGCGATCCTCTCCGCAGTGGTCATGTATGACGCCTGCAATGTCCGGCGCAGCGCGGGCGACACCGCCCGCCTCGTCAACCTGCTTTTGGAACACGTGGAGCGGCTGACGGCTGAGGATTTCGCGGAAAACCTCAAGGAGGTCATGGGCCATACGCCCCTGCAGGTGCTGATGGGCGCCCTGCTGGGCTTATTGGTTGGATTGTTGGTATAGTTTGTGTTGACTAACCATATACTTTTATGGTAGAAATAGGATACTTCATGAGGGAGTAGTGGCAGGTTTTCCTGCGGCAAGCCAACATACTGGCCCCCCTGGGGCCTGGTTTGCCTTAATCAACGAGACTCATGTATGGCTGTGCGCCGTGCATGGGTCCTTTTTGGTCAGGTGCGGCGGCGCACCTGACTTTTTTTCGCCTGGGAACCGGAAAAGGGGCAGGGAAAATGCCGGCCATAAAGGAAAATCACATCACAAAAAGGAGAAACGATTATGGGTTTTGTGGAGCTGTTCCTCATTGGCGTCGGCCTGAGTATGGACGCCTTCGCCGTTTCTATTTGCAAGGGACTGAGCATGCAGAAGCTGAACTGGCGGCAGGGAGGCGTGGTAGCGCTGTTTTTCGGCGGGTTTCAGGCCCTGATGCCCCTCATTGGCTGGGCCCTCGGCAAGCAGTTTGAGCAGTATATCACCAGTATCGACCACTGGATCGCGTTTCTGCTCCTGGGCTATATTGGCGGAAAGATGATCTGGGACGCCTTCCATGAGGAGGACGAGAGCTGTCCCACCAGGTTCGACCTGAAGGAGCTCTTTGTCATGGCGGTGGCCACCAGTATCGACGCGCTGGCTGTGGGGATCACCTTCGCCTTCCTGCAGGTGAACATCCTGCCCGCCGTGACGCTGATCGGCTGTACCACCTTTGCGATCTCCCTGATAGGGGTGTGGATCGGTCATCGGTTTGGCAGCAAGTATAAGAACAAGGCCACTTTGGTGGGCGGGATCATCCTGTGTGCCATCGGGCTGAAGATCCTGCTGGAGCACTTGGGGCTGATAGGATGACCCAGTGTACATAGTTACAGCGTACAGCAAAAAATGTCCTCCCCAAAAAACTTTGGGGAGGACATTTTTTAGCGCTTGCCGGGAAGGACCCGGGCTGGCTGGGCCACCACAGTGGCGTTATCGGGCACATCCGTGTGGACCACGGCCCCCGCGCCGATCTTGACATGGTTTCCGATCCTGACGTCTCCGATGATCGCCGCTCCCGCGCCGATGAGACAGCCATCGCCGATCCGGGGCGCTTTGCCGTTCACCTCGCCGATGGTGACGTTCTGGTAGATACGGCAATCTTTACCAATGCTGGCGTAGCGGGAGATATAGATCCCATGGAGCCCATGGGGGAGGGAGGGGACGCCGGATATAGACGCTCCCCTGCCAATGTAACCTCCGTGCTTGTGGGCCATGCGGTTGAGGAAAAAGGTGAGGATATCGGCCCAGAACTTATTCTTGGCCCGCTCCCGCCGCCGGAAGAGGGACCAGAAGCGGCGCAGGTCGTTTCCGTAGGAATAGTCCAGAAGTTGTTCTCTCAGATTCATGGCGAAGCTGGTCTACAGATCAAATACGCCCATAATAACGATGCCAACGACCACCAGGGCGATCATGCCATAGTGCTTCCAGGACAGCTTCTCCTTCAGGAAAATGCGGCTCCAGAGCACAGAGGCGGCGCAGTAGGCGGAGATGATGGGGGCGGACATGGCCAGGTGCTCTGTGTCGGCGATAGCGTAGATGTAGGCAAACTGGCCCGCGGTCTCAAAGATGGCGCCGGTGTACTTGGGCAGCTCCATTTTGGGAACCAGCTTGTCCTTTTTGATGAGCACCACATAGATAAAGCATACCACGGCGGCGGCCAGGAAGGTCAGCTCATAGGCTACATTGGCACTGTCCTCACTGAGCGTCTCCAGGACCCGGTTGTCGGCGAAGGTGCCGGCAGCGTCCAACAGGCAGTAGGCCACCGGCAGGGCCAGGGCGACCCAGCTCTTGGCATACTGATAGTTACCGGCCTCCTGGCGGGCAGCCCGCAGGGACTCGTCCTCGGTGGAGTCCACCACGCCCAGGCCGATAGCTCCCACGCACACCAGAGCCACAGCAAACAGAGCCAGAGGGGAGTAGTCCTCAGCGCCCACAAAAATCAGGGTCATCACCGCCACCAGCGCACCAGAGGAGTTGCAGATGGGGGAGGAGACGCTCAGCTCGATGTACCGCAACCCCAGATAGCCCAGGGTCATGGAGCCAATGTACAGCAGGGAGACAGGCAGGTAGGTGAGGATGATGGAAAAATTGATCTCCACGCCGTTGACAAAGATCTCGAAGCAGGCGTGAAGCCCCATGACCACGCCCACAGCCATGACCATCTTCAGATGGCTGTATTTGTCCCGGGCGTCCCGGCATCCGATCTTGGAAAACAGGTCGCTGCCGCTCCAGCACAGCAGGGTAATCAGCGCAAGCCAAAACCACATATGAAATTGTAATCCTTTCTGTCATTCATTTTTATAAATTTGATAAATCATAAAAATGAATGGAGCGGCGGCGGACGCCGGCGATAGTACCGGTTGGGCATATATAATGAATCCTTTTTATTTTTTAGGGGTCATCCCGTCTTTACAGATCCACCAGCCCAGCTTCCGCCATTTTTTGCAGAGACATGAGGATGCCCAGCTTGGCGTGCTGCCAGGTGAGGCCGCCCTGGAAGTAGACGGCATAGGGGGGGCGGATGGGGCCGTCGGCGGAAAGCTCGATACTGCTGCCCTGGACGAAGGCTCCCGCCGCCATAATGACCTTGCTGTCGTAGCCGGGCATGTCGCCTGGCTCCGGCGTGGCGAAGCTGTCCACCGGGGCCGCCGCCTGGATGCCCTTGCAGAAGGCCACCATAGCCGCTTCGCTGCCCAGCTCCACGGCCTGGATGATGTCGTTTCTCGGCTCAGAGGCGTTGGGGACGCAGCGGAAGCCCAGCCCCTCGTAGAGATTGGCGGCAAATATTGCGCCCTTCAGGGCCCCGGCT
Organism: uncultured Oscillospiraceae bacterium; assembly: GCA_902373635.1. GTDB lineage: Bacteria > Bacillota > Clostridia > Oscillospirales > Oscillospiraceae > Pelethomonas. The sequence continues at coordinate 25,893 of CABKMV010000012.1, forward strand.
GTCACCGTGGGAGCAAGGAAAAAGCCCTGGTAGAAGGCAGGGAGGACGCCCAGATTGGCCCCCACTTCCTGGCCCAGGCCGGGGGCGGAGAGACGGTAAGCGCACCGGTCCACGCAGGTTTGGGTGCCGCAGATATAACCGCCAATGGGGGCAAGGCCGCCTCCTGGGTTTTTGATCAGGCTGCCCACCACCATGTCGGCCCCCACATCGGAGGGCTCGATGATATCCACAAACTCGCCGTAGCAGTTGTCCACCATACAGATAACGTCCGGCTTCACGCTCTTACAGAACGAGATCAGCTCGCCGATCTCCCGCACAGAGAAGGAGGGGCGGGTGGCATAGCCCTTGCTGCGCTGGATGGTGATGAGCTTGGTTTTTTCGTTGATGGCAGCGCGGATGGCGTCATAATCGAAGCTGCCGTCCGCTTTCAGGTCAGCCTGGCGGTAGGTCACGCCGTACTCCGCCAGGGAGCAGGGGGAGGGGCGGATGCCGATGACCTCCTGGAGCGTGTCGTAGGGCAGGCCCACAGGGGAGAGCAGCTCGTCCCCCGGCAGCAGGTTGGCGCTGAGGGCGGTGGCGAGGGCGTGGGTGCCGCAGGTGATCTGGGGGCGCACCAGGGCCGCCTCGGTATGGAACACGGAGGCGTAGACCCGCTCCAGCCGGTCCCTGCCGTCGTCGTCGTAGCCGTAGCCGGTGGTGGCGGCGAAGTGGTTGGCGCCGATTTTGTGCTCCTGCATGGCGGCGATCACCTTGGCCTGGTTGTATTCCGCCACCTGGTCGATAGCCCTGAACCGTGCAGTCAGTCCGGACAGTACCCGCTCGCCCCGTTCATAGACCTCCCGGCTCAGGCCCAATTTCTCATATATTGTGAAGAGTTCCATGAAACAGCCTCCATTTTTGCCATAATACCGCAGAAAGTTTATCATGTTTGCTGTAGGAATGCAAGAGGAATTTCGCCGGGAGAACCGGCTATAAACACGAACGATTTCCTTGTTCATTCCGGTCTTATGAAATCAAATTACATTGACAATATACTGCAACATGATATGATGTAAGAAATAACAAATGGCCGCATAAACAAACTTCCATTGATCGACTTAACTTTTCAAGGGGGAACTTTTTATGAGAATGCGGAAAATCGTCTGCATCCTGCTCTGCTGCCTGCTCCTTCTGGGAGCGGCTCCCACGGCCAGCGCCGCCGGGATGAGAGCCACGGTGGCGACCGGCCCGGTGGTCCTCAACGGACAGACCGTTGATAACGCCACGGCGGAGTATCCGCTGCTGGTGTACAAGAATATCACCTATTTTCCCATGACCTACCACCTCTGCCGCTTTTTGGGCCTGACCACGGACTGGGATTCCGCCACGAAGACCTTCTCCATCACCAAGACCGGCGAGACAGGCCAGTACGTCCACGACACCGGGCACAGCCGCAAAAGCGGCAGCGTCTCCGTCACCAGGGTCGCCTATCCTGTGGTGGTCAACGGCACGGCGGTAGACAACAGCAAGGCGGAATGGCCTCTGCTGAATTATAACAACATTACCTATTTCCCACTGACCTGGGCCTTCGCCGTGGACGCCTTCGGCTGGGACTACAAGTGGGACGCCGCCAACGGCCTGCGGATCAACAGCACGTCCGTCATTGACAGCAATATTGACAGCAATATCGGGCAGGAGATGAACGCCCACAGCCGGGCGTGGGCCAGTCTGTCCCTCCAGAACCCGGACGTCATTGAGCTTGACCTGGACAGCGACTGGACCTATGACGGCCTCCAGAAGGCCATTCAAAGCTATCTGGAGACCTACTACCAGGGCACGGACCAGGCGGAGCTGATGGCTGGGCGGCTGACGAAGGTGGAGATCAGCCTCGGTTTCTCCTTCCCGGAAAATCCCAAGGCCGGAGATGTGCTCACGGTATCCTACTCCGCCACCTACAGCGGCGATCCCAAGATCCTCTCCTCGGGGGAGAGCTTCACCCCCACCAGCCGTGCCGATAACAGGACAGCCAAGGTGCATCTGACAGGTCAGGGCGTCACAGGGGACGGCTCCAGGCCCGGTCAGGAGGCATACCGCCGCCTGGAAGCCTGCACGAAACTGACAGGCTTGACGGGTTCCGACACAAACACCGCTATTCTGAATGCCATCAACGCCAACCTGACCCGCGCGGGCCTGTCGGAGCAGTATGCCGTCAAGGCCCTGGCAGTGGGTGAGCGTTCCGGTCAGAGCGTCGCTTTTCAGGTCACTTTTACCGCCCTCCAAGGAGGCGGCGCGGATATCGTGATCGACGGTCAGGCGGGTTTCGCGGCGTAGCGATCAGGCGGTCGACTGTGTATCCCCCGGGAACTGCTGACATATTTTCAGGCGTACATTTCTGGTATGGAAATGTACGCCTGGTTTTTATAATGCGATAAATGCCCAGAAACGATGCATTTTCCAGGACCTGCCCCCAACAAATGAACAGATCGTAAATATACAAAAATTTTTGTATATTCTCTTGAATATCCACGACCGGTATGCTATACTGAATACTGCTAATCGGCGGTGCAGTATCCTAGTCAGATCTGCCGCTTTTGAAGAAGGGCCTAAAAATCCTTTAAAGGGCATAACTGTGAAACCCTTGGTGCCTGCTTCTTACGCCCAGTTTGGGGTGGGTGCTGAGCGGGAAGCGCGGACTCCCGCGCTTGCGGATGTAGGGCGTTCCACAATGGCATGAGGAAGCCGACCCTGCATCTGTGGAGACCTGTTCTTGTGCATAGGCGTACTCCCTTGTGGTACTTCGACCTGTGTACGGCTCAGGGTAGAAACCTGTATTGCGGTGCTACCCGGCCTTTGAGCCGTGAACGCTGTGTGCAGATGTAGCCTGCCTTGCGTGGGTATGGCGGATAGGAGAACACCCAGCCGGGCCCCGGCCAGGGAACGGCTGCTATTGCTCCTTGAAACCATGGCTGCAAAAGAGGATATGAAGCGGTTTGACTGCAGTGGAAAACACCTAGGCTGTCGTCACTGGGCAGATAAGGGATTGCAGTGCGGACTAAGTGGCAATCGGGTCCCGCGGTTGGTAACGCCGCGGCGGGGCGCTGAAAGGGAAACCACCTGATCGGCAACGAGAGGCGCGCCCTGGGGAAATCCTACCCGTACCTAAGCCGTAAGATTTACTTTATCGGCTGCCGTCGTTTAGCGGTAAATCAGTTCTCCCCCAAATCCGTCCCCGGAGCGGGGACGGATATTTTCTGTATGGGAGCGTATTTTTTCATATCATAAAAAGGGATAAAAGAGAGGGGATCATGCTTGGACACAAGCGACTGTAAGAAGAAAACGGAACATAAAGAAAAGAAAAAGAGGACGCCCTGGGCGCTGCAGGTATTTTTTATTTCTATTGTCCTGTCGGCGGCGCTGGGGTTCCTCTCCAGCGAAGTGCTGGAGGGAGCCGGGCTTGCTGTGGCGTTCTGCGTTCTGGCGTTTTTCATTCTGCTTGGCATTGTGTTTGATATTATTGGTGTGGCGGTGACGGCGGCCGACGAGCGGCCGTTTCACTCCATGGCGGCCCATAAGACCCCTGGCGCCAGGGAGGCGCTGAACCTGATCCGCAAGGCCAACAAGGTTTCCAGCCTCTGCAACGACGTTGTGGGAGATATCTGCGGCATTGTCAGCGGCACCACCGCCGCTGTGATCGTTCTGCGCCTGCAGGAGGCGCTCAGCTTTGAATCGGTGGTGATATCCCTCGCCATCACCGCGCTGGTATCCGGGCTGACCATCGGCGGCAAGGCCCTCGGTAAGACCTTCGCCATTGAGAAGAGCACTACGGTCCTTCAGCTGGTGGGCCGGTTTTTACATCTTTTTTCCGGACATAAGAGGTGAGTCCCTTGCTCCTGGAGCATATCTCGTCCCCGGCGGACGTGAAGCAATTGAACAAAGCGGAACTGGATCTGCTCTGTGGTGAGCTGCGCAGCTTCCTGGTGAAGAGCGTGGCCCGCACTGGAGGGCATCTGGCCTCCAACCTGGGAGCGGTCGAGCTGACTGTGGCTATCCACCGGGTGTACGATACCTCACGGGACCGGCTGGTATTTGACGTGGGGCACCAATGCTATGTCCACAAGGCCCTCACCGGGCGGCGGGAGCTGTTTTCCACGCTGCGCCAGTTCGGGGGCCTTGCCGGCTTTCCCAAACCGTCTGAGAGCGTCCATGACGCCTTTGTAGCGGGCCATGCGTCCAACTCCGTCTCTGTGGCCCTGGGAATGGCCCGGGCGCGGAGCCTCCGGGGAGAGGACTACGCTGTGGCAGCGCTCATCGGCGACGGGGCCATGACAGGGGGCCTGGCTTATGAGGGGCTGAACGACGCTGGGGCCTCCGGCGAGCCGCTGGTGGTGATCCTCAACGACAACGGGATGTCCATTGATCCCAACGTGGGCGGCATCTCTACCCATTTGGGCCGCCTGCGGCTGCGTCCTGGCTATTACCGGTTCAAAAAGGGGTACCACGCGGTGATGCGGAAGCTGCCTGGCGGACGGAAGCTCTATCGGGGGATCCACCGGATCAAGACCAATATCAAAAAAGCGATCTATCCCTGTTCCATGTTCGAAGATATGGGGTTCACCTATCTGGGGCCGGTGGACGGGCACAATGTGGAACAGCTCACCAATACGCTGGCCTGGGCCAGGGAGCTGGACTGCCCTGTGCTTGTCCATGTCAGAACTGTAAAGGGAAAAGGCTATACTCCCGCTGAGGAACAGCCGGAGCGGTGCCACGGCGTGCCGCCCTTTGATCCTGCCAAGGGTATCCCGCAGCAGCAGGGCGTGGATTTTTCCTATGTATTCGGCCATGAGCTGGTCGAGTTGGCGGGGCTGGATAAGCGCATCTGCGCTATCACCGCCGCCATGGGGGACGGTACGGGCCTCCAGGAATTTTCCGCCGCCTGGCCCAAGCGCTTTTTTGACGTCGGCATCGCCGAGGGCCACGCCGTCAGCCTGGCCGCGGGTATGGCAAAGCAGGGGATGGTCCCCGTATTCGCCGTCTATTCCAGCTTTTTGCAGCGTGGATTTGACATGCTCATACACGATGTGGCCCTTCAGCACCTCCATGTGGTGCTGGCGGTGGACCGCGCAGGGCTGGTGGGAGCGGACGGCGCCACCCATCACGGCTGCCAGGACGTTGGCTATCTAACACAGATCCCCGGCATGGCGGTGCTGTGTCCCGCCTCCTTTGACGAGCTGCGCTCCATGCTCCAGTCAGCCGTCGATATGGACGGCCCTGTGGCGATCCGGTATCCCAGGGGAGGGGAGGGGCGGCCCTATCCGGCATGGGATGGTACCCCTGCCGCTATCCTGCGGCAGGGAGGAGATCTCACACTGGTGTCCTATGGGACGCTGACGGACGAACTGCTGAACGCTGCAGATCTGCTGGCGGAGAAGGGCATCCAGGCAGAGGTCATAAAATTCAATTGCATTGCGCCTCTGGAACCGGGACCGGTGTTTGCTTCTGTGCGGCGCACCGGGCGTTTGCTGGTGCTGGAGGACTGCTTTGAGAACGGATCAGTGGGGCAGCAGCTGGCTGCTGCCCTGATCCAGGCGGGCGTTCCGGCCCGGACTGTAATCTTAAAGAACCTGAAACACCAGTTTGCGGGTCAGGGGGCTGTCCCCATGCTGCGCCGTGAAGCCGGACTGGACGCGGCGGGCGTTGTGAAGGCTGTGTTGGAGACGATCCCTTCTTTTTCCTGAAAGAAAAGAACCCAAAAGAACTTTTGGCACAAAACCCTGTTTTGCGCATGGAGAAGGACAAGCGATGGCTCTGAAATAAGCAAAACGAATGTTTTGCGCAAAAGTTTCCGTTGATCCTTTCCTTTTTAAAGGAAAGGATGGATACCCTTGGGTTGCGAGGTGCAGCGATGAGCAAGAAGATCCGACTGGACGTCCTCCTGGTGGAAAAGGGCCTCCAGGAGAGCCGCCAGAAGGCCCAGGCCGTCATCATGAGCGGTCTTGTGTATGTAAATAATCAGAAGGTGGACAAGCCTGGCACGGCGGTGCCGGAGGATGCAGCGCTGGAGGTCCGCGGCAGTACGCTGCGCTATGTCAGCCGGGGCGGGCTGAAGCTGGAAAAGGCGATGACCCTTTGGCCTATTGACCTGCACGGCTCGGTGTGCATGGATGTAGGGGCCTCCACCGGGGGATTTACCGACTGCATGCTGCAAAACGGCGCGGCAAAGGTCTATGCCGTGGATGTGGGCTATGGACAGCTGGCCTGGAGCCTGCGCTGTGATGAGCGCGTGGTATGCCTGGAGCGGACCAACGCCCGCTATCTTTCCCATGAGATCGTTCCCGAGGAGCCGGATTTCGCCTCTGTGGACGTCAGCTTTATCTCTCTCAAGCTGATCCTGCCCGCCATTGCGGGCGTGCTGCGGGAGGGGGGGCATGTGGTCTGCCTCATCAAGCCGCAGTTTGAGGCCGGACGGGAAAAAGTTGGGAAAAAGGGCGTGGTCCGTGACCCTGCGGTCCATAGGGAGGTGCTGGACCATTTCCTAGAACATGCAAAGGAAAATAACTTTACTGTTCTTGATTTAACTTATTCTCCGATCCGCGGACCAGAGGGAAATATTGAATATCTTGGTTATTTGGAGAAGGGAAGCTCAGAGGAGAGAGTGTTTGATCTCTCCGAGTTGGTGGAGGCGTCGCACGGCGCGTTAAAGGAGGGACATGCGTGAAGCGAGTGATCCTGTGTCCGAATCCCTACCGGGACAAGGGCCTTGCCGCCGCAAAAAAGGCGGATGCGCTCCTGCGGGAGACAGGGCTGGAGACTGTCTTCTGCCTGCCCTTCAAGCCGGAGGGCGGAGAGGGGCAGTTCGGCGTGAGCTGCAAGCCGCTGCAGCAGGAGCTGCGGGGGAGCGACGTGATCGTGGCCTTCGGCGGCGACGGGACGATCCTCCATTTGGCCCGTACCGCCGCCATGCGGGGAATACCGTTGCTGGGTGTGAATCTGGGCAGCCTGGGATTTATGAGCGAGCTGGAAGTGGGGGAAATGGACCTTCTGAAGAACCTCGCCGAGGGCCGCTACAAGCGAGAGAAGCGGATGATGCTGGATGTGTCCGTGATCCGCGAGGGCCGCACCGTCTATAACAGCAGCGCGCTCAATGACGCCGTCATTACAAAAGGGGCCATGGCCCGTGTCGTCCGGTTGCAGCTGAGCGCGGGGGAGGAACAGGTGGGCGTCTTCTCCGGCGACGGCGTGGTGGTGGCTACCCCTACCGGATCTACCGGCTACTCCCTCTCCGCCGGCGGCCCCATTGTGGAGCCTACAGCTCAGAATTTTGTGATCAGCCCCATCTGTGCCCATGCGGTGTTCACCAAGTCCTTTGTGCTCTCCGCCGCAGGGACGGTCACAGTGGCGCCAGCGGAGGCCAACCGCAAGCAGGTCTATCTCTCCGTGGATGGCGGGAAGGCGTTTTCTCTGCGCCAGGGGGATAAGGTGCGCATCTGCCGGTCCCGCTATGAGACAGAGCTGCTGCGCCTGACGGATAAAAGTATTTACCAGATCTTGCGAACAAAAATGACAGGAGGGATCGGCCATGAAAAATGATCGTCAGTCCAGGATTCTGGAAATTATTGAGCGGGAGCCCATCGACACCCAGGAGCAGCTCCAGCAGCGCCTTCTGGAACTGGGGATCTCCTGCACGCAGGCCACGATCTCCCGGGATATCAAGCAGCTCCATCTGATCAAGGAGCCCGTCGGCCAGGGAAAGTACCGCTATGCCGTGTCTATTCAGCGCAATAAGCTGAACGTCGCGGACAAGCTCCGCACGATCTTCCGGGAGAGCATTGTCAGTGTGGACTATGCGCAGAACCTGGTGGTCATCAAGACCATGGCCGGCCTTGCCAACGCCGCCGCCGCCGCTCTGGACAGCATGAGCCTCTCCTATGTGGTGGGCAGCCTGGCGGGCGACGATACGGCCCTGTTGGTGATGCGGGACGCGGAATCCGCCCGGGCATTCTGTGACGAGATCCACGAGATGCTGAAATGATCACGCGCCTGCCGGGCGCGAGGAACAGGAGGGATCCCTATGCTGCAGCTGCTGCACATCGAGAATATCGCCGTCATCGAAGAGGCTGACATCACCTTTGACCGGGGGTTTAACGCCCTGACCGGCGAAACAGGGGCGGGTAAATCCATTGTCATCGACGCCATGGGCGCGGTGCTGGGCCAGCGGACCAGCCGGGATCTGATCCGCACGGGGGCCGCCAAGGCGTTTGTCAGCGCAGTATTCTCACAGGCGCCGGAGCTGGATGAGCTTGCCGACTGCGGGATACCCTGCGAGGAGGGCGAGCTGCTTCTGCAGAGGGAGATCTATGCCGATGGCAAAAACGCCTGCCGGGTCAATGGCCGCCCCGTGACGGTGGCCCAGCTGCGGCGGATCGGCGCGTCCCTGCTGAATATCCATGGCCAGCACGACGGCCAGCAACTGTTGGACGAGGAGCAGCACGGCGCCTATTTGGACAGCTTTGGCCATGTGGAGGGGTATCTTGCCACGTATAGCGACTGCTATGCCGCCATGGAGGCCACAAGGAAGAAGATCCGCTCCCTCCAGATGGACGAGGCGGAAAAGGCGCGGCGGCTGGACAGCCTCCAGTTCCAGATCGGCGAGCTGGAGCGCGCTCAGCTGAAGCCCGGGGAGGAGGAGGCCCTCCAGCAGCGGCGGAATCTTTTGCGCAACAGCGAGAAGTTTATGTCTGCCATCCAGGGGGCGCTGTGGTGCCTGTCGGGGGGAGACGAGGGAGGCGGCGCCGTCAGCCAGCTCCGGGATGCGGCCGGGGCTTTGGCGGGCGCCAGGAATCTGGACGAGCAGTTCTCCCAGCTCCATGACCGGCTGGAGGCTGTCCAGTCGGAGGCCTATGATGTGGCGGAGACATTGCGGGACATGCAGGACGCCATGGAGTTTTCCCCACAGGAGCTGGACAGCCTGGAGAGCCGGGCCGACCAGCTCTACCGGCTGAAGAAGAAATACGGCGCCACGGTGGAGGATATGCTGGAGTACTTAGACCAGTGTCGTGGGGAGCTGGAAAGGATCACCTTTGCCTCCGATACCGTACAGCGGCTGGAAAAGGAGCTGGAGAAGGAGCGGGAGCAGGTGATGCGGGCCGCGGCCCTTCTGTCCGACGCCCGGAAGGCGGCGGCAAAGGACCTGGAGCTGCGCATCCAGGACGAGCTGCGCCAGCTGGATATGCCCAGAGTGCGCTTTGCCATCTGCTTTACAGAGAAGGAGCCGGACGAGACGGGCGTCGATGTGGTGCGCTTCCTCATGTCCGCCAATGTGGGGGAGGAGCTCAAGCCCATCAACCGCATCGCCTCCGGCGGAGAGCTGGCCAGGATCATGCTGGCGCTGAAAAATGTACTGGCGGAGAATGAGACCATCGGTACGCTGGTCTTCGACGAAGTGGACACCGGCGTGTCCGGCAGGGCGGCCCAGAAGGTGGCGGAGAAGCTGGCCCAGGTCAGCCGCCATAAGCAGGTGCTGTGCGTCACCCATCTGCCCCAGCTGGCGGCTATGGCGGACACGCACTTCTCCGTGGAAAAGGGGGAGCGCGCCGGCCGCACCTACACCAGCGTGGTGAATTTGGACCGGGAGCAGCGGAAGCTGGAATTGGCCCGTCTCACCGGCGGCGCCACCATCACGCCCGCCATGCTGGCGGGAGCGGAGGAGCTGATCGCCGCTGCGGAGCAGTACAAGGCGGGGCTTTGACCGGCCCTGAAGCCAAGGAGACACTATGGAGTATATCGCACATATCAAGCAATATCTGCTGACTGTCCATCCCGTGCGCAAGACGGCCTATCAGAAGCAGGAGTTTCGCACCTGGGCCATGGGAGAGCTCAAACGCTCCGGCTGGAAGGCCCGCGAGGAGACATACGGCAAGTTCAATGGCAGCGTCAATGTGATTTCCGGGGATCCGGAGAAGGCCGCCGTGTTTCTCTGCGCCCACTATGACACGGCCTCCCGGATGCTCTTCCCCAATTTTGTGTCGCCAACCAATGTGGCCGCCCACATCTGTTACCATCTGGCCGCGGCGCTGCTGCTGGTCGGCGCAGCGCTGGTGATCTCATTCGCTGTCAGCTATCCCCTTCAACAGCCGGGGCTGATGCTGCCGCTGTTCCTTGTACTGGTGGTGGGGGCGCTCTGGGTGTCCGCCTACGGTCCGGCCAACAAGTCCAACGCCAACGGAAATTCATCCGGCGTTCTGGCCCTCTTGGCTGCCGCCAAGATGATTTCTCACGACAAGCGGATCTGCCTGGTGCTGCTGGACAATAATGAGAAAAATATGCTGGGCGCATCCGCCTTCAAGAAAAGGCACCCAAACGCCGCGGATACCGCGCTGTTTCTGAATTTGGACTGTGTGGGGGATGGGGAACACCTGCTGGTGATGCCCTCCAAGCTGAGCCGATGGGACGGTGGCCTGCTCTCCGCGCTGGAGGCCGCCTTCCAGGACGAAGTGGGCGTCCATCCACACGTGCTGGCCAAGGGCCTGCAGTACTATCCCTCCGACCACAGGAAGTTCCGGTTCCATGCTGCCTTCTGCACCTGCCGCCACCTGGCTGGGCTGGGGTACTACATCCCCCATCTGCGGACCAGCCGGGATACCGTGCTGGAGGAGCGGAACATTTCCTATCTCGCCGGGAGTTTGGCAAAGTTTTTCCCGCTGTACCTGGATGCAGATCAAAAAACGGAGGATGCTTGACAGCTCCTCCGTTTTTTGATAGGATAATAAAGAACAAATGTACCATAAATTCAGGGAGAGCAGGGTGACGGATATATGAAAACGGTCTTGTTTCTGTTATTGCAGGATTACGCCGACTGGGAGGCAGCGCCCCTGGCGGCGGCAGTCAACAGTACGAAGGGCTGGCAGATCCGGACTGTGTCCCTCACAAGAGAGCCAGTGCGGTCCATCGGCGGCTTCACGCTGCTGCCGGACTGGGACCTGTCCCAGGCGATGGGACAGGAGTTTGCGGGCCTTGTTCTGATCGGCGGGAAGTCCTGGCGGACGGAGGAGGTGGAGCAGGTGGAGCCGCTGGTGCGGCGTGCCCGGGAGAAGGGCGCGGTGTTGGCAGGCATCTGTGACGCCAGCGTCTATTTAGGGACGCTGGGCATGCTCAATGACGCGGACCACACCAGCAACCAGATGGCGGACCTGCAAAACTATGCGGGGGATCGCTATACCGGGGCGCTCCGTTATCAAAACCGGCAGGCAGTGCGGGATGGCAAGCTTGTAACCGCCAACGGAACCGCCCACATGGAATTTGCCAGGGAGGTCCTGCTGGCCTTGGATGTAATGCCGCCTGATGCGGTGGAGCAGTGGTACCGCTTTTATAAGATGGGCTATTATCTTGCGATGGGTCTGTAACTTTCCCCATTGACAAATTGGGATTTTCCCGATATACTACCACGTGATAATGCGATGATGGGAAGAAGTAGCGGCGCTTTGCCCTGCCAAGAGAGCCCCTGGATGGTGGAAAGGGGAGAGGGCTGCGGCGTGAATACATCCCGGAGCAGCGGACCGAACCGCCTGGCTTCCATGACGAGGGCGCGGTAGGCTCCGCCGGGTGCGCCCGATACAGCGTCCGGAATCCCCATGGGACTCCCTGAGGCCGGCTCTGCGAGGGGCTGGCGAACCAGAGGTGGTACCGCGAAGTTTTCGCCCTCTGTCCAACATGGACAGGGGGTGTTTTTATGCAGCGGCAAATCATGACGGAGAAGCAGCGGGGTACCCTGTTTGTTTTTTTGGCCGCTGTATTGTACAGCATCGGCGGCCTCTGCATCAAGGTGATCCCCTGGAACGGCATGAGCATCAACAGCGCCCGGAACATGGTCGCCCTGCTGGTCGTGGGCGGATATATTTATTTCAGCCGCCACGGGCTGCGCTTTAACCGCTGGATCGCGCTGGGGGCTATCAGCGTCTGCGGCACCAATGTGCTGTTTTCCCTGGCCAATAAGCTGACGACTGCCGCCAATACCATTGTGCTCCAGTTCACAGCCCCCATTTTTGTGATCCTGCTGTCCGCTGTTTTCTGGAGGAAGAAGCCCCAAAAATTGGATCTGGCCGCCTGCGTCCTGGTGCTTGCCGGTGTGGTCTGCTTTTTCGTGGACAGCCTGGAAATGGGGGGAATGCTGGGCAACCTGCTGGCCCTTGTTTCCGGCGTCAGCTATGCGGGCGTGTTCCTGCTCAACGATCTGCCGGATTCCGATCCCATCTCCTCCGTGTTTTGGGGCGACGTGCTGAGCGTTCTGCTGGGCTTTCCGTTTCTCATCCAGGAGACGGAGTTTACGGCCCTGGCTCTCACCAGTGTGGCGATCCTAGGCGCTTTTCAGGTGGGGCTGGCCTATGTGCTTATGTGCATCGGCCTGAAAACCACAGCGCCGGTGACTGCCAGCCTGATCTCCGGTATCGAGCCGATTTTGAACCCGCTGCTGGTCGCCCTCTTTTATCAGGAGACTGTCGGCCCCATGGCTGTGGTTGGGGCGGTCATCGTCATCGCCGGCGTGGTTGGGTATAATGTGATCAAGAGCCGGAGGCCGGAGAGGACTCAAAACCAGCAAATGTGACAGCAGGACAGATGAAAATTTTAGAACTATAAATAAGGAGAAAGACTATGCAGGTATATGAAGAACTGGTGGCCCGTGGGCTGATCGCCCAGGTCACAAATGAGGATGAGATCCGTGAGATGGTCAATAACGGCAAAGCCACCTTTTACATTGGCTTTGACCCTACCGCCGACAGTCTCCATGTGGGCCATTTCATGGCCCTGTGCCTGATGAAGCGGCTGCAGATGGCGGGCAACAAGCCCATCGCCCTCATCGGCGGCGGCACCGCCATGATCGGAGACCCCTCCGGCCGCACAGACATGCGCTCTATGATGACAAGGGAGACCATCCAGCACAACTGCGACTGCTTTAAGAAGCAGATGGAACGGTTTATTGAGTTTGGCGAGGGCAAGGCCCAGATGGTCAACAACGCCGACTGGCTGCTGGACCTGAACTACGTGGAGGTCCTGCGGGAGGTGGGCGCCTGCTTCTCTGTGAACAACATGCTGCGGGCCGAGTGCTACAAGCAGCGCATGGAGAAGGGCCTCAGCTTCCTGGAGTTCAACTACATGATCATGCAGTCCTACGACTTCTATCACCTGTTCCAGAACTACGGCTGCAACATGCAGTTCGGCGGTAACGACCAGTGGAGCAACATGCTGGGCGGCACAGAGCTGATCCGCCGCAAGCTGGGCCAGGATGCCCACGCCATGACCATCACCCTGCTGCTCAACAGCGAGGGCAAGAAGATGGGGAAGACCGCCTCCGGCGCAGTGTGGCTGGATCCCAACAAGACCAGCCCTTACGATTTCTACCAGTACTGGCGCAACATCGACGATGCCGACGTGATGAAGTGTATCCGCATGCTGACCTTCCTGCCCCTGGAGCAGATCGACGAGATGGACGGCTGGGAGGGCAGCCAGCTCAACCGGGCCAAGGAGATCCTGGCCTGGGAGCTGACCAATCTGGTCCACGGCGAGGAGGAGGCCAACCGCGCTCAGGAGGCTGCTAAAGCCCTCTTCGGCGGCGGCGGGGACAAGGCCAACATGCCCACCACGGAGCTGACCATCGATCACTTTGGGGACGGCCAGATCGGTATCATGAACCTGCTGGTCGCCTGCGGCCTGGCCCCCTCCAAAGGAGAGGCCCGTCGGCTGGTCCAGCAGGGCGGTGTGTCCGTTAATGATGAGAAAATCACTGACATTGACCGGAAATTCGGCTGTGAGCTGTTTTTGGGGGAAGGTGTCATCATCAAAAAGGGGAAGAAGGTCTTCCACCGGGCAGTGATGAACTGATACAGCCACAAAAGCAGAAAAGCCCCGCCCATTTTACACGGGCGCTCGTAAGAACGTAATTCCAAAAATTACGATTATGGCATCTGTCAGACGGCGTTGGTAAACGAGATAACGGGTATTCGGTGAAAGCCGAGTACCCGTTATTTTTTTGCCCATGCGTGGAAGCAATAGCGTTATTCACATTTTTCGTGTATAATTAACTCATATCTTTTCTATTCTTTTCATTCCGAGAGTTTATGATAAAAGTTATTGAAATATCCGTGGGTTTTCTTGTCAACTCGTGTATTATTTAAATAGTAAACAAATCTGAGAGGAGGCGATGCTGTGCAAGAACAGAACATTATCGAATTGCTGCTTCAAAGAAATGAAAAAGGCATGGACGCCTTGTTGCTACATTATGGGCCGCTGATGAGATATATTATTGCGCCTATTTTACAAAATCCACAGGACCAAGAGGACTGCCTTTCAGAAGTGGCAATGCGCGTCTGGGAAAAAATAGAACAGTTCAACCAGGAACGAGGAAGTTGGAACGCATGGTTAACGGCGATTACCAGAAATGCTGCGCTGAACTATACAAGAAATAATCCCTGCAACAATAGTGTCGAAGAAGTCTCAGAGAATATACCATCATCGGAACCAACTCCTGAAGAAGTAATTATGCAAAAAGAGCGGCAAGCTGCGGTTAATCACGCTTTGTGTCAGTTATCGCCCAAGGACAAGATGCTGTTTTACAGAAAATATTATTACTTACAATCGACTGCCCAAATTGCTTCTGAGCTGGGGATGACTGGAAGAGCGGTCGAGGGAAAACTGTATCGCTTGAAAAAGCAGCTTCGCAAGATGTTAGGAGGTGAAGTGCATGAGTCATCATGAATGGGAATCCATGAACGAAAAAGATTTTGAGACAATGCTTGAAAAAAGCGTTTCAGATTTTCCGCCTGATGATGTTGTTGAAGAGGTAACACCATGGAGAAAAGCAATGCGCCGTGTACTCATTGGCATGGCGCTTTGCGCTGTCACGTTGAATTTTTGGTGCCTAAATTATATTCTTCCTGCCGTTGGAATGGTGCTGTCACTATTAGGGTTTCGTACTCTGCGGCGTGAAAATAAATGGTTTAGAAATTGCTTTATTATAACAGTAATTCGGGCGGCATACTTTTTCCCGATGCTGATTCTAAATACGACCGTTATCCAAAGCACAATTTTTACTCCCCC
This sequence comes from uncultured Oscillospiraceae bacterium, assembly GCA_902373635.1. GTDB lineage: Bacteria > Bacillota > Clostridia > Oscillospirales > Oscillospiraceae > Pelethomonas. The sequence goes on from CABKMV010000012.1 coordinate 40,959, forward strand.
AGTCACAGCGGTGCTAACTGTTGCAAACCTGTTGCTTCTGTTTGCCGAGTTCTTCTGTCTCTGGCATGGACTCAGAGCTGTGCAGAGAAAAGTAAATCTTCCTCCGCGAGCTGGAGGCGCCGTTGCACTGATTATCTGGTATGCACTCATGTGTGTTCTGGCTGCTATTCAGTATAATGGAGTGGTAATTGCTGGAGCAATGGTTATTGGATACATCCTCATTATCCGTAATATCTATAAGCTCTCAAAAGAACTTGATGAAGCCGGGTATTCAATTCAAACCGTATCTATTAAGATAACAGACAGATGTATCGTGCTCGTTCTCCTTTCAGTGCTTATCATCGGCTGTGCTTTTGGCTATCTTTTCGGCGGCAGCTATCCGATGGACTGGAGTACAGTGGATTCGTCAGAGCATACTGAAGCAGAGGCGATCAAGAGCCATCTCATGGAACTTGGATTTCCGGAATATGTTTTGAACGATCTCACGCCGGAAGACATTGCAGCTTGTGATGGTGCTTTACAGGTTGTCGTTGACATCACGGACGCACCAGTGAATAACGGCAGAACGGTAACTACGGAGTATGGGAATGGAGCGAACCGCCGTATCGAGCACAAGACGGTCTATGATGTAAAAGAGTTACGCATTACCGGCGTTGGAGTGCAAATACCTGGTGAACGGGAGAGATGGATCATTTTCCATCATTTCCTCTGGACGACCGATCCTGGATTTTACGGCACGGAGTCGATCCAGCTCTGGCCCGTATATCAAGATATTCCAGATGGATGGGCTTCTGACGGTGAAGTGACTGGACGTGTGCTGTATGACAAGGATGGGGAAACTTTCGCTGCCCCTTACTATTTTCTTGGAGATCAAACGTTTACATCCAACAGCATTTTCTGGGGGGAGCAAACAAGTACCGATGTTTTTGCCACTTTTTCTATGCCAAGGGAAGGTGAAAATCATCGCGGCTATGTTGCGTATCCCATTGCGGAGATGCGGGATGGCTATATCATCAACAGTTGGGTCAATTACACTCATCAGCGAAGCTGGCTCCAGTATCCTGTCATGACAGCAATGGAAAAACGAATGACAAATAGCTGGAATGATGCAGGAGCGTTTATGACAGTTCAGGATGCGCTTCAATTCTACGCGACAAATGAAGGCGTTAAAATGTTTAGCTGAACAAATAAACGGAGCGATTGACGTAAAGTAATCCCTCGTTTACAAGGGCGCACATACAGGGGCAAGCCCTGTATGTGCGCCCCACATCAGAATCAAGGAGGTCATACACTATGGCAAAACAGAAAACTATTTCCCAACTGATGAAAGAGGAAACGGCATGACCGAGGCCATGCCGTTCCTGCAAAATACGAGATTACTTTCTTACGCCTCCGCCCATTTTGGCGAGGGGCTTTTCTGCTGGTAAGACAGTTTACAACTCGTTGAAGGTGTAGCGGTGCTTCCGCCCGCCCTCCAGCAGCGCTTCAATAATGGGGCTGCCGTCCCGCTCCATGGCTAAAAACTCCACGGAGCGCTCCTGCATATATTGCTGCTGGACGTAGTGGGCCGGATCCTCCAAATTCAGCTCCAGGATCTCCCGGTTGTCCGGACGCTTGTCGCCGCCGCAGGGATTGAAAACTTCTTTGACTACTTCATATTTCTTCATGCACATGTCCTCCTTTGTGTGGCGAAACATGGAGCAGTATACCCCATCCGGAGTAAAACTATGTATAAGGGGATTTGTAACAGAACTGTAACTGTACTATCTGGCAAAGACTGTTATACTAATCATATCATAAGGCAAAACGGAGTCTTGCCAAGAGTTTCTTTTACTCCATTTTCCTTACGAAAAATAAAATGAAGAGATACCATTTGAAAGGGTGAAAGAATGATCATCAAGTAATTTGATTTTCGTGTTACAGGATGTTTTCGGGAGGTGCGCTGCCTGGCGTGCCTGGTTCCTGTTGCCGAAAGTCAGAGATGCTTGGTGGTTTGGCCAAAGCGTCCGCTTTGGCGCGCCCGGATCTGCTCTCTGTCTGCTTTCGGCATGTCCGGAAGCAGATTTTTCTTGCCCAGACCTAACAGGCGCTGGGCGGAAGGGAGGAGCTGGATATGCTTCAAATCAAACATTTGACGTTGACCCACCGGAAGGACCTGCGAACCCTGGTGGAAGATTTTTCCTTTGTCCTCAACCCCGGGGATAAGGCCGCCGTCATTGGGGAGGAGGGAAACGGAAAGTCCACGATCCTGAAATGGATCTATGACCCCGCCCTCATCGAGAGCTACTGCCAGTGGTCCGGCGAGCTGGTCAGGCAGACGCATTCCATCGGCTACCTGGCCCAGGAGCTGACGGCGGAGGAGAAGGGGATGTCTATCTATGGATTCTGCGTACAGTCCCCCATATTCCTGGAACTGGATCACCGGGAGCTCTCCGCTCTCGCGCGGCAGCTCCACTTCGATCCCGGGGAATACTACAGCGAGCGGCCCGTGGGCACCCTGTCCGGCGGTGAGCAGATCAAGCTGCAATTGAGCCGCCTGCTCTTTGCCCGGCCAACGGTGCTGCTCCTGGACGAGCCCTCCAGCGACGTGGACCTTGAGACGTTGTGGTGGCTTGAGAAGTTTATCAACAACTATCCAGGAATTATCCTTTACATCTCGCATGATGAAACGCTTTTGGAGAGCACCGCCAATGTGATCCTTCATATCGAGCACCCAAGGGAGGGAAAACCGCCCCGGTGCTCTGCCCACCGCCTGGGCTATGGGGAATACGTCCGGAGAAGGGGCGCCGCCATCTCCTACCAAACCCAGCAGGCCCGGAAGGAGCGGGAGGAGTACGGCAAGAAGATGGAGAAATACCGCCAGATCCAGCAGCGGGTAGAGCATGAACAGAACGTGATCTCCCGCCAGAATCCCGGCGGAGGACGGCTGCTGAAAAAGAAGATGCACACAGTCCTCTCCATGGGCCGCCGGTTTGAGCGGGAGGCGGAGAACATGACCCAACTTCCAGAGATAGAGGAGGCTGTCTTTTTGCGGTTTTCTCCTGAAATAGCTCTCCCCGCCGGAAAGACGGTACTGGACTACCAGCTGGAGCAGTTGCGGGCAGGGGAGAAACTGCTCGCTTCCGACATCCGTCTGCGGGTCATGGGCGGCGAGAAGGTCGGCATCATGGGCCGCAACGGCGCGGGGAAGACCACCCTCTTGCGGCTGATCGCGGCAGAGCTGCTGGAGAGGCGGGACATCCGCGCCGCCTATATGCCCCAGGACTATAGCGATACCCTGCCTTTTGATCAGACCCCCGTAGAGTACCTGGCCCCCAGCGGGCGCAAAGATGATATCACCAGAGCCCGCACGTTTCTGGGCAGCATCCGATACGCCAGGGAGGAGATGTTCCACCCCATCCGGGAGTTGAGCGGCGGCCAAAAGGCCAAGCTGCTGTTGACAAAGATGATGCTGGACGGGGTGAACGTCCTCATAATGGATGAGCCCACACGGAATTTCTCGCCGCTGTCCGGGCCGCAGGTGCGCGCCGTCCTGCGCAGCTATGGCGGCAGCATCATTGCCGTATCCCACGATAGAAAGTTCCTTACAGAAGTATGTGACAAGGTATATTACTTAACAGAAAACGGGCTGATTTTGACAGAAAGAGGACGTTTGGCAGAGGAGAAATTCTTATGAAAAAGGCCGCGATCATGCTGTACCCCATGTTCTCCATGCAGGAGATCAGCTGTACCACAGAGCTGTTCAAATTCTATGACAAGGACATTATCACGTTTTCCGCCGGCGGCGCGCCTGTGAGGAGCGAGGACGGATTCACCGTCTTACCGGACCGGCCCTTTGCTGGCTTTCAGCGGGAGGAGGTGGACTGCCTGGTGCTCCCCGGCATCTGGGAGCCGCTGCCGGTACTGCTGGATAGACGGAACATCTGTTTCCTGGAACAGTTTCGCGGGGACGATGCGTTGGTGATCGGGGCGATCTCCTCCGCTCCGCTGCTGCTGGGGAAGGCAGGGCTGTTGGAGGGCCGGCGCTTTTGCCACGGCGTATTTGAGGAGTTTCTGGACGCCTTCCCGGTGCTGCCCCGGGAGGGCGTGGCACGGACCGTGCTGGTGGAGGACGGCAGCCTCGTTACCGCCTGCGGCGACGCGTTCCGGGAGTTTGCCGCCGCGGTGGCCCGCAAGGTTGGCATCGACTGTCCGGAGGCTGTTTTCTCCGGCGTGACGGGGCAGACGTTTACGGAGGAGGACTGTACCTACCACATGCCGCCGGAGATGATGCCGGAGATCCGGGCCGACTGGGACAGAAGCCTTCTGGAGGCAGAAAAATTTTTGGAAGAACCCTATTGACCTTGACGCAGCGTCATGGTCTATCCTGTAAAGCGAGGTGAGGAACATGGGCTATACCGTGAAAGAACTATCGGAGCTGACCGGTTTGACGCCGCGTACCCTGCGCTACTACGACGCCATAGGTCTGCTGTGTCCGGCACGGAACCGGGACAACGACTACCGGCTGTACGGAGAGGCGGAGGTGGACCGGCTCCAGCAGATCCTGCTCTACCGGGCGATGGGGGTGCCCCTGGAGGAGATCGGGCGGCTGCTGGATGCGCCGGACTATGACCGCGCGGCGGCGCTGGAGGAGCATCTGCGGCGTCTGGAGCAGCGCCGCAGGGAGACGGAGACCCTGATCCGCACCGTCAGACACACGCTGGAAGAACTGAAAGGAGAGACCAATATGAGCGATATGGAAAAATTTGAGGGCATGAAGGAGCAGATCGTTCTGGAGAATGAGGCTGCCTATGGCCGGGAAGCGCGGGAGAAATACGGGGACAAGGCTGTGGACGCTTCAAACAGCCGTATAAAGGGCATGAGCCGGGAAGAGTGGGACCGGATGCATCAGGAGGAAGAGGACTACTTGGCGGCATTGCGCCGTGCCATGAAGACGAACGACCCTGCCGGGACGGACGCCAGGGATGCCTGCGGCCTCCACATGCAGTGGCTGCGCCACACCTGGAGGCCGGAGCTGTGTACGCCGGAGGCTCACATAGGGCTGGTGGAGTTGTATAGGCAGGATGAGCGCTTCCGCTCTTTCTATGACCAGAAGGTGGCCCCCGGCTGTGCGGACTTCTTTGCCGAGGCCGTCCGGGCGTACTACGGCGAATGAAACTGAAGAGGCGCAACAAGGCAAGGGAGACAGCGCAGGCTGTCTCCCTTGCCTTCAGCAAAAAATATCCGCCAACATCTGCCAAAAAGCAGGTTGACACGGCCTGTCTTTTTGTGATACAGTCGATAGGCCCTTATCAGTTTATCTCATGGAAAAAATATCTGGAAGGATGATCGTAAAGTGGAACTTACATACATCGTGGTCCTATTCCTGCTTGGCATTGTTCTGATCGTCAAGGGGGGAGACTACTTCGTGGATGCCGCCTCCTGGATCGCCGAGGTCAGCGGTATCCCCAAACTGATCGTCGGAGCCACGATCGTCAGCATCTGCACGACCCTGCCGGAGATGCTGGTCTCTGTCATGGCGGCGCTCCAGGGGAAGGTGGATATGTCCATTGGCAACGCGGTTGGCAGCGTTACCGCCAACATCGGCCTCATTATGGCAATTTCCATCATTTGTATGCCTGGCGCCATCCGGAGGAAGGACTATCTGCTCAAGTCCGTCCTGATGATGGCGGCAGCCCTCATTATTGTGGTGGGCGGCGTGAAGGGGCAGCTCAGTATGCTGTTGTCCGTGCTTCTGCTGGCGATCTTCATCATTTTTATCTGTGAAAACGTACGAGCTGCCCAGCGTTCCATGCTGGCGGGCGGGCCCCGATCCAGCGCAGCGCGGCCTGCTGCACCGCAAAAGGCGGAGATCGCTGTCAACATTCTGAAATTTGTGGCCGGCGCTGCCGGCGTCGTGGTGGGCGCCCAGCTGCTTGTGGACAACGGAAGCGCGCTGGCACGTCTGGTTGGCGTGTCGGAGCGGATCATCGGTGTGACCATTGTGGCCATCGGCACCTCGCTTCCCGAGCTTGTCACCACCATCACAGCCATTGTGAAGAAACAGTCGGCCCTGTCTGTCGGCAATATTTTGGGCGCGAATATCCTGGATCTGACGCTCATTCTGCCATTAAGTTCCCTGATTTCCGGCAAATCGCTGCCGATCTCATCCGCATCCGCCTGGATCGATCTGCCCGCATGCCTGCTGGTCGGCGTGCTGGCGGTAGTCCCGGCTCTGGTGACAGAGAGGTTCCGGCGCTGGCAGGGGTGGCTTCTGCTGCTGGTCTACGTTGCCTATGTGGCGCTGACCTGTACCTTTGTGACGGCGTAAGGTCCAATCCATCTAAGCCTCTGTTTGTACAATTGATAAGAAACGTGAGGGATAGCATATGCTATCCCTCAAAAAGTTTTGGCCCGGCTTTTTCAAAAGCCGGCGGGGGATGGGGCGGAGCCCCATAGGCCCTATATCAGCCTGTATTCCGTCAGCACTTGTTCCAGGCGGCCGCGGTTCTCCTCCTCCATCTCGCACAGGGGCAGGCGCAGGATCTCACGGCAGTAGCCCATCCGGCTCAGGGCTGTTTTTACCGGGATGGGATTGACCTCCCAAAACAGAGCCTCACAGAGCTTACGCAGCTTCAGCTGCAGTTTTCCGGCGGAGACAAAATCCCCAGACAGGCAGGCTGCCGTCAGTTCATGCATCTCCCTGGGGACCACGTTGGCGGCCACCGAGATGACCCCCACGCCGCCCAGAAGCATGATGGGCGCTGTCTCGTCATCGTTGCCCGACCATATGTAGAAGTCCTCCGGACACAGCTCGCGGGTCTTCTGGATCAGGGCGAAATCGCCGCTGGCCTCCTTTACGCCCGTGATATTGGGATGGGCGGACAGGGCGGCATAGGTTTCCGCGGTGCATTTTACCCCTGTGCGGGAGGGGACATTATAAAGGATCATGGGCAGATCCACAGCATCTGCAATTGCCGTATAGTGCCTCACAAGGCCCCTTTGTGTAGCCTTGTTGTAAAACGGTGTTACCACAAGAATACCATCCACCCCTGCCAGAGCGGCATCCTTGGACAGCGTGATGGCAGTTTCCGTATTGTTGGCGCCGGTACCGGCGATCACCGGCACCCGGCGGTCCACATGGCGCACCACGGTTTCGATGGTCCGCATCCGCTCCACATAGCTCATGGTGGCGGCCTCGCCAGTGGTTCCGCAGACGATGATGGCATCCGTACCGCCAGAGAGCTGGAAGTCCAGCAGACGACGCAGGGCCTCATAGTCCACGGTGTCGCTTGTGAAGGGCGTGATGATTGCTGCGCCGGAGCCGGAGAAGACAGGCTGTTTCACAAAAATACCTCCCAATCGATCTTACTCACATTGTATACTGCTACTTTATGCAATATAATCGTAATTGGTGCCAGATACCTTGCAAAACCTGTCCTATTAAAAGCGGAAAGGGGAAGGCGTAAACCTTCCCCTTTCCGCTTTACAGAAAATCAGTCCATATAGCCTTCCGCGCATAGAAGCTCGGCCAGCAGCACGGCGCCGCCGGCGGCACCCCGCAGGGTGTTGTGGCTAAGGCAGACAAACTTGTAATCATACTGGGTATCGGGCCGCAGACGGCCGATGGACACAGCCATTCCATTCTCCAGCATACGGTCCAGCTTGGTCTGAGGGCGGTCCTCCTCCTCAAAATAGTGGAGGAACTGCTTGGGCGCGGAGGGGAGCTGGAGCTCCTGGGCCCGGCCGGAGAAATTTGCCCAATCCGCCTTGATCTGCTCCATGGTGGGCTTGCAGCCGTCCTGGAACTTCATGAAACAGGCGGCCATATGGCCGTCAGAGCAGGCCACACGGAAGCACTGGGCGGTGACGGAGGGCCCCTGGGCCAGGACCATCTTCCCGTCCTCTACCTTGCCCCACAGCTTCATGGGCTCCCGCTCACTCTTCTCTTCCTCTCCGCCGATGAAGGGAATGCAGTTGTCCACCATCTCCGGCCAGCGCTCGAATGTCTTGCCCGCGCCAGAGATCGCCTGGTAGGTACAGACCAGAGCCCGGTCCATGCCGTACTTCAGCAGAGGGGTCAGGGCGGGGACGTAGGACTGGAGGGAGCAGTTGGACTTCACCGCCACAAACCCCCGCTTGGTGCCCAGGCGCTTGCGCTGGGCATCGATCAGGCGGATATGATCGGCGTTGATCTCCGGCACGACCATGGGTACATCCTCCGTCCAGCGGTGGGCGCTGTTGTTGGAGACCACCGGGCACTCCAGCTTCGCATACTTCTCCTCCAGGGCGCGGATCTCGTCCTTTTTCATGTCCACAGCGCAGAAGACGAAGTCCACCATGCCGGCGATCTTCTCCGCATCCGCCTCGGCGTCCATAACGACGATGTCCCTGGCCTCCTGGGGGATGGGGGTAGGCATGGCCCAACGGCCCTCCACAGCCTCCTCATAGCGCTTGCCGGCGCTGCGGGCGCTGGCGGCAATGGCGGTCAGCCGGAACCAGGGGTGGCCTTCCATCAACGTGATGAAGCGCTGCCCCACCATTCCGGTCCCGCCGACGATCCCAACACGATATACGTTCTTCATACGCTTTCCTCCTCAAACAAAATAGCGGCCGCGGCGGGGAAAACCGTCGAATCATGGGTTGAAAAATTTCCCCTCCGCGTGTATACTGTTACATTAGATATCTATCGGCCTGGGCGTTCCGATTTGCTGTAATTCATACCACATTTTTTATAGGCTGTCAACTGCCAAGGACCACTCCTGGAGGCTCCATGAACAAGTTTTTTCGATCTTTTTTCCTGTGTACTTTTCTCATGGTCACATTGACCGTTTCTGCCCATGCAGCGGAGGACACCCTGAAGGTAGGGCTTAACTACGGCAGCAGCGCCCTCTTTTCCGCCAATCTCCAAAATTACCGGGGATCTGGATATGAGTTGGGCTGGTTTGACGAGAACACCCGCGAGTTTGTCCCCGTCGGCTATTTGGATGAAGAGAAGATCTCCATGACGGCGGACGGCAATATCTACATCAGCGGAGGCTCCTATTACAGCGGCGCCCCCTCCGGATACGATTCCTCCGTGGGCGGCTACCACGTCCAGATCGACGACGCGTTCTCCTCTTTTGAAGAGGCCAAATATGTAGCCGATCAGTTCCGCACCGGGTTTGTGGCCTTTATCAACAATACCTACCGCGTCCGGGTGAACCATTTTGCCAGCCGGGAGGAGGCGGAGATCGCTGCAGCCACCTATGCTACCTATACATGGTATGATATGTACGGCGGTGTGCACGGGTTCTCCGGCTTTGCCGTCTCGCCCAGCGCCACCGGCATCACGATCACTGTCACCACGACCGATACCATCCTGTTTGAGTTTGACTGCTCTGGGGCAAAATCACTGGGGATACAGCCCCGCGGAGGATATGAGGAGCCGCTGACCTGGTTCAGGGGCTACAAATGGTACGGCGGCTTTGAATACCGCCGCAGCACCGGCGGCAATATCAACGTGATCAATGTGGTGAACATCGATGACTATGTAAAGGGGGTTCTCCCCTATGAGATGAATCCCAGTTGGCCGCTGGAGGCGCTGAAGGCCCAGGCTGTCTGTGCCCGGACCTATGCCAAGCTGCAGACAAAGCACTATGCAAGCTATAAATTCGACGTCTGCAATACCACAGACTGTCAGATGTATCTGGGCGCCAACCAGTCCAGCGCCCTTACCGACCAGGCCGCGGAGGAGACAGCGGGCATCGTGGCTGCCTACGGCGGCAAATATGCTGAGACCTACTATTACTCCAGTAACGGCGGCGCCTCGGAGAGCTCGGAGAATGTTTGGACAACCGCTCTGCCCTATCTGACAGGGAAGGAAGATCCTTACGAGGCGACCATCTCCATCCCGGGCTATACCTATTCCGAGACATTCACCTTCAACCAACTGACTCAGTTGCTGCAGAGCAAGGGCTACAGCATCGGTACGGTAAATAATGCCTATGTCTCCCGCACAACAGCTACCGGCAATGTAGCGGAGATCACCTTCACTGATACCAGCGGCAAGACGCTACGCATCACGGGGGAGAAGTGCCGCACGGTATTTTCCACCAATCTGTTTGGTAAAAGCCAGTCGGTGAAGAGCATGCGCTTCACCATTACCGGCGGCAGCGGGGGAACTGCATATTATGTCAATAGCGCAGGCACCAGCGTATCTGGCCTGGGCGGGTTGTATACCATTTCCGGCAGCGGCACGGTCGGCCAGTACAACGGCGGGGAGACCTATGTCATCACCTCCTCTGGTACGTCTCTGCTGGAGGAGAAGACCCCCTCATCCGGTTCCTCCAGCGCCATCACCATTACCGGCACCGGTTCGGGGCATAATGTGGGTATGAGCCAGTATGGCGCCAGGGCCATGGCAGAGCTAGGCTACGGCTACGAGGATATCTTATACTTCTACTTCACGGGGATCACCCTGGAAAGGGTGGGATAATATTTTGAAAACACACGATTTTTACTTTGATCTGCCCCAGGAACTGATTGCCCAGACACCTCTCCAGCGGCGGGACGCTTCCCGTCTGCTGACACTGGATAAGCAAACCGGCGCCTGGGAGCATCGGCACTTTTACGAGCTTCCGCAGCTGCTCCGGCCAGGCGACTGCCTTATCATGAACGACTCCCGGGTGCTGCCCGCCCGGCTGCTGGGCAGCCGCATTCATGCTGGTGGGACGTTGGGCGGCGCGGCGGAGATCCTGCTGCTCATTGACCGCGGGGATAACGTGTGGGAGTGCCTGGTGCGGCCGGGCAAGAAACTGCGTCCGGGGGCAAGGGTATCCTTCGGACAGGGCGAGCTGACGGCGGAGATCGTCGGGGAGGTAGAGGGCGGCAACCGGCTGGTCCGATTCACCTATGAGGGGATCTTTCTGGAGGTGCTGGAGCGGCTGGGCCGTATGCCGCTGCCCCCGTATATCAAGGAGGAGCTTCAGGATCAGGAGCGGTACCAGACCGTTTACTCCAGGCACAATGGCTCTGCCGCGGCCCCTACCGCCGGGCTCCATTTTACCAGGGAGCTGATGGACGAGGTCGAGGCCATGGGCGTCTCCATTGGCTTTGTGACGCTGCATGTGGGTCTTGGGACCTTCCGACCGGTGAAGGAAGAGGAGATCACGGACCATGACATGCACAGCGAGTACTGTGTCATCCCTCAGGAGACGGCGGATCTTATCAACCGCACCAAGACAAATGGAGGGCGGGTGATCTGTGTGGGCACCACCTCCTGCCGCACCATTGAGAGCTGGGCCGGGGAGGATGGCCATATGGAGGCTAAGGCCGGCTGGACCAACATCTTCATCTATCCCGGCTACCGCTTCAAGGTCCTCGACGGGCTCATCACCAACTTCCACCTGCCGGAGAGCACCCTCATTATGCTGGTGTCCGCCCTGGCGGGCCGGGAGCATGTCCTGGCAGCATACGAGGAGGCGGTCCGTCAGCGTTACCGTTTCTTCTCCTTCGGCGACGCCATGATGATCCTGTGAGCGATCTGGGCGGGGAAGGAGCGGGCGGTCCTCTGCGGGGATGCGGCCACGCCGGAACTTCTCCATGTACTTGCCAAATACGGCTGGGGTAACACCCAGCCGTATTACTGTGTGTCAAAAAAGTGGCTCCGCCACTTTTTTGAGAAAAGAGAAGCGCTGCGCTCTGCGCCTCGGTTGTCCGCTTACAGCGGACAATTCGACGCTCGCTCCGCGAGAAGTGTTTTTCCGACGTACACGCCGCCGGAAAAACGATTCCATTTCTTTTCGCCGTCTCCGGACGGCGAAACTCTGCGAGGCTCTCTTTCAACAGTCTGAAATACGGCTGGGGTAACACCCAGCCGTATTATTTTTTATAACGGGGCGATAATTTCCTCTTGACAAATCGTCCTGTTTCCTATAAGCTAATTATGTTAGCTAACGGAAGTAACAAATGTGAGGGGAGGAGTAGGATGCCCCGGGATAAGACTGCCAGCCATGAGAAGATCATAGCAGCGGCAATGCGGGAGTTTTTGGAGAAAGGCTTTGAGCAGGCTTCCATGAAGTCTGTGGCCGACGCGGTGGGAATGACCTCTGCGGCATTGTACCGTCACTTTGCCAGCAAACAGGATATGTTTGTGGCCCTGGTACAGCCGGCTGTTGAAGCCTTGGAAGTCTGGAAGGAAAAGCACGTGGCCGCCAGCTACGATGTTCTGGAACAAGGCAGCTCCGAAACCATGTGGGATATGTGGGATTTAGAAGGGGAGTCCAGCGACGTCAGTATGGTGCTGAACGTGATGTACCAGCAGCCGGAAACCTTTCGTCTGCTGCTCTGCTGCTCGGCGGGCACACCCTATGAGAACTATGTCCACGACATGATCGAACAGAGCACTGATGAGATGATGCACTTCCTGCAAGTCTGCCTCGCACAGGGGATCCCTGCGCGGGAGATCCAGCGGGATGAGATGCACATGCTGGTCAGCGCCTATTGCGCGGCGCTGGTCCAGCCTATCGAGCATGGGTATGATAAGGCGGACGCTGAGCGCTACCTAAAGACTATCGTAGACTTCTTCACGCCGGGCTGGCGGATGATCACCGGACTTTAAAAAAGGAGGAAGAAATTCCTCTTTTTTTGAAGATATGAGTTAGTAATATCTAACTAAAGGAGATGGTTTAGATGAACAACCAAGAAGAAAAAAAGCGCTCGCCGGTCTCCTGGCTGATGGAGCTGGCGGCCCCCCGCAGATGGGAATACCTCTTCAGTGTGCTGGCGGCGCTGGCAGGGGTGGCCTGTTCGCTGGTACCGTACCTCATCATGATCGAGCTGATCCACGCCCTGCTGGACGGCACAGCGGATAAGGCCTGGTGCCTGAACCGCTGCCTGGTCATGGGGCTGTGGTGGGTGCTGCGCTACGTGCTGCATGCTGTTTCCACCACCACATCTCATCACGCTACCTTCCATGTGCTGGCTAATATCAGGATGCGGCTGCTGAACAAGCTGGCGACGATGCCCCTGGGAACGGTGCTGGAGAGATCCTCCGGCTCCTATAAGAACATCATCGTGGAGAGGGTGGACTCCATCGAGACCACCCTGGCCCACATCGTGCCCGAGATGACCTCCAACATCGTGGGTGCTATTGCGGTGATGGTGCTGTTGTTCCGGGTGGACTGGCGCATGGGGCTGGCCATGCTGGTCGTTCTCCCCCTGGGTATCCTGTGCTTTGTGACCATGTTCAGCGGCTATGAGGAGAAATTCCAGCGCACCATAAAGTCCACCAAAGCCCTTAACGACACGGCGGTGGAGTACATCAACGGCATCGAGGTCATCAAGGCCTTCGGCCAGTCCAAGACCAGCTACGCCAAGTTCGTTTCAGCGGCCAAGGAGGGCGCGGACTGCTTCATTGATTGGATGCAGAGCTGTATCTTCGGCCAGTCCGCCGGCATGGCCATCTTCCCCTCCACGCTGATCGGCATCCTGCCCATCGGCTGCCTGCTGTTTATGAAGGGGAGCCTGACGGCGGAAACCTTTGTCGCGGTGATCGTGCTGTCCTTCGGCGTCATGCAGCCTTTGATCACCGCCTATTCCTACACGGACGATCTGGCTCAGCTGGGCACCATCATCGGCGAGGTGGCCGATATTCTCCAGCGGGAGGACCTGTGCCGGCCAGAGACCGCAAAGGAGCTTCCCAGGGACAATTCCATTGAATTGAAGGACGTCCGTTTCGCGTACCGCGAAAAGGAGGTGCTCCACGGCGTCAGCCTCCGCATTGAGCCGGGAACGGTAAACGCCCTGGTGGGCCCCTCCGGCAGCGGCAAGTCCACCATCGCCCGCCTGATCGCTTCCCTGTGGGATGTGGACAGCGGCAGCGTTTTGCTGGGCGGCGTGGACATCCGCACCCTGCCGCTGAAGGAGTGCACCGACCGTATCGCCTATGTGTCCCAGGACAACTACCTGTTCGACCTGTCTGTCATGGACAACATCCGTATGGGCCGCAAGGGCGCCACGGACGGGGAGGTCATGGCGGCGGCCAGGGCCTGCGGCTGTCATGAGTTCATTATGGGCCTGGAGAACGGGTATCAGACCATTTGCGGCTCCTCCGGCGCTCACCTGTCCGGCGGTGAGCGCCAGCGCATCTCCATCGCCCGGGCCACGCTGAAGGACGCGCCGGTGGTCATCCTGGATGAGGCCACCAGCTACACCGACCCTGAAAACGAGGCGGTCATCCAGTCCGCCCTGGCCCGGCTGATCCAAGGCAAGACCCTGCTGGTCATCGCCCACCGGCTGTCCACCGTGGCGGACGCGGACCGCATCTTTGTGGTGCAGGACGGGCAGATCGCCGCCCAGGGCACCCAGGCGGAACTGCTGGAGAGCTGCCCGCTGTACAGGGAGATGTGGGAGGCTCACATGAGCGTGAAAGACAACGACGAGGGGGTGGCGTAAATGATTCAGACACTGAAAAAATTCTTCGCCTTCTGCGGAGAGGACAACCGCAAGCTCTTCATAGCTTCCATCTGGCTGGGTGTGCTCAGCGCCATCTGTTCCGCCATGCGCATCCCCGCCACCTATCTGGTGCTGCGCGCGCTGCTGGAGGGCAGTGTTACCACAGGCACCCTCTGGACCAGCTTTGCCATCATCGTGGGCTCGGTCGTCGCCACCATATTCATCAATATGAAGTCCACCATGCTCCAGACCAAGGGCGGCTATCGGGCCTGCGCCAACAAGCGCATTGAGATCGCCGAGCACCTGCGCTATCTCCCCATGGGCTGGTTCAACGCCAATAGTCTGGGCGAAGTGGCCTCCGTCACCACCAATACCATGGAGAACATGTCCAACGTGGCCACCCGGGTGGTGATGATCACCACAAAGGGGTTTTTGACCACCGGCGTCATCGCCGTCATGATGCTGCTCTCCGACTGGCGGGTGGGGCTGGTCACGCTGGCCGGGCTGCTGGTGTTTATGCTGGTCAACGCCATGATGCAGCGCAAGGAGCAGAACGTTTCCCAGCGGAAGTTCAATGCCGACGAGCGCCTGGTCGCCAAGGTGCTGGAATATGTCCAGGGCATTACGGAGGTGAAGAACTTTGATCTGACCAAAGACACCACCACCCAGGTGGGCGGCGCGGTGGACGAGTGCCGGAAAGCCGCCTTTGCCATGGAAGTTCCGTCTGTACTGTTTATTTTCCTGCAATTTCTGGCAAATAAGTTTACCGGAGTGGCGGTGTGCGCTTCGGCGCTGGCCTTCTATTTCAATGGCACGATGCCTCTGGCCAAATGCCTGATGATGCTGATCTGCTCCTTCATCCTCTTTGAGCAGCTGGACAGCGCGGGCAGCTATTCCACACTCTTCCGCTCCATCGACATCGGCGTCAACAAGGCCAATGCCATTTTAAATGTGCCGCCCATGGACATTGACGGCCGGGAGATCACGCTGGAGCGCTGCGATATCGCACTGGAGCATGTGAACTTCTCCTATGACCAGAAGAAGATCCTCGACGATGTTTCCCTTGCTGTTCCCGAGAAAACTACCGCGGCCATTGTCGGCCCCAGCGGCAGCGGCAAGACTACCCTGTGCCACCTGATGGCCCGCTTCTGGGACGTGCAGGGCGGCCAGGTCACGCTGGGCGGGCAGAATGTGAAGGCGTACAGCTATGACAGCCTGATCCGCAATTTCTCCTTTGTCTTCCAGCGGACCTATCTGTTCTCTGATACCATCGCCAACAACATCCGCTTCGGCAAGCCGGAGGCATCTATGGACGAGGTGGTCGCCGCCGCGAAAAAGGCCCGCTGTCACGAGTTCATCATGGCCCTGCCGGAGGGCTACGACACGGTGATCGGCGAGGGCGGCGCGTCCATCTCCGGCGGCGAGCGCCAGCGGATCACCATTGCCCGGGCCATCATGAAGGACGCCCCCATCATCATTCTGGATGAGGCAACAGCCAATGTGGACCCCGAGAATGAGAAGGAACTGGTGGAAGCCATTGGCGAGCTGACCCACGATAAGACCGTCATCATGATCGCACACCGCTTGAAGACAGTTCGCCACGCAGATCAGATCCTTGTGGTGGATGGCGGTAAAATCGTCCAGCAGGGTACCCACGATGAGCTGGTGGGGCAGGAGGGCATCTACCGCCGCTTTGTGGTGGATCGCCGCCAGGCCGCCGGCTGGAAGATCGGAACATAACCACATATCGGGCCGTAGTGCCCCCGCATCGGCTCTGCCTGAAATTTCAGAGGCAAATGTCAAGAAGAAAATGGACAAAGAGTGAAAAAGTAACACAAGAAATGAG
>CABKMV010000013.1 GCA_902373635.1 uncultured Oscillospiraceae bacterium
TTTTATCCGGATAAAAAGTGCCTCGCGCCGGGGCGCGAAACACCCCCTGAAAATAAGGGGATTTCCAAGGGGGCGCAGCCCCCTTATGCGTGCTTCACCCGCCCGCAGGCGGGCGCGCCTGTGCCCTTGAGGGTATACGAGGCCAACCGCCGCATTGCGGCGGCTCTTAGGCCGAGTGTTGCAACTTTTCTCACGGGAGAAAAGTTGAGAGCGTCCTGCCCCGCAGGGGCGAAAAAGTACCCCGGGGTCCGGGGGCGGAGCCCCGCATGAAGGAAGGGTGTAGGCCGGTCAGTCCCACATCAGTCCTTCCCGTAGCCGGCGGCGTAGTAGTTCATCAGACAGCCCTCCTGGAGGATGAGTCGCTCGTCGGCGGTCAGGCCCGCGCACTTGAGGGGCAGGTCGTGGACAGAGCCGTCCCTGGCGATGACCTTGGCGGAGATGTCCTCTATGCCGTTTGCAATGGCAGCTTTCACACCGGGGATGTATACCCAGTCGCCGTCCTCGTAGGGGAACTCCAGGCCGCTGTCTATGGTGAAAGGTACGATGCCCCAGTTGATGCAGTTGGAGCGGTAGCGCTTGGTGGCATACTCATAGCAGATGTTGGCGAAGCCGCCCAGCACCTTCTGGCAGGAGGCCGCCTGTTCCCGGGCGGAGCCGTCGCCGGGCTTGTTGGCGAACACGCAGGAGCCCACGGTGGTGCGTGCCCCGTCGCCGCCTACCTTGGCGAGGACCTCGGCCACCTCGGCGGGGATCTCGCCCGCCTCCCGGGCCTCCTCCAGGGAGCGGACCGCCTTGCTGCGGCCAACGTATTCCGGTACCCGGCGGCTGAGGGCGAACTCGGAGAGGCCGATAGGGTTGGAGCGGTAGGAGCTGGTTTCACCAGAGGGGATCAGCTCGTCGGTGGTGGTGACGGGATCGTGGATCACGGCGCACAGCTTCACCAGCAGGTCCTCCTCCAGCTTCGGCATATGGGGCCAGTCCTTGATGTTGGGGCCGTAGCGCAGCTCGGCGTCGGGGTCGGCCTTGCCAAAGCCCTCGTAGCAGCGCTTGGCGTAGACGCTGCCATCGTAGTGGTACTGCAGCTCCTCGGCGGTGGGGGAGACATAGTCGATGTCCGTGGCGGCGGTCAGCACGCCGCCGTTGGCGGCGGTGGCGGCGATAGACCGGGCATCCATCAGGGCCACGGCGGAGATCTGTCCACTGCCGGGCTTGCTGCCCTCCCGGTTGGCGAAGTTCCGGGTGGCGTGGCGGATGGACAGGGTGTTGTTGGCCGGGGTGTCCCCGGCGCCGAAGCAGGGGCCGCAGAAGGCGGGCTTCATGACGCACCCGGCCTCCATCAGCGTGGCGGCGGCGCCGTTCTTGGTGATGGCCAGGGAGATGGGGGTGGAGGAGGGGTAGACGCTCATGTCGAAGTAGCCGTTGCCGATGCTCTTGCCCTTCAAAATGGCGGCGGCCTCCACAATATTCTCATACATGCCGCCGGAGCAGCCCACGATGACCCCCTGGTCGCAGGTAACTTTGCCGTCCACGATATTGTGGCGCAGATCCATCTTCACCTTGCCGCCCAGCTGCTTGTTGCAGGACTCCTCCACCTCGGCGAAGATCTTCTCCGGGTTGGCCTGAAGCTCATGGACGGTGTAGGCGATGGAGGGGTGGAAGGGCAGGGCGATCATGCACTCCACCTGGCTCAGGTCGATCTTTACCACACTGTCGTAGTAGGCGCCGTTTTGGGGCTTGAGCTCCCTGAAATCCTCAGGGCGGCCGATATTCTCGTAGTAAGAGCGAACTGTATCGTCCGTCTCCCAGATGGAGGTGAGGCAGCTGGTCTCGGTGGTCATCACGTCGATGCCGATGCGGAAGTCACAGCTCAGCTCCTTCACGCCGGGGCCCACGAACTCCAGCACCTTGTTCTTCACGTCGCCCTTGGGGAAAGTGGCGGCCACCAGGGCAATTGCCACGTCCTGGGGCCCAACGCCCTTGCGGGGTCTGCCCTCCAGGTACACCAGGACCACATCGGGGGCGGCCACGTCGTAGGTGTTCTCCAGCAGCTGCTTGACCAGTTCGCCGCCGCCCTCGCCCACACCCATGCAGCCATAGGCGCCGTAGCGGGTGTGGGAGTCGCTGCCCAGGATCATCCTGCCGCAGCCGGCCAGCTTTTCCCGGGCGTACTGGTGAATGACGGCCTGGTTGGCGGGGACGTAGATGCCGCCGTACTTCCTGGCGGCGGACAGGCCGAAGGCGTGGTCGTCCTCGTTGATGGTGCCGCCCACGGCGCAGAGGCTGTTGTGGCAGTTGGTCATGGCGTAGGGGATGGGAAACTCCTTCAGGCCGCTGGCCTTGGCGGTCTGGATAATACCCACGAAGGTGATGTCGTGGGAGATCAGCGCGTCAAATTTGATGCGCATCTTCTTCTGGTCTGTGCTCCTGTCGTGGGCGCGCAGGATCGAATAGGCGATGGTCTTTTCACGCGCCTGATCGGGGGCCTCCATGCCGACAGCGTCCTCCGCCCACACCAGGCTGCCGTCTGTCAGATAAGCGCCCTTCTTGATCACTTCTACCATATCTGTTCCTCCCGTTAGCGTGCGCGGATGGCCCGCGGTTTTCAAGATGGTTTGAGTGTAGCACAGGAAAAAAGGTTTGGAAATAGGAAATTCTGAGAAAATTGGCCCGGCCTGCATTTTTGTAGGTTTGACGAAGGAAAACTTGCAAAAAACGCATTTTTGCATAAAAATGAAGATGAACTTGCGCAAAAATAAACAACGTGCAGGAGAAAATGCAAAATGAAAAAGCCGCTGGAGCAAAAGCAGGCGGGGGCAATGAAAAATATCCGAAGCTGCATGTCAAAAAATTGCACAAACCGGCTTGTATCGCCGCCCGCTTCCCGGTATAATGGCCCTATACTGCCAAAGGGCGGACGGGAGGAGAGAGGACATGCTGGTGATCGAGCCGCCGGGCCGGAAGCCCCTGCGTATCAGCCATCTGCTGCTGGATTACAACGGCACCATTGCCGAGGACGGGCTGCTGCTCCAGGGGGTGGCGTCCCGGCTGGAGGCGTTGTGCAAGACGCTGGATATTTCTGTGATCACCGCCGATACCCATGGCACCGCCGCCGATCGCTGCGCGGATCTGCCTGTGGAAGTAAAGGTTTTCCCCACGGTGGAGGTGGGGCGGATCAAGGCGGAGGAGGCCGGGAGACTGGGCGGGGGCGTGGCCTGTATCGGGAACGGCTTTAACGATATCCTCATGTCCGACGCCTGTGCCCTCTCTATCTGTGTCATCGGCCGGGAGGGCTGCTGCGGCGCGCTGCTCAGCCATGCGGACGTGGTGGTAACATCCATCACCGACGCCCTGGACCTGCTGCTGAAGCCGGACCGCCTGCGGGCCACCCTGCGCACTTGAAGCATGAGAAGAAAAACGGCCCTGGGCCCGCCTTTCAGGCGGCCCCAGGGCCGTTTGCTTCTCTCTTCCCGCGCTGCCGCAGGGGAGGAGGCAGGAAATCAGATGTACTGCTGGCTGAGCACGTCGATGACGCCTCGGGTGGTCAGACGCAGGGTGGGGATCACCGGCAGGGCCATGAAGCTGAGGGTCATGAAGGGATCCACCCCCGGGCTGACGCCCAGGCCGAAAGCGGCCTCCTTGGCGCTCTCCAGGGCCTCGTTGACATGTTCCAGGGTGTCGTCGCTCATGATGCCGGCAATGCCCAGCTTGACCTCGCCCTTGACCTGGCCCTGGTCCATGACCACGATGCCGCCCTTATTCTCCACGATCCGGTTGGCGGCGGCGGCCATATCCTCCTCATTGGTGCCCACCACAATGATGTTGTGGGAGTCGTGGGAGACACTGGTGGCGACAGCCCCGGATTTCAGGCCGTAGCCCTGGAGGTAGCCGATGCCGATATGGTGGGTGTTCTTGTGCCGCTCGATGACGGCCATCTTCAGAATATCCCATTCCACGTCGATGTGGTCGGAGTAGCCCTGGTCCACGGTGACGATCTCGCCGGGCACCATGCCGATGATGCCCCGGGGACGGCGCTCGGCGAAGTCCAGGGCGGTGAGGGGGGAGACGTGGAAGGTGTCATGGGCCCGCTTGACCAGATAGGGGTCCACCTCCGGCGCGGGGAAGTCGGCGACAGTGCTGCCGTCGAACATCAGGGCGCCTTTTTTGTAGACCTTTTCAATGTGGAAGTCCTGGAAATTGTCGATGATCACAAAGTCTGCCAGGTAGCCGGGGGCCACGGCGCCCCGGTTATTGAGCAGAAAGTACCGGGCGGCGTTGTGGGTTGCCACCTTGACCGCCAGGATGGGGTCCACGCCCAGACGGATGGCCTCCCGGACGTTGAAGTCGATGTGCCCCTTCTCCAGCAGGTCGCTGGGGTGCTTGTCGTCGCAGCAGAACATGCACCGGTCCGCGTACTTGGGGGTCAGCAGGGGCAGCAGGGCCTCCAGGTTGTGGGCGGCGGTGCCCTCCCGGATCATGATGACCTGGCCCCGCTCCAGCTTGGCGATGGCGTCGTTGGGGTCGTAGCACTCGTGGTCGGAGTAGACCCCGGCGGCAATATAGGCGTTCAGGTCGTTGCCCACAAGGCCCGGGGCGTGGCCGTCGATCTTTTTGTGGTGGGCCTGGGCGGCAACGATCTTCTCGATGACCTGGCTGTCCGCCCCGATGACGCCGGGGTAGTTCATCA
The DNA here is from genome assembly GCA_902373635.1 of uncultured Oscillospiraceae bacterium. GTDB lineage: Bacteria > Bacillota > Clostridia > Oscillospirales > Oscillospiraceae > Pelethomonas. The sequence goes on from CABKMV010000013.1 coordinate 4,685, forward strand.
TCTCCGCCAGGCCCTGGACCCTGGGGTGGTCGTAGAAGGAGTCGATGGTTCGATAGTCCAGCACGGCGCCGCTCTCGTCCATGGGGGTGGAGGGGACGCAGCTGGGCAGCATAAAGCGCACATCCACCGGCAGGCCCTCGGTGGCCTGGAGCATGTACTCGATGCCGTCGGTGCCCATGACGTTGGCGATCTCATGGGGATCGGTGATGACGGTGGTGGTGCCGTGGGGCAGCACTGCCTTGACAAACTCCCTGGGGGAGACCATGGCGCTCTCCAGATGGATGTGGGCGTCGATGAAGCCAGGGAGGACGATTTTGCCCGCCACATCGATTTCCTGGACGCCGCTGTACTGGCCCATGCCCACGATGAGCCCCTCCGCCACGGCGATGTCCCCGCGGCAGATCTCGTTGCTGAATACGTTGACATAGGAGGCGTTTTTCAGCACCAGGTCGGCCTTCTCCCGACCCGAGGCCACCTCCACGATCCGCAGCTTCTTGTTCAGTTTCCGATTGATCTTGCCGGTGTAGCTCTCAGTTCCCATGCAGTACCATCCTTTCTGTCCGAAGCGGCTCATACTACTTATATGGTAAGGTATTTTATCAAGGATATCATATTCTGCGCACATTGTCCAGAAAATTATTTTGACGTCCTGAAAATTTGTTGAAAACAGAGAGGAGCGGCTTTTGACCGCTCCTCTCTCAGCTCAGATATGTTTTACCCGGTCGCGCTCCTCCGCCGCCTTGGCGTCGTTCCAATGGCTCATATCGCCCACCAGATAGCCTGTGATCCGGCGGATGCGGCTGAAGGGACGGGGGACGAGGTGGTACTGGAGATCCACAAAATCGCCGTCCACATGGATATCCAGGGTTTGAACGGTGCCAATGGGATATTTCTTGTTGGCCCGGTCGACATAGGCGTCGATCTCCTCCTGGCCGATCACGCCGCCAGTGACGTTGACCTGCATCATAAGTATATTCCTCCTCAAAGACATAGAGTTTTCCCCAAAGGGGCTTTACATTTTCTTGTGGAAAGTATATCATAGAGAAAAGAGAAAATCTGTTGCAGACGCAACAAAATGAAAAAATGATTTCCATATTTTGCGTAGGACCGGGCAACCGGACACAAGATATCGGGCAACAAAGGGCGGGGAGGACATATGGACTACAGCAGGTTTCAGATATTCCGCGACATCTCCGACAGCGAGGTGGAGGCGATGATCCACTGCTTCCACATGCGCCGGGGCTGCTTTCAGCCGGGGGAGACCGTCTGCGCCTATGGAGGCGGCAGCGGGGAGGTCGGCGTGGTGATCCGGGGGGCGGTGGAGCTGGTCCGATTCGACTATGGCGGCACCCGGACGCTTCTGGAGCGGCTGGAGACAGGAGGCGTATTCGGCGAGCCGCTGGCCTTTACCGCCTCCTGCGGGGACTGTGTGGAGGTGGTGGGCGCCGAGGCGTGCGAGGTGCTGTTCATGGAGTACAGCCATATCATGAGGCGGTGTGAAAAGGCATGCCAGCACCACAGCAAGCTGGTGCAGAACATGTTTCGCCTGGTTTCAGAGCAGACCCGGCAGCTCAGCCGCCGGGTGGAGGTCCTCTCGCGCCGCAGCATCCGGGACAAGCTGCTGTGCTATTTCCAGCTCCAGAGCATGGAGGGGGGCGGGGACAGCTTCCAGCTGCCCTTTACCCTCAGCGCCCTGGCAGACTACATCAGCACGGACCGCAGCGCCATGATGCGGGAGCTGCGGAAGATGAAGGAGGAGGGGCTTATCGCCATGGAGGGGCGCCGCGTCTCCCTGCTGGGCGGCCTGTGAGCAGGAAAGACGGAAAATATCGAAAAACTTTCGATATTTTGCGGAAATGAAATTGACGCGGCAGAATAACCATGTTAAAATACTGACGTATGCGCAAAGGCATACATCCCAATTATGCAACCGAATCTAAGTGGAAAGAGGAAACACTATGTATCGGATCGTCAAAAAGAGAGTATTGAATCCCACTGTTACCCTGATGGAGATCGAGGCGCCCCTGGTAGCGAGAAAAGCTGAGCCCGGTCAGTTCATCATCCTGCGCGTGGATGAGGGCGGCGAGCGTATCCCCCTGACCATCGCGGATTACGACCGTGAGCGGGGGACTGTCACGATCATTTATCAGATCGTGGGCGCCACCACGGAGAAGCTCAACCACAAGGAGGAGGGCGACTTCCTGCAGGATTTCGTCGGCCCCCTGGGCAAGGCCACCGAGACCGAGGGCCTCAGGCGCGTGGCCGTCATCGGCGGCGGCGTGGGCACCGCCATTGCCTATCCCGTGGCCAAGAAGCTCCATGAGGTGGGCTGCCATGTGGACCTGATCGTGGGCTTCCGCAACAAGGACCTCATCATCCTGGAGGAGGAGTTCAAGGCTGCCAGCACCAATCTCATAATCGGCACTGACGACGGCTCCTACGGCAAGAAGGCCCTGGTCACGGACCTGCTCAAGGAGCAGATCGAGGCGGGCGTCCAGTACGACAGGGTCATCGCCATCGGCCCGGTCATCATGATGAAGTTTGTGTGCCTTCTGACCAAGCAGTATAACATCCCCACCGTGGTCAGCATGAACCCCATTATGATCGACGGCACCGGCATGTGCGGCGGCTGCCGTTTGACCGTGGGCGGCGAGACCAAGTTCGCCTGCGTGGACGGCCCCGAGTTCGACGGCCACCTGGTCGATTTTGACGAGGCCATGGCCCGCGGCGCCATGTACCGCGATTTCGAGCTCCATGCCCATGAGGAAACCTGTAATCTGTTCAAGCAGGAGGTCAAGTAAGATGCCTAATATGAGTTTGAAGAAGAATCCCATGCCCCATCAGGACCCCGTGGTCCGTGCCGGCAATTTCCAGGAGGTCGCCCTGGGCTACACCAGGGAGCAGGCCGTCGACGAGGCCCAGCGCTGCCTCCACTGCAAGAACATGCCCTGCGTGTCCGGCTGCCCTGTCCAGATCAAGATCCCTGAGTTTATCGCCAAGGTGGCCGAGGGCGACTTTGAGGCCGCCTATCAGATCATCTCCCAGGACAGCGCCCTGCCCGCCGTCTGCGGCCGCGTCTGCCCCCAGGAGAGCCAGTGCGAGTCCAAGTGCGTCCGCGGCATCAAGGGCGAGCCCGTGGGGATCGGCCGCCTGGAGCGGTTCGTGGCCGACTGGCACAACGCCAACGCCACGGAAAAGGCGGTCAAGCCCGAGAGCAACGGCCACAAGGTCGCGGTGATCGGCTCCGGCCCCTCCGGCCTGACCTGCGCGGGCGATCTGGCCCGCAAGGGATATGAGGTCACGGTATACGAGGCGCTGCACCTGGCCGGCGGCGTGCTGGTCTATGGCATCCCCGAGTTCCGTCTGCCCAAGTCCATCGTGCAGAAGGAAGTGGACGGCCTGAAGGAGCTGGGCGTCAAGATCGAGACCAACGCCGTCATCGGCCGGTCCATCACCATCGACGAGCTGATGGAGGAGTTCAAGTTCGAGGCTGTGTTCATCGGCTCCGGCGCGGGCCTGCCCATGTTCATGCACATCCCCGGCGAGAACCTGAAGGGCGTCTACTCCGCCAATGAGTTTTTGACCCGCATCAACCTGATGAAGGCCTATCGGGAGGGCGCCGACACCCCCGTGATGGAGCTGAAGGGTAAGAAGGTGGCCGTGGTGGGCGGCGGCAACGTGGCCATGGATGCGGCCCGCTGCGCCAAGCGCCTGGGCGCCGATGTGTACGTCATTTACCGCCGTTCCGAGGCTGAGCTGCCCGCCCGTCATGAGGAGGTGGAGCACGCCAAGGAGGAGGGCATCATCTTCAAGACCCTCACCAACCCCGTGGAGGTCCTGGGCTACAACAATCCTGAGGACAAGCGCGATCCGAAAAACGGCAGCGTCGTCGGCATCAAGTGCGTGGAGATGGAGCTGGGCGAGCCCGACGCCTCCGGCCGCCGCCGCCCCATTGTCAAGGAGGGCAGCGAGTTTGACATGGAGATGGACTGCGTGATCATGGCCCTGGGCACCAGCCCCAACCCCCTGATCAAGTCCACCACCAAGGGCCTGGAGATCAACAAGAAGGGCGGCATCATCGTCAACGAGGACGGCCTGACCAGCCGCGAGGGCGTGTACGCCGGCGGCGACGCCGTCACCGGCGCGGCCACCGTCATCCTGGCCATGGGCGCCGGCAAGACCGCGGCCAAGGCTATTGACGAGTACCTGGGCAAGAAGTAAGAGCAGGTATACATACGTTCCTTTCCCAAGGGGCGCTATGCCCACAGGGCACATAAGGAAACCTTTTGCGCGAAACGCTGTTTCGCCTGCGTAAAATTTTTAGGGAGCGCTCGGAACACCGATTTGTTCCGGGCGCTCTTTCTCAGGCAGGGAGGGCTGACGGATGGACCTGAAAGCGATCCATGATATAAAAAACGAGGCGGAGCGGGTAGAGGCCATTTATGCCAACGTGTTCCGGGAGGAGACCCGCCTCACCTGGTCCCAGGCCGCCCGGGTGGAGTTTTTGACCACGGTGCGGGTGATCGAGGACTACCTGACGCCGGGGGCCAGGCTTCTGGATGTAGGCGCGGGGGCGGGGGAGTACAGCCTGCACTTTGCCCGGCAGGGGTACAGCGTGGACGCGGTGGAACTGGCCGGCGCCAACGTGGAGGCCTTTCAAAAGCGGATCGAGCCGGGGATGGACCTGCGCCTGCGCCAGGGAAACGCCAAGGACCTGAGCTGCTATGCGGACGGCGCCTTTGACGTGGTGCTGCTGCTGGGGCCGCTGTACCATCTGGAGAAGGCGGAGGACCGGCGGCAGGCCATCAGCGAGGCCAGACGGGTCTGCCGTCCGGGCGGGGTGATCCTCTTCGCCTTTATCTCCCACGATGTGATCCACCTGACGGAGTTCAGCTACCGGTCGGACTATTTCCTGCGGGGGGATTACGACAAGGAGACGCTGCGGCTGGAGAATTTCCCCTTTGTATTCTTCACCCTGGCGGAGATGCGGCAGATGCTGGAGGAAAACGGCGTGGAGATCTTGCGGGAGGTGGCCTCCGACGGCCCCAGCGAGCTGCTGGAGGAGAAGATCAACGCCATGGACGAAATGAGCTACCGCCAGTATCTCCGCTGGCACTTCTACACCTGCGAGAAGCCGGAGTGGCTGGGGTGCAGCAACCACCTGCTGTTTGTGGGGAAGCCGGAGAGAAGTTAATTGAGGAACGGCGCGGGGCGGTACCCGCGCCGTTCCCGTCTTTAAAAAAACTTAAACCCCGCGCCACTTGTCTTTTCCCGGAAAAACCGCTATGATACTGTCCATGGAATAAGACGGTGAGACAAGGAGAAACGCCTGTGTATAAGATTTTCCTGGTGGAGGACGACGACGCCATTGCCGCTGCCGTGATGAGGCATATCGCCTCCTGGGGCTGGGAGGCGCGCCGCGCCGCCGACTATACCGATGTGGTGGGGGAGTTTGCGGCCTTCCGGCCGCATCTGGTCCTGCTGGATATCAGCCTGCCTGTCCGCAACGGCTACCACTGGTGCGCGGAGATCCGCAAGCTCAGCCAGACGCCTATTATTTTCCTCTCCTCCGCCTCCGACAATATGAATATCGTCATGGCCATGAATATGGGCGGGGACGACTTCATCGCCAAGCCCTTTGACCTGGACGTTTTGACCGCCAAGGTCCAGGCCATGCTCCGCCGGACCTACGACTTCGGCGCGCCGTCGCCGCTGCTGGAGCACCGGGGGGCTGTGCTGGACACCGGCGACAACACCCTGTCCTACCAGGGGCAGAAGCTGGAGCTGACCAGGAACGAGTACCGCATTCTGCAGGTGCTGCTGGAGCACAAGGGGACCACTGTCTCCAGGGAGACACTGATGCGGAAGCTGTGGGAGACAGACAGCTTTGTGGACGAAAACACCCTGACAGTGAACGTCACACGGCTGCGGCGGAAGCTGGAGGGCGTCGGCCTGGCGGAGTTCATCCGGACGAAAAAGGGCCTGGGATACCTGGTGGAGTGACATGAAGAGACTGGGAAGCTATTGTAAGCAGCGGCTGGGGGTCCTGGTGCTGCTGGCTGGCTGCGCAGCCATCTTCGCCGGGGTGTTCTTCCTCTATGAGCTGCCGGTGGAGGCGGTGGGGTATGCCTCGCTCCTGTGCGCGGTGCTGCTCCTGGTCTGGGGCGTGGTGGATCTTATCCGCTGGAACCGCAAAATACGGGCGCTGGAGGAGATGCAGGGCCGGGCGGCGCTGACGCTCGGCGCCCTGCCGGAGAGCTGGGGGCGGCAGGAGGAGCTGTATCAGGCCCTTCTGCAGGAGCTGGACGGCCTGCGGCGGAAGGCGGAGTCCGCCTCCGACCAGCGCCGGCGGGAGGCTGTCGACTACTTCACCATGTGGGTTCACCAGATCAAGACCCCCATCGCCGCCATGCGCCTGATGCTGCGGGACGAGGAGCGGGACAGGGAACTGGCGGCGGAGCTGTTTCGTGTGGAGCAGTATGTGGAGCTGGCCCTTACCTATCTGCGCCTGGGCAGCGAGTCCACCGACTATGTGATCCGGGAGTATCCCCTCTCGCCGATCCTCCGCCAGGCGGCGCGGAAATACGCGCCCCTCTTCATCCGGGGGAAGGTGTCATTGGACCTGCGGGAGACGGATCTGAAGGTGCTGACCGACGAGAAGTGGCTGCAGCTGGTGGTGGAGCAGCTGCTGTCCAACGCGGTGAAATACGCCCCCGGCGGGAAGGTGACGGTGTACGCCCAGGGGGAGCGGCTGGTCATTGAGGACAACGGCGTGGGCATCTCCCCGGAGGACCTGCCCCGGATCTTTGAGAAGGGCTTCACCGGCTGCAATGGCCGCCTGGATAAGCGCTCCACCGGTATCGGCCTCTATCTGTGCCGCCAGATCTGCCGCCGCCTGGGCCATACCATCACTGTCCAGTCGGAGCCGGGACGGGGAACAAGGGTGATCCTCGGCCTGGCGCGGCCCTACTTGGAGGTGGAGTAAAAAGAGCCCGCAAAGCCCTGCAAACAGGGCACTCTACCGCTGGTCGGTTGCCAAGGGGGGACCTAAAAGGCTAGGATAGGGCCAAGGAGGTGCCAGATATGTTTGAGATCAACAATATATCGCCCTGCTCCAGCCCATGGCGGAGATCCTGGGCGTGACGGTCACGGAACTGCTCAGCGGACAGACCATCCGGGAGAGCGAGCCCCTGACGGTCCGGGATGTGGACCAGCTGGTGGCGGATACCCTGACGCTCACCGCCCGGGAGCGGGAGGGGCGGCGGTGCAGCCGCCGCCGCTGGGGCATGTGGTACGCCACGGCCATTCTCTGCGGGGGGCTGGGAGTGGGCGCGCTGTGGCGGATGGATATGCTGTGGGATGAGATGGCATCCATGCTGTTGACGCCACTGCTGCTGGCGGTAATCTTCGGCGCGTACTTCTGCTTTTTCGCCAGGGAGAAGCTGCCTGCCTTTTATGACGGGAACAGGATCAGCTTCTACAGCGACGGCGTTTTCCGCATGAACGTGCCCGGCGTCCACTTCAACAACAGCAACTGGCCCCACATCCTTCGCGTGGCCCGGATCTGGTCCCTGGCCCTGACCGCGCTGTGGCCGCTGGCCTATCTGGCCCTGCGGTGGGGCCTGCCCCTCCTGCTGCCGGAGACGGCCATCTGGCCGGCGCTGACAGCGGCCCTTCTGGCGGCGCTGCTGGGCGGGCTGTTTGTGCCGGTCTATGTGGTGGGGCGGAAATACGAGTAGGCCGCTTTGCCGCAAGCCCTTGCTTTTACACGCGCTAAATATAAAAAAGGAGCGCCGCAGATACTGGTATTCTGCGGCGCTCACATGTGTTGTGTAGGCCCCTGCCTGCCGGGACCGGCGGGCGGCGTGTCAGCTGAGATAGGGGTGCGTATAGGGCGCGGGCTCCGGGCCGCAGTAGGGACCGTAGGCGTCGCAGATCCAGTAGACGCCGTTGACATTGACCCGGCACCACTGGTGGGAGTACTGGTTCTCATTGACATGCTCATAGGGGATGCCCAGCATGTTCAGGCACAGGCCGGTGGCCCGGGTGCAGCCGGCGCAGGAGGCCGCGCCCAGGATAAAGTACCCGTAGGGGTCGTTGTAGTGGGGGGAGGACATGGAGTAGTCCATACCGCTGTCAAACATCTCCCGCAGGGCGGAGGCGATACCGTAGAGCTGATCCTCCAGGCTCAGCCCGGCCAGCGGCGTGACGATCTCCCGGGCTGCCTCATAGGCCTGGGCCAGCTCGTCGTCCGTGGCCTTTTTGCGAAGGCTTGAGAGATTGGCCAGCTGATCCATAGGCACCGGCTCAAAGGGCGGCTTCTCCAGCGTGATGGCCTTGCGCAGAGAGGGGTCCACCAGGCGGCTGACGATAGCGGCCGCCGCGCCCCGGGTGATGCTCTCGGATGGGGTAAAGGTGCCCTTCCCGTCGTTGCCGGTCAGGATCCCGGCCCGGTAGAGGCGGTACACAGCCTCATAGCAGCCGGCGCCGGAGGCGACGTCGGGGATCGCCCCCTCTTCAATGGAGCTGATTGCCGGCAGGGCTTCGTCCGGCAGGGAGGCGCCGAGAATGACGGCAAAGTCGGCGCGGCTGACGGCGGCGTTATAATCGCTGTATCCGCCGCTGAGAATGCCCTGCTTTTGGGCGTAGTCCACATAGGGCTGGTACCAGGGCGTGCCGGCTTCAAAGGCCGCGCCGTTTCCGTAGTAGGCGCTGTGCAGGCGGCAGGCCATGACCACGGTCTCCGCGACAGACAGATTGCCGGATGCGTTGAAAAATGTGTCGCTGCTCCCGGTCATGATCCCATATTCGTAAGCGGCCTTTACGTTGTCCGCGTACCAGCTGGAGGCGGAGACGTCCGTAAACTGGCCGTCCACATAGGTGTTGACCTTTTGGAAATTGTCCAGGCCCGCGGCATAGGCCGGGACGCACAGCGAGGCGAACATGACCAGGGCTGACAAAAACGCGATCAGTTTTTTCATAGAATCCCTCCTTAACCAGTATTTTGCACGATATTCCGGCATTTGTCAATTTCTGATCGAAAAATATCCGGCGTGGAATGCCGCCGCCGGGGAAATGTCTGGGAAGCTTACAGCTTTGTAAGGTTTCGCGGCGTTTTGTAAGGTAAATCGATGGCAGCGGAGGGCTGTCACGGCTATAATGGGATCTGTCAAATGAATCCCAAGGAGGAATGTTCCAATGCCGAGCCTGCAAGCAAGCGATCTGAAAAAACCGATCCTGCAAGTCAGCGACTTGAAGAAGATCTACACCACCCGTTTTGGCGGCCAGCAGGTCCAGGCCCTCTCCAGCGTCAACTTCGCCGTGGAGGCGGGGGAATATGTGGCCATCATGGGCGAGTCCGGCAGCGGCAAGACCACGCTGCTGAATATCCTGGCCGCCCTGGATAAGCCCACCAGCGGCCAGGTGCTGCTGGACGGGAGGGATATCGTCACCATCCGGGAGAAGGATATCGCCGCCTTCCGCCGGGACAATCTGGGGTTTGTGTTCCAGGACTTCAACCTGCTGGACACCTTCTCCGTCCAGGACAATATCCTGCTGCCCCTGGTGCTGGCGGGCAGGACCTACAAGGAGATGGAGAAGCGGCTGCTGCCTCTGGCCAAGCGGCTGAACATCCATGACCTGCTGAAAAAGTACCCCTATGAGATCTCCGGCGGCCAGAAGCAGAGGGTGGCCGTGGCCCGGGCCCTCATCACAGAGCCCCGCATCGTCCTGGCCGACGAGCCCACCGGCGCGCTGGACAGCAAGGCCACCGACAGCCTGCTGGCTCTCTTCGACCAGGTGAATGCCGAGGGGCAGACCATCCTCATGGTGACGCACTCCACCAAGGCCGCCAGCCATGCCGGGCGGGTCATGTTCATCCGGGACGGCGAGGTGTTCCACCAGATCTACCGGGGTATGAACACCACCGAGGAGATGTACCAGAAAATCTCCGATACCCTGACGTTGCTGGCCACCGGAGGTGAGGATCGTGCGTAGCAACCTGTATCCCCAACTGGCGTGGCAGAACATCCGAAACAACCGGCGGTTCTACGTGCCCTATATCCTGGCCCTGCTGGGCAACGTGGCCGCCTTCTACATCATGTCCGCTCTGGTCAACGACCCCGGCGTGGAGAACATGACCCCCGGCCGAGGCAACGCATATATGTATGTGGAGACGTTTATGGCCATCGGCCTGTTTGTGGCATTTGTATTTTCCACCATCTTCGTGCTCTATATCAACGGCTTTCTCATGAAGCAGCGGAAAAAGGAGCTGGGCCTCTACAACATCCTGGGTATGGGCAAGAGCCACATCGCCGTGGTACTCTTTTTTGAGACGCTGTATATCGCTGTGCTGGGCATCGGCGGCGGCCTGCTTGCTGGCATTCTGCTCCACAAGCTGGTGACGCTGCTGCTCTATAAGCTGCTGGGCTTTGCCGTTCCTTTCGGCTTTGCCGTCTCCTGGAAGGCCGTCTCCTATACCGCCTTTTGCTTTGCCATGCTGCTGGTGGCAACGCTGCTGACCAACCTGAACAAGGTCCGCGTCTCCAACCCCATTGAACTGCTCAGGGGCAGCAACGTGGGGGAGCGGGAGCCCAGGACCCGCTGGCTGCTGACGCTCCTTGGGATCGTCACCCTGGGGGCCGGCTACACCATCGCTATCCGGACCAAGACCGGCGTGGAGGCAATCGGCATGTACTTTGTGGCCGTCATCCTGGTCATCATCGGAACCTATTGCCTCTTCACCGCCGTCAGCATCTTTATCCTCAAGGCCCTGCGGCGGAACAAGAAATTTTATTACCAGACCAGCCACTTCATCGGCGTCTCCGGCATGCTCTACCGTATGAAGCAGAACGCCGTGGGCCTGGCCAACATCTGCATTCTCTGCACTATGGTGATGGTCATGATCTCCGGCACCCTGTCGTTGTACCTGGGGACCGAGGAGATTGTGAACGAACAGTACCCCGGGGATATCAACATCCAGGTGCGGTACAGCCCGGACGAGGAGGAACCCTTTGATCCCCAGGCCATGCTGGCTGTCCAGACAAACTATGTGGAGAGCCAGGGGATGACGGTCACAAACAGCTGGACCCGCCGGGAGATGACCTTTGGCGGCGGCCTGCTCGCCGACGGCACCTATACCACCGACCGCTTTGCTGAGGGCACGGTTGGGGCCATCGTCAGCATCACCTGCATCACTGCGGACAACTATGCCGCCGTCACCGGGGAGGAGCTGGAGCTGGCAGCCGGGGAGGTCGCCGCCTACGGTGTGGCGGGAGATGAGCTGACCTTCCGCTGGGTGGTCCCCGACGAGGGCGCCGAGCTGGGGACCAGCACGTACCATGTGGCGCGGCATCTGAAGAAAAACCCCTGCTACAGTCCGATGATCGCCCAGATGGTGGCGGTGGTGTTCCCGGACGAGGCGTCCCTGGCCGAGCTGTGGCAGAATCAGGCGGCGGCCTACGGGGACAATGCCTCCTATATGTCCTGGTTCGCCTATCTGGATGTGGACGCCGCGGACGAGGTGGTGGCCGCTCTGAAGGAGAGCTATTGGGATGACAGCGCGAATCAGGAGAATTTCTTTGCCGGCACCGGAACCTGGTACGCCTGCTCCTGGGACCTGCGCTCCGAGGGCGCGGCGGATATGTACGGCCTGGCCGGGGGCTTCCTGTTCCTGGGCATCTTCCTGGGATTGATCTTCCTGATGGCTACGGTGCTCATCATCTACTACAAGCAGATCAGCGAGGGCTACGAGGACAAGGAGCGGTTCGAGATCATGCAGAAGGTGGGGCTCAGCCGGGACGAGGTGAAGTCCTCCATCCGCGGTCAGATATTGATGGTATTTTTCCTGCCCATCGCGGTGGCGTCCATCCATATCCTTTTTGACTTCAATATGGTGGAAAAGCTTTTGACCTTGTTCTATCTCCACAATACCACCCTGACCGCGCTGTGCACCCTGGGGACGGTGCTGGTGTTCTTCGCCGTATACGGCGCGGTGTACCTGCTGACCGCCCGGACCTATTATAAAATCGTTGAGAGGTAAGTGTATGAAAAGATTCGCCTGCTTTCTGCGCTATCTGGCCCTTATTGGCTTCATGGCCGCAGGTATCCTGCTGCTGACGGTCAAGCGGAAGGTTTTTAAGAGGACGACGGTTTGATCCGCTGAGAGCAAATGAAAATCAGGAAGAGCGGGGCGCGGTATAGACCGCGCCCCGCTTGATTCGTGGGGAGCATACATATTAAAAATAAAAGGGAGAAATCATAAAAACAGTTCGCAGGTTTCTGCAAAAAATTACCGTCCGCATTGCAGGCATAATGAAGCCGCCATTGCACAAGCTATGGGTGCGACAGGGGCGGAGAAAACAGTATCTGCTCTGTGGCGCAATGCAGCGGCGAAAGGCAGAGCGCGGATCTCCGCCCCTTCCTTTTTCAGCGGCATGTGCCACCGCAAAAATGGAGAAGGAGAAAAGAATCATGTCTAAGAAGAACAACCGCATCAACGTTCCTGAGGCCCGCGAGGCTATGGACAAGTTCAAGATGGAGGCTGCCAACGAGGTGGGCGTCAACCTGAAGCAGGGTTACAACGGCGACCTGACCTCCCGCGAGGCCGGCTCTGTCGGCGGCCAGATGGTCAAGAAGATGATCGAGTCCTACGAGAAGAACCTGTAACTCTTCCACTGGACAAGAGGGGGAGGGACCGGCGAAAGCCGGTCCCTCCTCTTTCTATCATGACGGTACAGGACGTGCCAAGGGGAGGCCGGAAAACCGCGTCCCGAGGGATCTCGCCGCCGCGCGCCGGCGGAGGGGGCATGAGGTGGAAGTGACATATCAGTGTTAGGTGGGGGTATAACCCTGTAAGCCTCAGAATAGAGCATAAAATTGCCCACAGAAGGTCGCTTCTGTGGGCAATTTTATAGTGGGGATAAAATCAGTTGCAAAGGCGCAAACTTTATTCTAACATTTTTATTGCATTATAACATTTCAAATGTTATAATGCTCTTGAGGTGATGGCTGTGTTGGATTACCTGAATCAAACCCTTGGGTTGGAGGCAACAATAACCCCATGGGCAGAGGCGGAGCAATTCCCGCTTTATCTGAAAAATGGGAGAAAATATTTTCTGCTGCACATCGGCGGAGCGGAGTGCGTTCTCATTGAGGCGGACGAGAAGAACTTTAGTCTGCCCTCCTTTCGCAAGCAGATGGCAAAGCTGCCCGGCCAGCCGGAGCATATCGTTCTATGTTTCAAGCACTTGGAGTCCAGGCAACGGAAAGCGCTAATTGAAGCAAAAATGCCTTTTGTCGTTCCTGGCAGTCAGGTTTATCTGCCCTTTCTGGGGGTAGTTCTGCAAGAACGGATGAAGTCGGTCAAGCCTGCGCCGAAGAAGCTTTCCCCTGCGGCGCAGTTGATTTTGTTGCACTTTATTTATGAAATGACTGGGTGGTCGGCTTGTAAAGTAGATCTGGCAAAGCGGTTGAATCTTTCTGCAATGAATGTGACCCGTGCTGTGCAGGAGTTGGAGGCATTGGAGCTTGTCACCGTAGAAAAATTTGGCCGCAGTGATTATGTGTCTGCGGCTGATTCCGGCAAAATCCTTTATGAAAAGGCTCTGCCCTATATGATAGACCCTGTGCAAAAGCGGCTTTATGTCCGAAAGAACGAAACGTTCGCCGAACTCCCCATGGCGGGAGAATATGCCCTGGCAACGCACAGCATGCTCAATGGACCGCAAATTGAATGTAAGGCTATAAGCCGGAAGAAATACAAAGAGCTTAATGGAATTGAGGAAATTGACCCTGCATGGAGTAATAGTCGTGACTATATCCAGCTTGAGCTTTGGAAATATGATCCTCAGCCCTTGGCTGTTTACCATGCAGTGGATGTAATATCTTTGGCCCTGTCACTGCGTGAGAATAAGGACGAGCGAGTAGAACAGGCAGTGGAGGAAATGATGGAGGGATACAAATGGTAAGCGGTTTTGATTCGTTTCGGGAGAAGTTCAGAGGTTACGAGAACTGCTACACCATCATTGGCGGAACAGCCTGCGATATTCTGATGAACGAGGTGGGGTTGGACTTCCGGGCCACCAAGGATATCGACATGATCCTTTTGATTGAGGAACGATTTTCCGAGTTTGCCGCCGCTTTTTGGAACTACATCAAAGACGGCGGCTATAAATGTGGCTGGAAAAGCTCAGAGGCTCCTCACTTCTACCGCTTTACCGAACCGCAGGCCGCTGGATACCCCGTTATGATCGAGTTATTTTCCCGGCGCCCGGATTTTCAAATCGACCATCCAAAGATCCATCTGACTCCCCTGCCGGTGTCCGACGAGATATCCAGCCTGTCCGCCATCATACTGGACGATAACTATTACCGGCTTATGCTGGCCGGCCGCAGAACAGTGGGCGGAGTGTCAGTCCTGGGAACGGAATACCTGATGCTGTTCAAGATGAAGGCATGGCTGGATCTGCGGCAAAAGAAAGCAGACGGCGCCCATGTCAACGAGCGGGATCTGAAGAAGCACAAAAATGATGTGTTTCGGCTATTCCCGCTGGTGGAGCCTTCTGCTCAGATCACGGTTTCTAAGGCCGTTGGGGCAGATGTAGGGCAATTTATAGATGCGATGAGGAGCGAGCCGATTGACTTGGAAAAGCTCGGTGTCGAGGGAATGCCACTGGAGGAGATTTTGAGGGCATTGGAGAGAATGTTTGCGGTTCTTTGAGATAAAGTGTATAATGATTTGTATCAATAATGACCTACCCCCCACAGTGTGACAATAATTAGGGAGTGAAAGCGAAATGTTTACTCTGGAATATTTGAAGCAGTTCCGCACAATCAAAGATGTTGCGGATATTGTTGATGAAATTGAGAAGCTGGATTGCTTGGTTTCACAATGTGACTGGAATGAGGTGGGACGGCATCTTCAGGATGTTTCCCAAAAACACATTGTCGAAAAGGCGGTCTACAACGCTGTAAATCAAACCCCGCCCCAGTCCATTCAGCAATCTGCCGCAAACTGCCGACAATTTTTGCTGTCACTTGGAGAAGCAAAAATTGCGGAGGAACTTTCCAAACACCTGGGAGGAAACTGATATGTCCACCAACCTCTCCAAACTAAAGCGGAACGATCTTCTTGCAAA
Organism: uncultured Oscillospiraceae bacterium; assembly: GCA_902373635.1. Classification (GTDB taxonomy): domain Bacteria; phylum Bacillota; class Clostridia; order Oscillospirales; family Oscillospiraceae; genus Pelethomonas. The sequence goes on from CABKMV010000013.1 coordinate 19,822, forward strand.
AATCTCTGCTATCCGGGCCTACATTTCCGCCGCGCCCCAAGACGAGAACACCGGCAGTCTGCTGGTTTACCTCTCCGACTTGGAGAAGGACGTGAACGGCAAGAAGTACGGCCTGGTTTTCGAGGAGCATCAGGAGGCCATTGATACGGTGCTGGCAGAGCATACCCCAGTGCTGACTGAGGAGCCAGAACTGTTTATCGATAAAGGCGGCGAGATGAATTTCCTGCTGGAGGGGGACAATCTGGCGGCGCTACGGCTGCTGGAAAAGACCCACCGGGGTCGGATTGATCTCATTTATATTGATCCGCCGTACAACACCGGCAACAAGGATTTTGTCTATGACGACTGTTTTGTGGACGCTCAGGATACGTTCCGCCACAGCAAATGGCTGTCCTTTATGAGCAAGCGGCTGGAGCTGGCGAAGCACTTGCTCAGTGAGAGGGGCGTTATTTTCATTTCCATCGATGACCGGGAACGGGCAGGGTTGAAGCTGCTGTGTGACAGCATTTTTGATGAAAGTTGTTTTGTGGCTGATGTGTCTTGGCAGCGTACTTATTCCACCCGGAATGACTCTAAAGGAATTCCTTCAGAAGCCGAACACATATTGGTTTACAGCCAAAGTAGGGATTGGAATCCAAATCTTTTGCCTCGCACAGATAGTATGAATTCAAAATATAAGAATCCCGACAATGATGTTGCCTTGTGGAGAACTGATAACGCATATGCCGCCGATGCATCAACTCATCAAGGCATGGTCTATGCGATACAGCATCCGTTTACTGGAAAAATGTTATATCCAGCAAGTGGTTTACACTGGCGGTACAAGCAAAGTGAGATGCTTGAAATCATGCGTGGTTGGTGCGGATATGAACTACGGGATCTTCATGACGCAGATAAACGCGCTCAGGTTTGTGGAATCTCAAAGAATGACATCAAACAAGATGTCTTAGGAATTGTTTTATCGGAATCACTGGAAATTTCAAGAGAAGCGGCGGAGGCTGTTTACAAGCGGGGGCAGTGGCCAAAGTACTTTTTTACAAAAGGTGGATATGGCGGAATTGCTAAGAAAACGTATTTAGATACAGCAAAAGGAAAACTTCCCTCAAATTTGTGGCTTTCTACTGAAGTTGGCCATACCGATGAAGCAAAAAAAGAGGTAGGAAAGCTCCTGGGTGACATGACTGCATTTTCCACTCCAAAACCTGTGCGCCTAATAGACCGTATTCTTACCATTGCCTCCCAGCCGGATAGCATTATTTTGGACTTCTTCGCCGGGAGTGGCACCACTGGCCATGCTGTGCTGGCCCATAATGTCGCCCACTCCGATAGCCGCCGGAAATTCATCCTTTGCACCAACAATGAAAACAACATCTGCCGGAATGTGACCTATGAGCGCATCAAGCGAGTGATCGAGCGGGAAGGCTACGCGGCCAGTCTGAAATACTACCGTATCGACTATGTACCCATCAATGAGCAGCTCTATTATGAGTATGCGGACGAGCTTCTGCGCCATGTCCGGGAGTTGGTAGAGTTGGAGAACGGCATCAACTTCATCGAAAACGCTGAGATTGCCATTGTGCTGACCGATGAGGAACTGTCGGATTTCATCGCCCGCCCGGAGGCGTTTTCCAGGTGCCATACCTTGTACCTGGGCCACGACATCCTGCCTACCGGAGAGCAGGACGCCGCCATCAAAGAGCGGGGTATTCGGGTCAATATCATCCCTGACTACTACTACCGAGAATTGGAGGGCTGACCATGCGGCTTGCAAATTTCCAACTGAAAGCCATTGGCGATCTGATGGAGGCCATGTCCGGCCCGGAACAGGAGATCATTCTGAAAAGCTGCACTGGCAGCGGCAAGACCATCATCCTGACCCGCTTTATGGATGAATACGGGAAAAGCTTTTACAAAAAGGTGTTCGTATGGCTGACTCCCGGCAAGGGCGACCTGGAGGAGCAGAGCAAGACCAAGATGGACAAATACATTCCCCTCAGCCACACCAAGTTGCTGGCGGATGTGATGACCTCCGGCTTTGAGGAAAACGATTCCTGCTTTATCAATTGGGAGAAGCTGACGAAAAGGGGCAACAACGCCTTGAAGGACGGCGAGCGTACCAATTTTCTGGAGCATATCCGAAACGCCAAAAACAGCGGGCTGTCTTTCATTATCATCGTGGATGAAAGCCACCAGAATGACACTGTGAAAGCAGCAGATATCCTCCATTATTTTGCGCCGGAGAAGATCATCCGCTGTTCCGCCACGCCGAAAAACTATCCTCACGCTAATCTCATTGATGTGCCGGAGGAGGACGTCATTGCTGAGGGATTGATCAAAAAGATGCTGGCCATCAATCAGGATTTCCCCCAGAATATCCAGGTAGAGGATCAAATTGCTTTTTTATTGGAGCGGGCGTTGAAAAAGCAGCGTGAACTGCACAGTGCGTTTCTCCACGAAGGCGCAAAGGTCAATCCGCTTATCGTCGTCCAGATCCCCAACAAAAATGATGTCATGCAGGATGAGATCGAGCGGTGGTTTGAATCCAATGGGATCGCCTACGAGAATGGCCAGCTCGCTGTATGGCTCTCTAACAAGCACGAAAAGCTGGATGGCATTGAGGAGAACGATGCTCCACAAGTGGCTGTCATTATTAAACAGGCAGTCGCCACCGGCTGGGACTGTCCCCGTGCGCACATTCTGGTCAAACTCCGGGATAACATGAGTGAAACCTTTGAGATCCAGACCATTGGACGTATCCGCCGAATGCCAGAGGCGAAACACTACGGCAATGATCTGTTGGACAGCTGCTACCTCTATACCCTGGACGAGAAGTTTACCGAGGGCGTTAAATTGAATTTGGGCAAGGGAGCCTTGTCCGCCGCTACACTATATTTGAAACCGGAATTTAAAGACATTACCCTGACCAGCGAACAGAAGTCTGGACTTTCTGTGACCCGAAGCCCAGCAGAAGCGCTGGAGGCATTGACTGCGTATTTTCAAAAGACATACCGCACAGGAAAAAATGCTGCGGAGAACAAAACCAGGCTGGAGACAGCAGGTTATGTATTTTCTGATCAAATCATTGATTACACAAGATCGGGTACTGTAACCACCATGGCAAAGGGGCAATTTGACCAGCTTAACGAAGTACGGCTTTTTACAGAACTGGATACCCATCGGCATGGCCGGGAATATCATCATCGTGTGGCAGAAATCGGCCTGAAAGTGGGACTGGACTATGCTCAAATCAACACCGTACTTCGGCGGATATTTGCCAAAGACGCTCCTGGCTCAAGCAAAATCTTGCGTTTGGAGGTTCGTGAGCTATACGCTTTTGTATTGAATAACGCCCAGCTTATCAAAGATGATATCCGACGGGCCATGGCAGCTATGCTGGATCAGACCATGTTGAACACGCCGGCCATCACAACCGTGAGTTTCCATATCCCACAATCCTGTCTGTTTACTTATGATGACGGCGCCAAATCCCAAGTTGCGCTGACAAAGAATGTGTATGAAGGGTATCTTGCATCGGCAGAGCCCCGCTCCGCTTCGGAGAAAAAGTTTGAAAAGTTCTGCGAAGGCAGCCCTGCCGTGGACTGGTTCTACAAAAACGGTGATAAGGGCGCAGAGTATTTTTCTATTGTGTACATGGACAACTTCGGTAAACAGAAGTCCTTCTTCCCGGATTATATTGTCAGTGTGCAGGGGGAGCTATGGATCATCGAAACAAAGGGCGGTTTTGACCGCACAGGCAAGAGTGAAGACATTGACATCTTCTCGCCCAAAAAGTTTGAGGTGCTGAAGGCATACTTGGAAAAGCACCAGCTCCACGGCGGATTTGTGAGGGAAGATAAGCAGAGCCAGGAGTTGTGCATTTGTATGGAACAATATAGCGAGGACATTCGAGGCATGGATTGGAAGTTGCTGAATGATATATTCTAAAAGGAGAGGCTAAATCCGATAATGACATTTGACGCACTAATAGATCTGATTGAGGAGAAATATCACCTTTTTCACTAAATGAATCGGGAAAATTAACTGTTGCTAACCTAATACGAAAATATTCCCCCGACCTGTTGGAGAAATGCGTAGATATTGGTATTGCACAATATTTGACTTATGATAGTACAGGAATACCCGATACGATAAACACACGGAGGGATCCCTATGATCACATATGAACAGCTGCGGCAGAACGCCGATATCAACACCTATATCACCCGGGCCGACGAGTCCCTCTCCGCCCTGGGATTTACAGAACACAGCTTCCCCCACGTCTGCCGGGTGGCGGAGATCGCCGGGGAGACACTGCGTATCCTGGGATACGACGACCATCAGATCGAGCTGACCAGGATCGCCGCCTATCTCCATGATATCGGCAACCTGGTCAACCGGGTGGACCACTCCCAGAGCGGGGCGGTGATGGCCTTCCGCATCCTGGACCACATGGATATGGATGCTGCTGATATTGCCACCATTGTCACCGCCATTGGCAACCACGACGAGGGAACCGGCGTGCCGGTGAACGCCGTGGCCGCTGCACTGATCTTGGCTGACAAGTCCGACGTGCGCCGTAACCGTGTGCGTAACCGCGACATCGCCACCTTTGACATCCACGACAGGGTGAACTACTCCGTGGAGCACTCTGCCCTGCGGATCCTGCCCCAGGAAAAGGTAGCCAGGCTGGAACTGACGGTGGACACCCAGTTCAGCTCCGTGATGGACTTCTTTGAGATCTTCATGAAGCGGATGCTGCTCTGCCGCCGGGCGGCGGAGCGGCTGGGCCTGACGTTCCAGCTGACCATCAACGGCCAGCAGCTCATTTAAGGGGGGAGTTCCATGCCGAAGTGGTGGGGGCATCTCAAGACCATCACCGCCCACAAGGCGCGGGTGATGAAATACTGCTTCCGGGTGGGGCTGTACCGCCAGGGGCTTCTCCACGATCTGAGCAAGTACGGCCCAACGGAGTTCCTGGTGGGAGCAAAATATTTCCAGGGAGACCACAGCCCCAACGAGGCGGAGCGGGCGGCAACCGGTATCTCCTCCGCCTGGCTCCACCATAAGGGCCGCAACAAGCACCACCTGGAGTACTGGATCGACTATGCGCCCGAGCTGGGCCACCGCATGGGCGGCATGGAGATGCCGGTGAACTATGTGGTGGAGATGTTCTGCGACCGTGTGGCCGCCAGCCAGATCTATCAGAAGGAGAAGTACACCGACGCCTCCCCCTGGGAGTACTACGACCGCTCCCGGGACCACTATCTGATCCATCCCAACACGGTGTCCCTGCTGGAAAAGCTGCTGGTCATGCTCCGGGACGAGGGGGAGGAGAAGACGTTCGACTACATACGGCAGGAGGTCTTGAAACAGTAAAACCGGCGGCCGGATGGATCTTTTGGGCAAATGTAAACCCCTGGTTAGCAGGATTTTCGCCCCAGTTGGTGGCCCCGGCGGGGCGGCTTTGCTACATTTGAGCCAGAGGAGGATGAGGATATGACCATCGGACAGCGCATCGCGCAAAAGCGAAAGGAACAGGGGCTGAGCCAGGAGACCCTGGGGGAGAGCCTGGGCGTCTCCCGTCAGTCCGTCTATAAATGGGAGAGCGACAGCGCCCTGCCGGAGATCGACAAGCTCATCGCCATGAGCCGCATCTTCGGCGTCACCGTGGGGTGGCTGCTGGGGGTGGAGGGGCCGCCCGTGGATGAGAAAGTGGATGAGAAAGAGAAGGCGGCCCCGGCGGAAAGCGGCGGCGGAGAGCTGACGGAGGCGCAGCTGAAGATGGTGGAGGAGATCGTGGACCGCTACATCGCCGCCCGGCCCAAGCCGGGCGGGAGACGCCTGTGGCCCTGGGTGATCGCGGCTGCTGCGGTGATATGCGTGTTCTGGAACCTGTTCAGCCGTCTGGATACATTGAATAACCAGTATAACAACCTGCAGAATTCCGTCAATTATGTGCGCAGCGATGTGAACAATCAGATCTATTCCATTACCAGCCGGGTGGAGGAGGTGCTGAAAAGCCAGAACAGCCTGACCGCCGACTACGCCACGGAGATCGTGTCCGCCGACCTGTCGGCCAACACCGTGACCATCTCCGCCAGGGCGACCCCCAAGACTTACACCGAGGGGATGACGGCGGTGTTCCTGGCGGACACTGGGGACGGCGCCGTGGAGTATCCGGGGGAGCTGGGCCAGGGGAGGGAATTTTCCGCCCTTCTCACTTGTGAGCTCACCGACAGCATCACTGTCTCCGTGGTATTTGTCACCGGCGACGTCCGGGAGACCCAGATCCTGTACATCTACTCTGATCTTTACAGCGGCTCCCTGCCCAGTGTACATGTGGAGGACACCCAGCTTCTCCTGTGGAAGGAGCTCAGCGAGAGCGGAAAGCTGGTCTGGAATGATGAATACGTCTGGTTCCGTGACGAGAGCCAGGCAGCGGCCATCAACGCCGCCATTGGCTGCGCGGAGATCCGGGAGATGAAGGTGGGCCTCTTCCGCAACCGGGAGCTTGTGACCTGGCTGGAGAGCTGCGAATGGCCGAAGGACCGGTTCCAGGGGGACTGGTCCGACTGCCGGTTCTACCGCCTGTCGGACTGTATCGTCACGCCGGAGGCGACAGATGTGTTTTGTCTGGCCGCCGTGGTGACGGACGAGTACGGCCGGGAGATCGTGTGCATGGGCGCGCTCTACGCCCTGGACAAGAACGACGAGCTGATGTATGCGGACGCTGCTTGGGATACAGGGGACTGGTACGACCAGAGCACCTGGCGCTATTGAAAAAAGTGGAGTGCATCGATCTTGATGCATTCCACTTTTTTCTTTGCGTTTTCTGAACAAATTTCCGTGATATACTTGCCAAAGCGGCCTCTTTCTTATAAACTGGTAGCATACCAGAAAGAGAGGTGGCCTATGGCGGAGGACGGTAAGGGAAAGAGACCGGAGATCAACCACGACAGACTATACCTTGTGCTGCTGGCCACGGTGGGCCTGCTGCTGCTCTTCGCCGTCATCGCCCAGCCGGACAGGACGCTTTTCACCGGCTTCTGGCAGATCCAGATCAGCGAGACGGGGCTCATCACCGACCCCATGGCCACCGGCGGCGTGGGCGCGGCCCTGCTCAACGCGGCGCTGGTGCTGCTGCTGAGCACACTGCTGGTCTGGCGGATGGGGCTGCCCTGTACCGGTGTGAGCTTTGCGTGCCTGTATATGATGGCGGGGTTTGCCCTGCTGGGGAAAAACCTGTTGAACATCGCGCCCATTATCCTTGGCGGCTGGCTCTACTCCCGGTACAGGAGGGAGAAGTTTTCCAAGTATATCTATCTGACCCTCTTCGGCACCTGCCTCGCCCCCATGGTCAGCTTTTGGCTGGCCCATGCGCAGACGGGGCTGCGCTGGCTGGCGATGGGGAGCTGCGGCGTGGTGATCGGATTTCTGATCCCCGCCATTGCCGGATACACCATCCGCGTCCACCAGGGATATAATTTATATAACGTGGGGTTTGCCGCCGGCTTTCTGGGCCTGGGGATCGCCAGTATCCTCAAAGGGGTGGGCGTGGAGTTCACCAATGAGGGGAGCTGGAGCCGGGAGGGACACCTGCTGCTGTGCGTCATGACGTCGGTATTGCTGCTGGGCCTGCTGGCGGCAGGGATATGCATGGGCTGCCGCCGTTGGCGGACCTATAAGGGAATCCTGCGCCACTCGGGCCGCGCTGTGGCGGACTATATTATTCTGGACGGTCCCGCCGTCACGCTGGTGAACATGGCCCTGGTGGGTGCCATTGGCTTTTGTTATCTGCTGGCCCTGTACCCCATGGGGGTGAGGCTCAACGGCCCGCTGGTGTGCTGCCTGATGAGCATGGCGGGCTTTGGCGCCTTCGGCAAGCATCCCAAAAACGTGGTGCCCGTCATGGCCGGCGCGGTGCTGGCGGCCCTGCTGCTGGTGGAGGTGCCCATTACCTCCCCGGGGGTGCTGCTGGCCACCCTGCTGTGTACCGGCCTCGCTCCCATTGCCGGGCAGTTCGGCTGGTACTGGGGCGTGGTGGCCGGTTTTATCCATATGACCATCGTACAGAATACCGCCATTCTCCACGGCGGCATGAATCTATACAACAACGGCTTTGCCGCGGGGCTGGTCTGCGTGCTGCTGATCCCCGTGATCGAGGCGCTGAAGCCGGAACCGAAGGAGTGACCATCATGAAGAAACATATGCACATGGCGCGGAGAAAGATGAGCCACGTGATCGATGAGCTGTATACCGCCCTGTTCCGGGCGGGCGGCCAGGAGGTGGATCTGCGGCTATTGAAGGAGGAGGAGGGGCTGCGGCTGCTGGTGAGGGGGGACTTTGCGCCTGAACACCGGCATGTCATGGAGCGCATGGCGGAGATGCTCCAGCCCTCGGTGCGCAACCCCGCCCTGGTGGAGACCTACTGGGAGCTGGCCGGCGGCGACCAGTATACCAGCGACAGTGAGCTGAACCTGGTGGGGCAGATGCTGGACAGCGCCCGGGTGGAAGTCCGGGAGGCCGAGGTGGAAATGGACCTGTATCTGGCGTTTTAGGGGCGGCCTGAAAAAGATATTGTATTTCCCGACAATTTGATGTATACTAATAAAACAGTTTCAACTGAGGAGGTTCTACCCCATGAAGAGTACATGGCGCTTTATTGTGAAGATCGTCGGCGCGTCTCTGGCGCTGGCCGGCCTGGTCTGCCTGGTGGTCGGATACTGGGATAAGCTGATGGCAGGTGGCGCGGCCCTCAAGGAGAACCTGGCGGGCAAGTGCAAATGCAGGTGCTCTGAGTTTGACGATTATGACGACGATCTGCTCTATGAGTGATCCCCGCTGAAAAAAGAGGAAAAAGCTCCTCCGGCGCGCCTAAGCGGCCGGGGGAGCTTTTTGTGTTTATTCCTGTTCAGCCAACTGGGCCAGTACAGCCACGTTCTGCCGCAGTCGGGCATTCCCGTTCTCCAGGGCAAGGGCGCTTTCCGCCTCGGCCAGCGCCTGGCGGGGCCGCCCGGTGTGATAGAAGGCCATGGCCCGCAGGTCGTGGGGGAGGCTGCCCCAGCTGGCCGCCTCGCAGATATAGGTCCGGGGCCTCTGGGCAATGGAGAGCGCGCAGCCGGTAAAATAGAGCACGCCCTCCCAGTCCTCCTGGCCGTAGAGCAGCAGGGCCAGGTCCATATAGGGCTCCCGGAGGTGGGGCGCCTCGGCGATGGAGCGCAGGTACCAGTCCCGGGCCGTCTGTGCCTCGCCCTTCATAGCGAAGGCTTTGGCGATATAGCGCATGGAAGCGGCCCGCTCGTCGGCCCAGAGGGCCGACGGCATGCCCAGATGCCGCTGCAGGGTGCGGATGCAGTCGTCCCAGCGGCCCCTGTACAGGTACTCCCGCCCCAGGTAGTGGACATTGCGGTCGTCACAGGGGTCCTCCTTCACGGACAGCTCCAGCAGAGGCAGGTACTGCCCCCTGGACTTGGCAGGGTCCGGGTGGTGGTCCAGCTGGACGCCCTCCGCTTCTGCCCTGGGGCCGGGCGGACCGTCGCCGGTCCACTGCAGCACCTCGTGAACCGGATGCCCCCAGCGGAAGCCGTGGCGGGCATGGATCTTTTCGATCCAGAACACCACGCCCTCCGAGCCGTCGTCGCTGAAGCTCCAGGTGTACCGGTAGGAGATCTGCGAGCAGCCCGGGAACCAGGCTTTTTCCAGTGCCTGCCGCCAGCCGGGGCGGAACACCTCGTCCAGGTCGGTACAGACACAGAGATCCGCGTCCTCCGGCACCAGCTCCAGGGACCGGTTGCGGGCGGTATCAAACCGCCACGGGGAGATGGTCTCCACCGTGACCTCCGCGCCCCGCTCCCGCAGACGCCGGACAGAGTCGTCGTCAGAGCCGGTGTCCAGCACCACCACCCGGTCCGCCTCCAGCATGGAGTCCATCCAGCGGTCCACAAATTGGGATTCATTCTTGCAGATCGCGTAGACAACAATCTTCATCGTGCACTACTCCGCGAAAACATGTCCTGCGTCCTGTGGCCTGTCAGCTCACAGAAAAAGACACGTCGTCCAGATCCATACTCTGGCCGCCGTTGGCAGTCACAGTAAACTCGATCCTGGCCTTGACCGTGCCAGCCGGAGCGGCAGAGGTGATGCCGCGGTAATAGGCAAAGCTGCGGTTGCTGTTTACCAGATCCTGCTGCCGTACCTGGATCAGCAGCCCCTGGGTGGGTTGGTTCTGGGCGTTGAGATAGATGACTTTGGCGGTGAAGCCTACCTGGCTGCCCTCGCCTCTGGCGAAGAAGGACAGCGTGTGGAAGCATCCCGCCTCTACGGGCACATCCTGATAGAGGACAGCTCCGTCCTCCAGGTTGACCGCCCGGTTCCCGGAGTGTACCCGCCCCTGCTGGTCTGTGGAAGAGACGAGCGTTTTGTTGTTGGCGGTCCAGCCGGTAGGGACGTCATTTGTCAGGAGCTCCATGCCGCCATTTGTGGCCATCTCGCCCTTGGAGCGGCAGGGACAGGTGCAGGTTCCCGCAGGGCCGGTAGGTCCGGTGGGGCCGGTCACGCCCGCAGTCCCGGCAGGGCCGGTGGGCCCGGTGGGTCCGGTGGGGCCCGCAGTCCCGGCAGGGCCGGTGGGCCCGGTGGGTCCGGTCACACCCGCAGTCCCGGCAGGGCCGGTAGGTCCGGTGGGGCCGGTCACGCCCGCAGTCCCGGCAGGGCCGGTGGGCCCGGTGGGGCCGGTCACGCCCGCAGCCCCCGCAGGGCCGGTGGGCCCGGTGGGGCCGGTCACGCCCGCAGCCCCGGCAGGGCCGGTAGGCCCGGTGGGTCCAGTCACACCCGCAGCCCCGGCAGGGCCGGTAGGCCCAGTGGGACCAACAGCCCCGTCTGCGCCCCGGGGGATGACGAAGTCCAAAATATGGTTGGGGGAACCACTCACGTCAGTAACAGAGGCGGCGGTTCCGGGTTCTCCCGTGGTGGTGCTGCGGATGGTGATGGTGTCGGCAGTCCCGTCCCTGCCGGCAGGGCCGGTAGGACCGGTGGAGCCGGCAGCGCCCGCGGGTCCGGTCGCGCCGGGAGCGCCGGTGGCGCCTACAGGCCCGACAGGGCCGGGCATGCCCCGGGGGCCCCGGGGCCCGGTAGGGCCAGTCACACCGGCGACACAGCACATTCTGCCGCAGCACTCCTGGAAGCGGTCGTCAGAGTTAGAGCAGTTGTATCGCATAGGGGAAACTTCCTCCTGATTTGGCAGTTAGGCGGCGCGCTGATACGCCGCCTTTCCATTGTATGCCGCAGCCGGGGAGGCTGTGTGCCGGCCCCTGTTCTCAGGCGGAAATAAAAAAGCCTTCCCGGCAGCTTCTGCTGTGGGAAGACGGATAGCCAGGAGAAAACTCCCGGAAATTAAAAATATACCTTGACATTCCAGCAATAAAATGGTAAAGTTAATTGCTTATGTCAAAAGGATAGCAGGCGGAATCTCCACCTACTATCCACAGTATAGCAGTTTCCTACAGAGAATGCAATAGGGAATTGCAATAAAATTAACAACATATCCGTGTGTATCGCAAAGAGCGCAACAGAACAGCGGGCCGGACCGCCTGCGGGTCAGGGCGGCACGGCGCGGCAAGAAAGGTAGATGAGTGAATCAAGATGGCTAAGGACAAGTACTACGGCAAGACGCTGCGGAAAAACTTTGCCCGGCATGAGGAGATCATGCCCATGCCCAATCTGCTGGAGATCCAGAAGACCTCCTATCAGTGGTTCCTGGATACGGGGCTGCGGGAGGTATTTGCCGATGTGGGTCCCATCAGCGACTACGCCGGCACCCTGGAGCTGAGCTTCATTGATTACAGTATGGACGAGCCTCCCAAGTACGATGTGGAGGAGTGCAAGGCCCGGGACGCCACGTACGCCGCGCCGTTAAAGGTCAGCGTCCGTCTGCGCAACCGGGAGACGGAGGAGATCAAGGAGCAGGAGATCTTCATGGGGGATTTCCCCCTGATGACCAAGTCCGGCACCTTCGTCATCAACGGCGCCGAGCGCGTCGTCGTCTCCCAGATCGTCCGCTCCCCCGGCATCTACTACGGCAAGGAGGTCGATCCAAAGACCGACCTGCCCACCCTCACCTCCACTGTCATCCCCTACCGGGGCGCCTGGCTGGAGTATGAGACGGATACCAACGAGCTGTTCTGGGTCCGCATCGACAAAAACCGGAAGCTGCCCATCACCTGCCTCATCCGCGCTGTCGGCCTGCGGACCGACGCCGAAATATTGGAATACTTCGGGGACGATCCCACCATCCGCATGACCCTGGAGAAGGATACCTGCAAGACCTATGAGGAGGCCCTGCTGGAGATCTACCGCAAGCTGCGCCCCGGCGAGCCCCCCACGGTGGATTCCGCTGAGACCCTGATCCACAACCTGTTCTTTGACCCCCGCCGCTACGACCTGAGCATGGTGGGCCGCTATAAGTTCAATAAGAAGCTGGCGCTGTGGGTCCGCGCCGCGGACCATACCCTGCTGACACCTGTGGTCCATCCGGCCACTGGCGAGATCCTCTTTGAGGAGGGCCACGTCCTCACCCGGAATGAGGCCCGTGAGCTGGACGCCATCGGCGTCAACGAGCTTGTCGTGGACGTGGACGGCAGCCCCATGAAGATCTTCTCCAACCACATGTGCGATCTGAGCCGCTATGTGGACTTTGACCCCGTGGCCGAGTGCGGCATCAAGGAGCGGGTCCGCTTCAGCGTTCTGCAGGAGCTGCTGGGACAGTATGAGGGCGAGGAGCTGAAGGAGGCCCTCCGCTCCCATGTGGACGATCTGGTGCCCAAGCACATCATTGTGGACGACATCCTGGCCTCCATCAACTATATGAACGCCCTGGGCAAGGGGCTGACCACCAAGGACGATATCGACCATCTGGGCAACCGCCGCCTGCGGTGCGTGGGCGAGCTGCTGCAGAACCAGTTCCGCATCGGCTTTTCCCGCATGGAGCGGGTCATCCGGGAGCGCATGACCATCCAGGACCTGGATATCGTCACTCCCCAGTCCCTGATCAATATCCGGCCCGTCACCGCCGCCATCAAGGAGTTCTTCGGCTCCAGCCCCCTCAGCCAGTTCATGGATCAGACCAATCCCCTGGCGGAGCTGACCCACAAGCGCCGCCTGTCCGCCCTGGGCCCCGGCGGCCTCAGCCGCGAGCGGGCCAGCATGGACGTGCGCGACGTCCACTACAGCCACTATGGCCGTATGTGCCCCATTGAGACCCCTGAAGGCCCCAACATCGGCCTGATCAACTATCTGTCCACCTATGCCCGCATCAACGAGTACGGCTTCATCGAGGCCCCCTTCCGCAAGGTGGACCATGAGACCGGGAGGGTGACGGACGAGGTGGTCTATATGACCGCCGACGTGGAGGACCAGTATATCGTGGCCCAGGCCGCCGAGCCCACCGACGAGGAGGGGCGCTTCATCAACGACCGTATCACCTGCCGCCACCGCGACGAGGTCATCGGCGTGGAGAAGGACAAGGTGGACTTCGTGGACATCAGCCCCCGCATGATGGTGTCCATCGCCACCGCCATGATCCCCTTCCTGCCCAACGACGACGCCAACCGCGCCCTGATGGGCGCCAACATGCAGCGCCAGGCCGTGCCCCTGCTCAAGCCGGAGGCCCCCATCATCGGCACCGGCATGGAGCACAAGATCTGCATGGACTCCGAGATCGTGGTCCTGGCCGAGGGCGACGGCGAGGTCACAAAGGTGGACGCCACCGCCATCACAGTCAAGTATGACAGCGGCGAGACCAAGGAGTATAAGCTGGTCAAGTTCCTGCGCTCCAACCACACCACCTGTATCAACCAGCGCCCCATCGTGTCCGTTGGCGAGCGGGTCCACGGCCTGCGCCAGAATGAGAAGGGCGAGTGGGAGGATCCCACCGTCCTGGCCGACGGCCCCGCCACCGATCAGGGCGAGATCGCCCTGGGCCGGAACATCCTGGTGGGCTTTATGACCTGGGAGGGCTACAACTACGAGGACGCCGTGCTGCTCAACGAGCGCATGGTCCGGGAGGACGTGTATACCTCCATCCACATTGAGGAGTATGAGATCGACGCCCGCGACACCAAGCTGGGGCCCGAGGAGATCACCCGGGACATCCCCAACGTGGGCGAGGACGCCCTGAAGGACCTGGACGAGCGGGGTATTATCCGCATCGGCGCCGAGGTCCGCTCCGGCGACATCCTGGTGGGCAAGGTCACGCCCAAGGGGGAGACCGACCTGACCGCCGAGGAGCGCCTGCTGCGGGCCATCTTCGGCGAGAAGGCCCGGGAGGTCCGCGACACCTCCCTGAAGGTGCCCCACGGCGAGAGCGGCATCGTGGTGGACGCCAAGGTGTTCACCCGGGAGGCCGGCGACGAGCTGGGGCCGGGCGTCAACGAGGTGGTCCGGGTCTACATCGCCCAGAAGCGCAAGATCAGCGTGGGCGACAAGATGGCCGGCCGCCACGGCAACAAGGGCGTCGTCTCCCGCATCCTGCCCCAGGAGGATATGCCCTTCCTGCCCGACGGTACCCCCCTGGACATCGTTCTGAACCCCCTGGGCGTGCCCTCCCGTATGAACATCGGCCAGGTGCTGGAGGTCCATCTGGGCTACGCCGCCAAGACTCTGGGCTGGAAGGTGGCCACCCCCATCTTCGACGGGGCCAACGAACAGGATATCGCCGACGCCCTGGCCGAGGCCGGCCTGGATCCGGAGGGCAAGAGCTGGCTGTACGACGGCCGCACCGGCGAGCGCTTTGACAACAAGGTGACAGTGGGCTACGTCTACTTCATGAAGCTCCATCACCTGGTGGATGATAAGATCCACGCCCGCTCCACGGGCCCCTACTCCCTTGTCACCCAGCAGCCTCTGGGCGGCAAGGCCCAGTTCGGCGGCCAGCGCTTCGGCGAGATGGAAGTGTGGGCGCTGGAGGCCTACGGCGCGTCCTATACCCTGCAGGAGATCCTGACGGTGAAGTCCGACGATGTGACGGGCCGTGTCCGCACCTACGAGGCTATCGTCAAGGGCCACAACGTGCCCAAGCCCGGCGTGCCCGAGTCCTTCAAGGTGCTGGTCAAGGAGCTGCAGGCCCTGTGCCTGGATATCAAGGTCCTGGATAAGGACGGCAACGAGATCGAGCTGAAGGACGACGACGACGAGATGACCACCTTCAATCTGGCCCGCATGGACGCCGACCGGGACGACCGGGAGGAGTATGTGGCCGATGACGCCGCCTTTGAGGAGTCCGGCTTCGGCATCGAGGACGCGGAGGAGGACGACTTTGCCGTTGACTCCGACGATGAGCTTTGATTGGAAGGAGGAGCTGAAACATGAGTTATGTAGCATTTGACGCGATCAAGATCGGCATCGCTTCTCCGGAGATGATCCGTGAGTGGTCCTACGGCGAGGTCAAAAAGCCGGAGACCATCAACTACCGCACGCTGAAGCCTGAGCGGGACGGCTTGTTCTGTGAGCGTATCTTCGGGCCCACCAAGGACTGGGAGTGCCACTGCGGCAAGTACAAGAAGATCCGCTATAAGGGCAAGATCTGCGACCGCTGCGGCGTGGAGGTCACGCGCTCCAAGGTGCGCCGGGAGCGCATGGGCCACATCGAGCTGGCCACCCCTGTCAGCCATATCTGGTATTTCAAGGGCATCCCCTCCCGGATGGGCCTGCTGCTGGACATCAGCCCCCGTATCCTGGAGAAGGTGCTGTACTTCGCCAACTATATCGTCACCGATCCCGGCGAGACCCCGCTGATGAAGAACCAGATCCTCAGTGAGAAGGAATACCGGGACATGCGGGAGAAGTATGAGGACGACTTCCAGGCCGGCATGGGCGCCGAGGCTGTGAAGAAGTTGCTGCAGGATATTGACCTGGAGCAGCTTTCCAACCAGCTCCACGCCGAGCTGAAGAACGCCTCCGGCCAGAAAAAGGCCCGCATCGTTAAGCGCCTGGAGGTGGTGGACGCCTTCCGCCTCTCCGGCAACAAGCCCGAGTGGATGGTCATCGACGTGCTGCCGGTGATCCCCCCGGAGATCCGCCCCATGGTGCAGCTGGACGGCGGCCGCTTCGCCACCAGCGACCTCAACGATCTGTACCGCCGTGTCATCAACCGCAACAACCGCCTGAAGAGGCTGATCCAGCTCAACGCCCCTGATATCATCGTCCGCAACGAGAAGCGGATGCTCCAGGAGGCTGTGGACGCCCTCATCGACAACGGCCGCCGGGGCCGCGCCGTCACCGGCGCCAACAACCGGGCGCTCAAATCCCTCAGCGATATGCTCAAGGGCAAGCAGGGGCGGTTCCGCCAGAACCTGCTGGGCAAGCGCGTGGACTACTCCGGCCGCTCCGTTATCGTGGTGGGTCCTGAGCTGAAGATCTACCAGTGCGGCCTGCCCAAGGAGATGGCGCTGGAGCTGTTCCGCCCCTTCATCATGAAGAAGCTGGTGGAGGACGGCGCCGCCAACAACATCAAGTCCGCCAAGAAGATGGTGGATAAGGGCCGGGCCGAGGTGTGGGACGCCCTGGATGTGGTCATCAAGGACCACCCGGTCATGCTCAACCGCGCCCCCACCCTGCACCGCCTGGGCATCCAGGCCTTCGAGCCCGTCCTGGTGGAGGGCCGGGCGATCAAGCTGCACCCCCTGACCTGTACCGCCTTCAACGCCGACTTCGACGGCGACCAGATGGCGGTCCACGTCCCCCTGTCCGCCGAGGCCCAGGCTGAGGCCCGGCTGCTGATGCTCTCCGCCAACAACCTGCTGCGTCCCCAGGACGGCGGCCCTGTCACCGTCCCCTCCCAGGATATGGTCCTGGGCTCCTACTACCTGACCTATGTCAACGACAAGGAGGACGGGACGGGCAAGGTGTTCGTCAACGAGGACGAGGTGATGCTGGCCTACAACGACCATGTCATCGGCATCCACGCCCCCATCAAGGTCCGCCGGGAGTTTGTGTATCAGGGCGTGAAGCACCGCAAGATCGTGGACATCACCGCCGGGCGCATCATCTTCAACAACAATATCCCGCAGGATCTGGGCTTTGTGGACCGCAGCGACCCTGACCACGTTTGCGACTACGAGATCAACATGACCTGCGGCAAGAAGGAGCTGGGCAAGATCGTTGACCGCACCATCCGGGAGCACGGCTTTACCGTGGCCAGCGAGGTGCTGGACAACATCAAGTCCACCGGCTACAAGTACTCCACCCGGGGTGCCATTACCATCTCCATCTACGACATGTCCGTGCCTGCCAAGAAGTACGAGCTGATCCATGACACGGAAAAGCGCATCGTGGATATTGAGAATGAGTATAAGATGGGCTTTATGACCAATGACGAGCGCTACCGCGCCGTTGTCCAGGAGTGGGAGAAGACCACCGAGGATGTGACCGAGGCCCTGCAGGACAATCTGGAGGAGCTCAACCCCATCTACATGATGGCGACCTCCGGCGCCCGCGGCTCCATGAAGCAGATCCGCCAGCTGGCCGGTATGCGCGGCCTGATGGCCAACACCGCCGGCCGCACCATCGAGATCCCCATCAAGTCCAACTTCCGCGAGGGCCTGAGCGTGCTGGAGTACTTTATCTCCTCCAGAGGCGCCCGGAAGGGCATGGCCGATACCGCACTGCGTACCGCAGACTCCGGCTACCTGACCCGCCGCCTGGTGGACGTCTCCCAGGAGGTCATCATCCGCGAGGATGACTGCGGCGTGGAGGAAGGCATCTGGGTAGAGGAGATCAGCGAAAACGGGCAGGTCATCGAGAAGTTCTCCGACCGTATCCGTGGCCGCTTCCCCGTCAGGGACATCGTGGATCCCGCCACCGGCGAGGTCCTGTGCTCCAAGGAGCGGATGCTCAGCGAGGAGGACGCCAAGGTGCTGGAGGCCCACGGTATCCACAAGGTGGAGATCCGCACGGTGCTGACCTGCCGGGCCAAGAGCGGCGTCTGCGCCCGCTGCTACGGCATGAACCTGGCCTCCGGCCGCCCTGTGGGCACCGGCGAGGCTGTCGGCATCATCGCGGCCCAGTCCATCGGCGAGCCCGGCACCCAGCTGACCATGCGTACCTTCCACACCGGCGGCGTGGCCGGCGGCGACATCACCCAGGGTCTTCCCCGTGTTGAGGAACTGTTTGAGGCCCGCAAACCCAAGAAGATGGCGACGCTGTCCGAGATCGCCGGCAAGGTCCGGTTCGAGGAGAGCAACAAGGGCTCCCTGCTGAACATCCACGTCACCGCCGACGACGGCGACACCCGGATGTACTCCGTGCCCCACACCGGGCTGCGGGTCAATGACGGCGACGTCATCGAGAAGGGCACCGCCCTCAACGACGGTGCGCTCAACCCCCACGACGTGCTGCATACCCGGGGCGCATCCGCCGTCCACAACTACCTGATCCAGGAAGTCCTGCGGGTGTACCGTCAGCAGGGCGTGGATATCAACGACAAGCATATCGAGGTCATCGTACGCCAGATGATGCGCAAGTGCCGCGTGGAGGACGCAGGAGATACCGACCTGCTCTCCGGCGCCATGGTGGATGTGCTGGAGCTGCACGAGGCCAATGCCAAGGTCCGGGCCCGTGCCGCCGCCGGCGAGGTCCGTGAGGACGGCGAGCCCCTGCGTGAGGCGGAAGTCACCCAGCTGCTGATGGGCATCACCAAGGCCTCCCTGGCCACGGATTCCTTCCTGTCCGCCGCCTCCTTCCAGGAGACCACCAAGGTCCTGACGGAGGCCGCCATCAAGGGCAAGGTGGACCACCTGGTGGGACTGAAGGAGAACGTCATCATCGGCAAGCTGATCCCCGCAGGCGCCGGCCTGGACGCCTACCGCACGCTGGCGGAAAAGGTCGTCCCCGACGCGGAGAGTCCGGAGACGCCCCTGGAGCCGCTGCCTGCCAGGGACGAGCCGGTGGCTTTCGATGAGCTGCCCGACGAGGACGGCTTGGAGGATGCCGCCAGCATAAGCGAAGAATAACGAAATATCTGCCGGGAGGGCGCCGCGACTTTGGCGGCGCCCTTTCCCAATATCAAAGGACATGTGTGCGCCGGCAGATGCCAGAGCGCTGCTTTTCGTCATTTCGCAGTAGGGAAAAGCGGGAGAGCCGGCGAATTTGTATGCTTTTTAAGCCGTTTGCGGCGGTTTATAGGAAATTAATGCTTGACGGGGGATCAAGGCTATGCTATAATTCATGATTGCGCGGGTGTGTTCCGCGGAATTTGGCGTGCCATAAATGGGAGGAATGAGCTTGCTGGAAAAGCTGCGGGCCAAGGAAAAGGTGATCGGCGTGAAGCAGTCCCGCCGCGCGGTCCGTTCCGGCCAGGCTCAGCTGGTATTCCTGGCGTCAGATGCCGACCCGGCATTGACCAAGCCGCTGGAGGAGCAGTGCCTCGCCCGGCAGGTCCCCGTTGTGACGGAGTTCACGATGCGGGAGCTGGGACAGGCCGCCGGTATCCAGGTAGGAGCCGCGGTAGCCGCCCTTCTGAAAAAAGATTGATCCATTTCGGTTTTTTCAGGATATTTTTTGATATTCTGTAAAAAATAAACTGGAGCGTTTTGCTCCCACATTTTTTGAGAAAGGAGAAAACTATGCCTACTTTCAACCAGTTGGTTCGCAAGGGCAGAGAGCAGGTGACGTACAAGTCCACCAGCCCTGCCATGCAGTACGGTCTGAACACCCTGAAGAACAAGGAGACCAACCTGCCTTCTCCCCAGAAGCGCGGCGTCTGCACGGCGGTTCGTACCTCTACCCCCAAGAAGCCCAACTCTGCACTGCGCAAGATCGCCCGTGTGAAGCTGACCAATGGCTACGAGGTCACAGCCTACATCCCCGGTGTCGGCCACTCCCTCCAGGAGCACTCTGTGGTCATGATCCGCGGCGGTCGTGTCAAGGACCTGCCTGGCGTCCGTTACCACATCATCCGTGGTACGCTGGACACCCAGGGCGTCCAGGGCCGGATGCAGGCCCGTTCCAAGTACGGTGCCAAGCGCCCCAAGCAGAAGTAATCCCCGCCGCGGCCTGAGCGGCTGCGGAGTGGATGAACGCTCACGCATCCAAATAAGCGCTTTGCCGAATAGGTTGACATAGTTTTTACCATAAACTGTGACCTCTTTGGCAGGCCGAACGCCGGGCGGGCGCCCGGAGAGTACCTATGATTTCATAAATAATAATGAAGGAGGGAAGCATAGTGCCCAGAAGAGGTAATGTTCCCAAGAGAGAAATTTTGCCCGATCCTATCTACAACAGCGTGCTTGTGACCAAGCTGGTCAACAGCATCATGCTGGATGGTAAGAAGGGCGTGGCCCAGAAGGTCGTCTACGGCGCCTTTGACATCGTCAAGGAGCAGACCCAGAAGGATCCTCTGGAAGTATTCACCACCGCTATGGACAACATCATGCCCAGCCTGGAGGTCAAGGCCCGCCGTGTGGGCGGCGCCACCTATCAGGTGCCTATGGATGTCCGCCCTGTCCGCCGCCAGACCCTCGGTCTGCGCTGGCTGACCACCTATGCCCGCGCCCGCAGCGAGCGGACGATGGCCGAGCGTCTGGCCAACGAGATCATGGACGCCGCCAACAATACCGGCTCCGCTGTGAAAAAGCGCGAAGATACCCACAAAATGGCCGAATCCAACAAGGCATTCGCCCATTTCCGCTGGTAAGTTAGGAGAAGCAATATGCCGAGAAAGGTATCACTGGAAAACACAAGAAATATCGGCATTATGGCTCACATTGATGCAGGGAAGACGACCACTACGGAGCGTATCCTGTATTATACCGGTGTGAACTATAAGATCGGTGAGACCCATGAGGGTACTGCGACCATGGACTGGATGGAGCAGGAGCAGGAGCGCGGTATCACCATCACTTCTGCCGCTACGACCTGCTATTGGCAGGGTACCAAGAATCAGTTCCCCCAGACCCGCATCAATATCATCGACACACCGGGTCACGTGGACTTCACCGTTGAGGTAGAGCGCTCTCTGCGCGTGCTGGACGGAAGTGTCACCGTTATGTGCGCCAAGGGGGGCGTCGAGCCCCAGTCCGAGACCGTGTGGCGCCAGGCGGACCACTACCATGTGCCCCGCATGATCTACGTCAACAAGATGGATATCATGGGCGCGGACTTCTATAATGTCCTGCGCATGATCGACGAGCGGCTCAAGTGCAACGCGGTGCCGATCCAGCTGCCCATCGGGAAGGAAGCCGATTTCCGCGGCATCATCGACCTGGTGGAGATGAATGCCGATGTCTATTATGACGAGATGGGCAAGGATATGCGCGTGGAGCCCATCCCCGAGGACATGGTCGATCTCGCCAACGAGTACCGCGAGAAGCTGATGGACGCCGTTTCCATGTTCGACGACGAGATCATGGAGCTGTATCTGGGCGGCGAGGAGGTCCCCACTGACCGGATCCGCGCCGCCATCCGCAAGGCCACCTGCGCGGTGGAGATGATCCCTGTGGTCTGCGGCACCAGCTACCGCAACAAGGGCGTCCAGAAGCTGCTGGACGCTGTGGTGGACTATATGCCCTCTCCTCTGGATATCCCCGCTATCAAGGGTATGAACCCCAAGACCGACGAGGAGGACGAGCGTCCCGCTTCCGACGACGCACCCTTCTCCGCCCTGGCCTTCAAGATCATGACCGACCCCTTTGTGGGCCGCCTGTCTTTCATCCGCGTCTACTCCGGCGTGCTGAATACCGGCAGCGCCGTGCTGAACTCCACCAAGGGGCAGCGCGAGCGCATCGGCCGTATCCTGCAGATGCACGCCAACCACCGGGAGGATATCGAGACGGTCTACTCCGGCGATATCGCCGCCGTGGTGGGACTGAAGAACTCCACCACCGGCGACACCCTGTGCGATGAGAAGCACCCTATCATCCTTGAATCCATGGAGTTCCCCGAGCCTGTCATCCGCGTGGCCATCGAGCCCAAGACCAAGGCCGGCCAGGAGAAGATGGGCATCGCCCTGATGAAGCTGGCTGAGGAGGACCCCACCTTCAAGACCTACACCGACGAGGAGACGGGGCAGACCATCATCGCCGGTATGGGCGAGCTGCACCTGGAGATCATCGTGGACCGCCTGCTCCGCGAGTTCAAGGTGGAGGCCAATGTCGGCGCGCCCCAGGTGGCCTATAAGGAGACCATCAAGAAGGCTGTCCAGCAGGACACCAAGTATGCCCGCCAGTCCGGCGGCAAGGGCCAGTACGGCCACGTCAAGATCCGTGTGGAGCCCAACGAGTCCGGCAAGGGCTACGAGTTTGCCAACGAGGTCGTCGGCGGCGCGGTGCCCAAGGAGTATATCCCGGCGGTAGACGCCGGTATCCAGGGTGCCATGCAGTCCGGCGTGCTGGCAGGCTATCCCGTGGTGGATGTGAAGGTCACGCTGTACGATGGGTCCTACCACGAGGTGGACTCCTCGGAAATGGCCTTTAAGATCGCCGGTTCCATGGCCTTCAAGGAGGCCTGCCAGAAGGCGGATCCCACGCTGCTGGAGCCCATCATGAAGGTGTGCGTCATCGTCCCCGAGGAGTATATGGGCGACGTTATCGGCGATTTGAACAGCCGCCGCGGCCAGATCCAGGGCTTTGAGGCCCGTCCCGGCGCCCAGCAGATCGACGCCTTCGTCCCCCTCAGCGAGATGTTTGGCTACGCCACCGACCTGCGCTCCCGCACCCAGGGCCGCGGCCAGTACACCATGGAGCCCAGCCACTATATCGAGATCCCCAAGAATATCCGGGACAAGATCATCGATCAGCGCATGGGCGCCCGCGCCATGAAGTAAGCGCGAAAATTGTATTGCTGCAGCTGGTTTTTAGGATTGCTTTTTCCCTTTGTTTGTTGTAAAATATTAGCGTTATGACGTTTGACGCTGATCCCATTCAATTTCATTTAACTGTTAAGGAGGATTTCCCAAATGGCTAAGCAGAAATTTGAGAGAAATAAGCCCCATGTCAACATCGGCACCATCGGCCACGTTGACCACGGCAAGACCACTCTGACCGCGGCGATCACCAAGTACCTGGCTTTCCAGGGCAAGGCTGATTATACCGACTACTCCAGCATCGATAAGGCTCCTGAGGAGCGCGAGCGCGGCATTACCATCAACACCGCCCACGTCGAGTATGAGACTGACGCCCGTCACTATGCTCACGTTGACTGCCCGGGCCACGCCGACTATATCAAGAACATGATCACCGGTGCCGCTCAGATGGACGGCGCTATCCTGGTCATCGCTGCTACCGACGGCCCCATGGCCCAGACTCGTGAGCACATCCTGCTGGCCCGCCAGGTGGGCGTGCCCGCCATGGTCGTTTTCCTGAACAAGTGCGATCAGGTTGACGATGAGGAGCTGCTGGAGCTGGTTGAGATGGAAGTCCGTGAGCTGCTGAGCTCCTATGAGTTCCCCGGCGACGACATCCCCATCATCAAGGGTTCCGCCCTGAACGCCCTGGTCAGCGAGTCTACCGATCCCAACGCTCCCGAGTATGCCTGCATCAAGGAGCTGATGGATGCTGTTGACAACTATATTCCCACTCCTGCCCGTAACGATGACCTGCCCTTCCTGATGCCTGTTGAGGACGTGTTCACCATCTCCGGCCGCGGCACCGTCGCTACCGGCCGTGTGGAGCGCGGTACTCTGAAGCTGAGCGAGGAAGTCGAGATCGTCGGTCTGACCGATGAGAAGCGCAAGACCGTCGTCACCGGTATCGAGATGTTCCACAAGCTGCTGGACTACGCCGAGGCCGGCGACAACATCGGCGCCCTGCTGCGCGGTGTTGCCAAGACCGAGATCGAGCGCGGCCAGGTTCTGGCCAAGCCCGGCTCCATCCATCCCCACACCAAGTTCGTTGGCCAGGTGTACGTCCTGTCCAAGGACGAGGGCGGCCGCCACACCCCCTTCTTCAACAACTATCGTCCTCAGTTCTACTTCCGTACCACCGACGTGACCGGCGTCATCTCCCTGCCCGAGGGCACCGAGATGTGCATGCCCGGCGATAACGTCGACATGAACGTTGAGCTGATCACCCCCATCGCTATTGAGAAGGGCCTGCGTTTCGCTATCCGCGAGGGTGGCCGTACCGTGGGTTCCGGCGTTGTCATCGACATCAAGGAGTAATTCTCTCAGGCTTGCTTAAAAAGGCAGCCGCCGCCAGGCGGCTGCCTTTTTTGTGTGCAGGAGAGGAGGACGGCCACCCGGGGCCCCGCAGAGCGGGGCGGCGCGTAAGCGCCGTATGAGCGTTTTGCGCAGCAAAACCTCAGCGCAAAGGGCAATTCATTTGCCCTGCGCAGGTAAAATAAATAAGGGGTCCCCATCCGGCTAACAGCCGGGTGGGGATGGCCGTACCGTGGGTTCCGGCGTTGTCATCGACATCAAGGAGTAATTCTCTCAGGCTTGCTTAAAAAGGCAGCCGCCGCCAGGCGGCTGCCTTTTTTGTGTGCAGGAGAGGAGGACGGCCACCCGGGGCCCCGCAGAGCGGGGCGGCGCGTAAGCGCCGTATGAGCGTTTTGCGCAGCAAAACCTCAGCGCAAAGGGCAATTCATTTGCCCTGCGCAGGTAAAATAAATAAGGGGTCCCCATCCGGCTAACAGCCGGGTGGGGATGGCCGTACCGTGGGTTCCGGCGTTGTCATCGACATCAAGGAGTAATTCTCTCAGGCTTGCTTAAAAAGGCAGCCGCCGTCAGGCGGCTGTTTTTTTGAGTCATATGTAGAAGAACTGCTCCTTTATGGAAATACCCGCTGCCAGGTTTCTCTTGGCAGCGGGCATTTTTTGACTTTCTGTGAAAAGGGCTACTTTGAGGCAGCTGCGGTCACGTTGCTCCCCGGATAGCCGCGCGCAGGGGGAGGATACGGGAAGGGGAGACAGAGAGCTCGTCGATACCGATCTCAGCGAAGAAGGGGGTCAGGCTGGTGTCCCCCGCCAGCTCGCCGCAGATACCGACCCAGATCCCACAGCGGTGGGCGCTGGCGGCGATGTGGCGCAGCAGGCCCAGCAGCGCTGGATGGTGCGGGTCGAAATACCGCTCCAGCCCGGGCTGCTGCCGGTCTACGGCCAACAGGTACTGGGTAAGATCATTGGTGCCGATGGAGAGGAAATCCACCTCCTTGGCAAAGTCCTCCGCCAACAGGGCGGCCGCAGGCGTTTCCACCATGATGCCGATGGGCACCTCCTGCGCCATGGGCTGGCCTTCGGCCTGCAGTTGGGCCCGCACGGCGGCACAGTGCTGTTTCAGCTCCCGAATCTCCCACAGGGAGGCGATCATAGGGAACATGATCGCCAGGCGGCCATAGGCGGAGGCGCGGTAGAGGGCGCGCAGCTGGGTGTGAAGCAGTTCAGGCCGCTCAAGGCAGAGCCGGATGGCACGTTTCCCGAGGGCGGGGTTTGCTTCCTGCTCCAACTGGAAGTAGGGGATTTGTTTGTCAGCGCCGATATCCAGGGTGCGGACCACCACCGGCTTGTCCCCCATGGCCTCAAGGACAGTGCGATAGGCGCGCAGCTGCGTCTCCTCGTCGGGGTAGCCGGTGCTCTCCATGTACAGGAACTCCGTGCGGAACAGCCCCACGCCCCGGGCGTCGTTTTGCAGCACTGCTTCCAGATCTTTTGGGCTGCCGATATTGGCGTAAAGGCGGATGTGCCGTCCCTCCGGCGTCACATCCTCAGCGCCGATGAGGGAGTGGAGAGCTTCCTCTGCCGCCCGGTCCTGCCGCTGCAGGGCGGTGATAGCGTCGAGAAGATCCGGTTCAGGGTCCACGTAGGCCCTGCCGGAGGCGCCGTCAATAGCGGCGGTGCGGCCCTCCCAGTCAGCACTGATCGTCCCAACGTCTACAAGGGCGGGGATGTTCATGCTGCGCGCCAGGATGGCGACGTGGCTTTGCAGGCTGCCCTTGGCGGTGAGAAAGCCCAGGAGCAGGGATCGGTCCAGCCGCACGGTGTCGCTGGGGGAGAGGTCATCGGCCACAAGGATGTAGGGCTCTGTGGGCGCTGGGCTGTCTGTCCCCGCGCCGGTAAGGCAGCGGACCACGAGGCTGCTGACGTCCCGCATGTCCGATGCGCGCTGCTGCATATAACTGGTGGTCAGATGGGCGAAGGCATCCGAGAGCTCCAGCCCGACCTGAGCCACCGCGTACTCCGCGCAGACAGACTCCTCTGCGATCTTCTCACGGACAGCGTCGAGAAAGTCGTCGTCTTCCAGGAGCATGGCGTGGACCTCGAAGAGAAGAGCGCTCTCCTCGCCTGCCTTTTCGCGGGCCTGCTCTGAGAGCTGCTGGAGCTCCTCGCCGGCGGCGGCAAGGGCCGCCTCAAGCCGCCGGAGCTCCTCCTCCGCCTCGCCGCTGCGCCGCGCTACGGCCTCAAGGGATACGGCGGGAGAGAAACAGTGCACCGCGCCGACGGCGGCGAGAGGGGTGACGGATTGTCCGGTGAGTACGATCATTACAGCACTTCCTTCAAAAAGACTTTCATCTCCTCTGCCGCGGCGGCCTCGCCCTCCCCTTCCACAGTGATGTCGATGGTGTCGCCCTGCTGGGCTTCCAGGGACATGAGCTGGATGAGTTTGCGGGCGTCACAGGAGGATCCTCCAAAGGTGACGGTTACAGTGCAGCAAAGGCTTTTGGCCTTTTTGGCCAGCAGGCCCGCCGGCCGTGCGTGCAGGCCCATATCCGATTGGATCACATGTTGAAACTGTACTGCCATAGCTTGTCTATTCCTCTTATCTCATTTCATTGACATAGTGAGTGGATGGTGCTAAATGAGCTGAAAGTGCCGCAGCGCCCGGTAGATGCCGTCGTCATCCACGGCGGTGGTAACATAGTCGCTGCACGCCTTCAGGGACGCCTCCCCGTTGCCCATGGCAACGCCTACGCCGGCATAGCGCAGCATCTCGATGTCGTTGCGGTTGTCGCCAAAGGCGATACACGCCTCCGCTGGGATGCCCAGACGCCTCAGCAGGGCGGCAAGGCCGGTCTGCTTGTCTACGCCCCAGAGGAGCAGGTCGCTGGAGCGGCCGTTGATGTCGACGCCCCGGCACTGCCCGGCAAATGCCTCGTTAAACCGCGCCAACATCTCCACTGAACAGGCCAGGCAGCCGCCGTTAGCCCCGCGGGAGAGGTGGACGGCATGGTCGTCGTAATGGAGGGTAGACAGGCGCTCTTTGGTCAATCGGGCGTTTTTACTGAAGATTTTGTCAAACTCCGGGTCATTGCGGTAGATATAGGTGCTGTCAGGGTACTTCCAGAGGAGGCCGATCTGGTGCTCGTCGCAGTAGCGCCATACCTCCCCGGCCAGTTCCGCGGGAAAGCGCCGGTCTTCCCAGACCCGCCCCTCGCCGTCGATCACCAGATGCCCGTTGCTGCACACCAGATAGTCGGGAAAGATACCGGCGGTGCGCAGCACGGCGGCGGTGGAGGGAGGGCGGCCGGTGGCCGCGGCGGTGAGCACGCCGTTTGCCTTGAGCAGGCGCAGGGCCTCCACGGCACTGGCGGGAAATTCTTTCCGCCGCTCGTCAAATAAGGTGCCGTCAATGTCGAATGCCGCCAGTCTGATCATGCTGTTACTCCCTGTTTGGCATATTCGGCGGGTATCCAGCCAAGGAGGAAGGATACCCGCCGAATCACGCTGGTAATCAGACGCTCCTCACCGCGTCCATAAAGGCCATGGCACGATCCCGGTCCACGGGATTGTAGAGATAACCATCCTTTTTCAGTGCTGTACCCACCAGCACGCCGTCGCAGTAGGGAAGGAGGTCTTTTACGTTCTCCTTCTTCGCGCCGTTGTTCAGGATGAGAGGGACAGTGGGATCCATGGACTTGAGCTTGACCAGGACGGATTCCTCAGGCGCTGTGCCGGCAGGGGGCGCCCCCAGCAGGAAGCCGGCGAAGGGAAGGACCAGCTTGCCCTCCCGGAAACGCTGCTCTGCGGAGCGGTGCTCCAGGAAATCACCGAAGTGGCCCTGGATGGCGGAATAGATGTTCAGGTCCTCCGCGCCGATCTTCTTTGCATAGCGCAGGATGTCGCCGATAGACTTATTCATCATACCAAAATCGGTGGCCATGGCGCCGTGGAACATGCCGCGGCTGAAGGAGGCGCCGGTGGCCTGGGCCACGGCGATGGAGGCGTAGGAGTCGAGCATGATCCCCACGCCAAAGGGAAGGTCAAATTCCCGCATAACGGTATTGACGATCCGGGTATAGGAGGCCACGATCTCGGGGCCTACCTCGGTGACATAGGGGTAGTCCTCCTCGTTGGCAAAGACAAATGCGTCAAAGCCGGCCTCCTTGAGGATGTACGCGTCAGCCAGAAGCTTTTCGATGTTGGCCTCAAGGGGCATGTTCCGATCCCACATGGGGGTGCCGGGCAGGGCCTTCAGATGCAGGCAGCCGATAATGGGCTTCTCCTTACCGCCAAATGCCTTCCGGTGTTTTTCCATTTGCGTCATAGTAAAGTCCTTTCCCGTGGTTAGCCGAGGATATGCAGTACAGAGCCGAGAATGCCGACCACAAACATGGCGGCGATGATGAGGGACGCCTTCTTCCCCTTCACCACAAAGCGATAGGTGATAAAAAAGACCAGCAGGGGCAGCAGTTTGGGCAGGATGGAATCCAAAATGTTCTGCAGTACGATCTCGCTGCCGCCGACCGTCGCTGTGAGCGGGGTGGTGATGCTGATATTGGCCGCCACCATGGCGCCCAGCACCATCATGCCCAGCGCGCCCAACGCCTCAGACACATTCTTCACGATGCCGCTGCGCAGGATCTTGGTTACAGAGGTCTTGCCGGAGCGGTAGCCCAGGAAGTAGAGGTTATAGCTCAGACCCAGGGCATAGGCGGTCATGCCGATGAAGAACAGGATGGGGCCCAGGATGTTCCCGGACAGAGCCAGGGAGCAGCCGATGGACAGGAAAATGGTCTTGACCAGGCTCTGGGTGACGGTGTCGCCGATGCCGGCCAGAGGGCCCATAAGGGAGGTCTTGATGCCGTTGATGGCGTCGTCGTCGATCTCCGCGCCGTTGGCCCGCTCCTCCTCCATGGAGGCGGCGATACCGGCCACGGCGGCGCCCCAGTTGTTTTCCGTGTTGTAGTAGGTGAGGTGGCGTTTGAGGGCGGCCGATTTTTCCTCCTTGTTGGGGTAGAGCCGGTCAATAATGGGGATCATGCTGTGGCAGAAGCCTGTGCCCTGCATCCGCTCGTAGTTGTAGCAAGTCTGGCCGAAGCTGACCCAGCGCAGCCAGGAGCGGACCAGGTCCCTCTTCTGCAGCTTCACGCCGGTCTCGGTGTTGGCGGCCGCTTCTTGTACCATGTCGTTCGCCATAATCAGTTCGCTCCTTTCTTAGTGCTGTACATGTAGTGCATCAGGGCAAAGCCGGCGCCGGTGATCGCGATGGGGATGATGCCGAGCCCCAGATAGGCGCTCATAACAAAGCCGAAGATGAAGAAGGGGATCAGGGACTTCTTGAACAGCAGCTGCATCAGCATGGCAAGGCCGAGAGCGGGAAGAAGCTTGCCCACCACGCCCAGGCCGGTCAGCAGCCAAGCGGGGATAGCGGCCATGATGGCGTCCAGCACGGGAGCGCCGAAGTAAATGATGATAAAGCTGGGGATGAAGTAGAGCAAAGCACAAAGGGCGACAGGCCCCCATACGTCGATCCGCGCAATGGCCTTGGAGTTCCCCTCCTCGGCGTATTTGTCCGCCCGGTGGACCCACACGGAGTTGAAGGTCATCAGCAGGGGACGGGCAGCGGCGCCGAGAGCGCCCAGTGTGGCGGAGACGGTGACGCCCATGGACGGGTCTACCCCCGCCATCATGGAGACGGTGACGCCCACATAACCGGCCAGGCAGGTGTCGCTGGGGATTGCGCCGCCGATGACGGCCACGCCCATGAACACCAGCATGACTGTGGCGCCGAAGGTCAGGCCATAGGCGATATCACCCAGGATGATGCCGTTGATGAGGCCGGCGATCAGGGGGGCGCCCTGGTGGAGCGACCACTTCAGCCACATGGGGCCCACAGAGGTGAGGCACCATACCATAGCGGCCATGACGAGTGCGTGAATTAGCATTGCGATTCCTCCTCTTTCAGTTCATTTTTATAACAAGGAATGGAGATCCTGCTCCTTATCGGTAGGGAGCTTTTGGATGTAGATATACATTCCCTTGTCACACAGTTCTTTGGCAATGGCCTGCTCCTCCGGGGACATGAACACCTCGCGGGTGATGCCCTTGCGGATGGGGGAAGAGCCGATGTTGCCGATATCCAGCCTGGGGATCAAAAAACCGCCGTCGGCGAGGGCCTTTACATAGCGGATGTCCTTGAACAGCAGCATGGTCTTGGCGCTGGAGGTATCGGAGGCAATGAGCTTGAGCGCGTCCTCCACCGTCAGTACCACGACCTCCACGCCCACAGGCGCGGAGAGCATCAGCACATCCACCATAAAGTCGTCCCTGGCGATCTTGTCGTCCACCAGAATGATCCGGGTGACGTACAGCCCTGTGATCCAGCGGGTCATGACCTGCCCATGGATCAGCCGTTCGTCAATTCTTGCGAGCAAAATATTCATTTTACTTCCTCCTGTCGCCGTGCGGCTATGGCCTGCCGGAAATTTGTGACGCCCTCAGCGCCGGCCTGGACTGCACAGTCAGCCAGTTCAGCGGCCGTGGCGCCGTCCATGCTGTTGAATACCTCGGTGAGCATGGGCAGATTGAGCCCTGTAACCAACTCGACCTCCTGATCCCAGAAGTCCTTCATCAACCGGGAGGCGGTCAAAAATGGCGTGCCGCCCTTGAAGTCGGCCAGGATCAAAAGCCCTTCCCCGGCACTGTCCCGTATCTCCCCGGATATGGCGGCCCGGTAGGCGTCCATATCCTGATCCGGCGGCAGGCAGATGACCTTCACGCCCTCGGCTTCTCCGTAGATCATCTCCGCCGCGTTGACCATATCCTGGGGCAGCGTGCCGTGGCCGATCACCAATACCCTACATGACAAGTTGTGTTCCCTCCCATCCGCGCTCTGCGCTTCGTTGAGGGTATTATATGGCTTGATCAAATTTGTGTCAAATTTGTGTCAAATCTGTAGAAAGCGTTTTTTGTGGCTGTGCGCTAAATTACTGAATTTCACAAAAATAAGCGGGGAGATCTTGACAAAATAAACAATAAAAATGCGGATAAACTTGACGGCTTGGAAAATGTGTGTTACAGTGTTTTAAAATATAACACTATTTTGCGGATTAATTTGAAAAAAATAATACACTGATCCCGGACAGTGAAAGAAAAGAAAACAAAATTGTGGGGAAGAAATTTATGAACCGAAAGGAACGCATCCTGCACTACCTGCGGGAAGCCACGGATCACTTTGCATCATCCGGCTTTTCCGATCTGGAGCGCCTCGAGACCAGCGACATTGCCCGCGCCCTGCATTTAGACCGCACCAACGTGTCCAAGCTGCTCAACGAGCTGTGGAACGCGGGGCAGGTGGTCAAGGTACAGGGACGGCCCACGCTGTATCTGTCCTGCCGGTCCATGGAGTCGGCTTTGCCCGGGCGGTTCATCCCTCTCACCGTGGCCGGGAGGGAGGAGCTGATCCGCCTGTGCGAAACGGGCGGGAAACGGGAGGCCGGCCCGGCGCCGGCTGCCGCGGGGGACGGCGATTCGCTGCGGGCGTCGCTGGGGGAGGCCCTGCCTGTGTGCGCCTATCCGCCCTATGGGCTCCCGCTGCTGCTGCTCAGCTCCTCCCAGGAGGACGCTGAAACCTTTGTGCATGGCATTTTCGAGCAGCTGAAGGAGGAACGGCCCGCCGGCGCGCAGCTGATCACTGTGGACTGCCGGGGCAGCCTGCAGGGGGACAGCAGTTTTCTGCAAAAGCTCTTTGGCTGTTCCCGGGAGGTCTCTTCCGGCGCACGGGGGGTGAAGAGCAGCTTTGAGCTCTCTGCCCACGGCATGGTGTACATTGAAGGGGTCCAGCGCCTGCCGGGCCACATCCTGGAGATGCTGCTTTCCGCCATTGACCGGGGTTCTTACTGCCGCTTGGGGGAGACTGCGCCCAGGCCCATTGAGACCACGCTGATCCTCTCCCTGCCGCCCCAGAGCGACGAGGCGCTGCTCTCACGGCTGAACAAGCATATCCCCTACCGGCAGGAGCTCCCATCCCTTGAAAGCCGGGGGATCCATGAGAAGCTGACGCTGCTGCTGGAGGCGTTTGGACAGGAAGCCTCCATGATCGGCCGGCCGCTGAGACTGAGCAAGGACGCGCTGTCCTACCTGCTCACCGCGCGGTATCCGGCAGGGATCAGCGAGCTGCGGGGAGTCGTGAAGCTGCTGTGTTCAGCGGTGCTCCGGCAGCGCCTGGGAAATGCGGAGGAGCACCTGGCCATTGAGTGCCGCCACCTGCCCCAGCGCATCCTCTCCGACGCCGAGGCCCAGCTGCCCAAGCTCTCCCGTATGATCCGCCTGCTCTCCATGGTCCCCAACGACTACGTTTTCTTTTTCCCCAATGGCGCCAATGAGGCGCTGCAGCTGTTTCACAACGTCTATTTGCGTACTGGCTGCCTGGACGCCC
Source organism: uncultured Oscillospiraceae bacterium (assembly GCA_902373635.1). GTDB lineage: Bacteria > Bacillota > Clostridia > Oscillospirales > Oscillospiraceae > Pelethomonas. The sequence continues at coordinate 52,397 of CABKMV010000013.1, forward strand.
TGCCGGACGCCGAGATTTTCTTTCCGGATGCCGAGCAGCTTTCGGATCCGGGGCAGTATATCGAGGAGCTGCTGCACTACCTGCGCCGCTGCGAGGGGGCGCGGGTGGCCCAGATGCAGAAATGGATCCCCCATTACATCCTGCACAGCGCCGGCAGGCGGCTGTCCCAGTCGGCGGCAGGGGAGGCCCTCTCGGGAGAACCGGCGCTGCAGCTGGGGCTGCTGATCCCTATGCTGTATGTCTCCCTGCGCCGGCAGCACCTGCCCCTGCCGGCGGGGCAGCTGCCTCCGCCCGGGCGGGAGGAGGCTGATCTGTGCCGGGCGCTGTTTGCCCTGTTCTGTACGGGAGACGATTTTGCGCTCCTGCCGGAGGAGGAGGCGTTTTTCGCCGCCTATCTTGCCGCGGCCCGCCAGCTGGCCCGCGGCAGGCAGACGGCGCTGCTGGTACTCTGCCAAAACGATACCCTCGCCGACGGGTATGCCGCGCTGCTGCGGCAGAATGGGCCGGAAGGGCTGCCTGTGGCCTGCGTGGCGCTCCAGAAGGGGGAGAACGTTGCCTCCCTGGCCGAGCGGGCGGCAGAGGCGGCGGAGGCCCTTCACCGGGGCGGCGGCGTCGTGGTGGCGGCGGATATGCCGCCGCTGCAGTCTGTGGTCCGGACCATCGCCGAGCGGACCGGCATTCCCTGCCGGGCGGCGGGGGAGGTTTCGCTGCTGTCGCTGATGTCCTTGGCGGAGCAGTGTGCCAGCGGTGTGGCCCTCTCCAAAATCAGCGCCGGCGCGGCGGGGGAGCCGCCCGGAAGGGCCGCCGGCTTCCCCGCGCAGATGGACCCCTTTATGCGGCGCTATCTTGAGGAGGGCTTCGCCCCGGACCTGACCTTCCTGGACGCGCCCAAGGCGGCCCGCACCCTCTCGGTGGCCCTCGACGGCATCCTGGCGGATCTGAAGATCCCCTACACCCACGAGGTGGCCATTAAATTCCTCTCCCACAGCTCCCATATGCTGGAGCGGGTGATCTCCCACAGCGCCATGAACTTCCCCAATCTCCGCCGCTTCCTTGCGGAGAACCGGGCCATTGCCGCCGTGGTGCAGCGGTGCCTCGAGCCGGTGGCCAATACCTTTGGCATCGCCATACCCGCCGCCGAGATCGCCTACGTGGCGGAGATCTTCCACCAATACGAATAGGGATGACGGCCCGGAGAGAACTTTCTCGGGACCTTTCCAGGCAGCTGCCCCAGCTTGTCAAAAAAGCCTCGCAGAGTTTCGCCGTCCGGAGACGGCGAAAAGAAATGAAATCGTTTTTCCGGCGGCATATAGCACAGTCTCCTCGCGGCATCGGCCCAGGCCGCCCTCTCTTGGCCTTCGGCCAATTCACCTTGAGCCGCTGCGGCCTACGCTGCAATACCCGCAGGGCACCTACAGGCCACAGGCCTGTTTGCTGACGCTGCGGCGTCGGAAAAACACTTCTCGCGGAGCGAGCGTCGAATTGTCCGCTTTCACAGCGGACAACCGAGGCGCAGAGCGCAGCGTTTCCCCCTTCAAAAAAGTGGCAAAGCCACTTTTTTGACACGCAAAGTCCGCGGGCTTTTTCGACAGCCTGAGGCGGGAACCTTACAGGATCGTAAGGTTCCCGCCCTTTTTGTAAGGTAAATCCATGGCACCGAAGGGGGGAAAACGCTATAATAGCTGTATTCCAGAAAGGAGGTATTTCCACAGGTGAAGCAAATTCGGCATATGATGATCGCCTTGGGCGCGATCGTGGGAATATTGGTGGTGCTGCTTGTCGTCATGGGGCTGGTGTACCAGGGGACCACGGAGAGTGCAACCGCCTACTATGCCCGGATCGACAACAGCAGTGTAACGGAGATAGCGCCCCACGGCGGGATGAGCTACCGGTACAGCCTGCCGGCCTACCGGGAAAACGGCCATCAGGAGGAGATGACCTTTGACACCTCCCGCGTTCTGAAGGAGGGGGCCTACATCCGGCTGGAGGTAGCGCCGCTGCGGGGCGTCATCAGCTGGGAGGAGGTACAGTATGAGGAACTGCCGGTGGCTGTGCAGGCGCAGTACGAGGGCGTCGCCGCGGCAAAGAAGCTGCTGCGGGAATGAGGCGGGCCGCGATGAAGAAGATCCTGAAACGGGCGCTCCTCCTGCTGCTGGTCCTGGGGGCGGCCCTGTGCGGCACAGTGGCCCTGCAGGGCTATCAGATGTACCGGGACGCATTGGAGGGGAAGAGCCTCCCGGAGCGGGTGGAGGAGGTCCGGTCAGACCCGGACTATACCACGGCTGACCAGCTGCCCGCCGTTTATCTGGAGGCGGTGGTGGCGGTGGAGGACCACCGGTTCTGGGACCACTGGGGGATCGACCTGATCGCCATTGGCAGGGCGGCCTGGCATGATCTGACCTCCTGGAGCCTGAAGGAGGGGGGCAGCACCATCACCCAACAGCTGGCGAAAAACCTGTATTTCAGCCAGGAGAGGAGCTTTGTCCGGAAGGCGGCGGAGGTGTTCATGGCCTTCGACCTGGAGCGCAGCTACAGCAAGGAGGAGATCCTGGAGCTGTACGTCAACTCCATCTACTTTGGGAACGGCTATTACTGCGTGCGGGAGGCCAGCCTGGGGTATTTCGGGAAGGAGCCCTGGGAGATGGACGACTATGAGAGCACCCTGCTGGCCGGGATCCCCAACGCCCCCTCGGTCTACGCGCTGACAGAAAACCCCGATCTGGCCCGCCAGCGGCAGCGGTTTGTGGAGCGTCAGATGGAGCGGTACGGCGGAAGAGAAGAGAAAGTCAACGCCGGATAGTCAGAATAGAATAATATGAATTGCACCCCATTTGTTAGACAGTATGGTATACTGAATAACAAGTGGGGTGTTAATTATGCCAAAAGGAGTAGCAAATAAACG
>CABKMV010000014.1 GCA_902373635.1 uncultured Oscillospiraceae bacterium
GGATGGGGACCTGGGAGGGGAAGCGCCTTCTGGACTTTGCCCCCGACGAGACATAGGAAAACAGAATCAGAATGCCCGCCGCTGATCCCTGCGGCGGGCATTTTGGGGAATTGCCGAAAAAAGAGAAAATACCCCTTGCCTTTTGCCTTGGCATTTTATATAATAATTCACGTCACTTTTTGGACAAGATTTCTAATAGACAAAGGAGTGTGAAACATGGCCGAGGAAAATAAGACCCCCATCGCGGAAGGCGCGGCGGAAGGGGCCGAGAGCAAAAACTTTATCCATCAGTTCATCGACGAGGACATCGCAGAGGGTGGTCAGTTCCAGGGCATGGCTGTCCACACCCGTTTCCCCCCCGAGCCCAACGGCTACCTCCACATTGGCCACTGCAAGGCCCTGACCATCGACTTCGGCACCGCCGAGAAGTACGGCGGCCTGTGCAACCTGCGCATGGACGACACCAATCCCTCCAAGGAGGACGTGGAGTACGTGGAGGCCATCCAGGAGGACATCCACTGGCTGGGGTTCGACTGGGGCGGCCGCTTCTACTACGCCTCCGACTATTTCGAGACCATGTATGAGTACGCCGTGGCCCTGATCAAGAAGGGCCTGGCCTATGTGTGCGAGCTGACCCCGGAGCAGTTCAAAGAGTACCGGGGCGACGTGAACACCCCTGCCCGCTCCCCCTACCGGGACCGCCCCATTGAGGAGTCGCTGGATCTGTTTGAGCGGATGAAGAACGGCGAGTTCCCCAACGGCGCTATGACCCTGCGGGCCAAGATCGACCTGGCCTCCGGCAACTTCAACATGCGTGACCCGGTCATCTACCGTATCAACCACGCCCACCATCACCGCCAGGGCGACAAATGGTGCATCTATCCCATGTACGACTACGCCCACCCCATCGAGGACGCGCTGGAGGGCATCACCCACTCCCTGTGCTCCCTGGAATTTGAGAACCACCGCCCCCTGTACGATTGGGTGGTGTCCAATGTGCCCATTCCGTATCACAAGCCCCGGCAGATCGAGTTTGCCCGGCTGGGCATCAACTACACCGTCATGAGCAAGCGGAAGCTCCGCCAGCTGGTGGAGGAGGGCCGGGTGTCCGGCTGGGACGACCCCCGCATGCCGACCCTGTGCGGCCTGCGCCGCAGGGGCTACACGCCCAGGTCTATCCGCAATTTCTGCGACCGCATCGGCGTGGCCAAGTCGGACAACACCGTGGAGTACGCCTTCCTGGAGCACTGCCTTCGGGAGGATCTGAACGAGACCGCCCAGCGGGTCATGGCCGTCATCCGCCCTGTCAAGCTGACCATCACCAACTACCCGGAGGGCCAGAGCGAACGTTTTGAGGTGGAGAACAACCCCAACCGCCCCGAGGACGGGAAGCGGACCATCACCTTCTCCCGGGAGCTGTATGTGGAGGCGGATGATTTCCTGGAGGAGCCGGTGCCCAAGTATAAGCGCCTCTATCCGGGCGGCCCGGAGTGCCGCCTGAAGGGCGCCTATCTCATCACCTGCACCGGCTGCGTGAAAGACGAGAACGGCAATGTCACCGAGGTGCTGGCCACCTATGACCCCGCATCCAGAGGCGGCAACCCCGCCGACGGCCGCAAGGTGAAGGGGGCTACCATCCACTGGGTGGACGCCGCCACCGCCGTGGACGCCGAGTGCCGTCTCTATGACAACCTGTTCTCCGACCCAGAGCCGGACGCCGCAGGCAAAGACTTCCTTGACTGCCTGAACCCTGACTCCCTGGAGATCGTCACCGGATGCAAGGTGGAGGCCGGCCTGGCCGAGGCCGTGGCGCCCGCCAGCTTCCAGTTCATGCGCCTGGGATACTTCTGCCTGGACAGCAGGGATTCCAAGCCTGGACATCTGGTATTCAACCGCAGCGTTGGTTTGAAGGACAGCTTCAAGATGTAATACCCCTTTGCAAAAATGCCGGTACTTTTGCGCCTTTTCTGGAGCAAAAGTCCTCGCTGCGCTTGCCGCAAGCCTTGCTCCGCAAGGCGTTGCGGGGCATTTGATCCAATTCGAGGCGGGCTGTGCCCCCTCGAGCTCCCCCCTTATCCTTTGTGTCTCATCCCTGTTTTTTACCCGTTTTTTTGACAAGCTGAGTCAGGCGGCGCAGCCCAAGGGCTGCGCCGCCTGACGGTCATTCCCAGCCAATGTGTGTGGTGAAAGCAGGCCCGGTGCGCTGGCCTGCCGCCGGCGACAAAACCTTCATTTTTCCTCCCGTATATTCTCGCGGAGGGAGGGACAAACTGCCAGTGTAAGTTTTGGCAGGGGGGATGCGTCGTGCAGGGCAAAGTAGAGATCTGCGGAGTCAATACCTCGAAGCTGAAGGTGCTGCGCAATGAGGAGACTATGGAGCTGCTGCGGCGGACAAAAGAGGGGGATCAGAAGGCCCGCGAGGAGCTGATCAATGGAAACCTCCGGCTGGTCCTGTCCGTGATCCAGAAGTTTACCGGCCGGGGCGAGAACGCGGACGACCTGTTTCAGGTGGGCTGCGTGGGGCTGATCAAGGCGATCGAAAATTTTGACATCACCCAGCCGGTCCGCTTTTCCACCTATGGCGTACCCATGATCGCCGGCGAGGTCCGCCGCTACCTGCGGGACAACCGGTCCATCCGCGTCAGCCGCAGCATGCGGGACACAGCCTACCGCGTCATGCAGGCCCGGGAGAAGCTGATGGCCCAGTCCCAGCGGGAGCCCACTGTGGAGCAGCTGGCCAAGGAGCTGGATATCCCCCGGGAGGACGTGGTTTTCGCCATGGACGCCATTGTGGACCCGGTGAGCCTTTTTGAACCCATCTACTCCGACAGCGGCGACACAGTCTGCGTCATGGACCAGGTGAAAGACAGCAAAAACACGGATGAGCAGTGGCTGGAGCAGATCGCGCTGAAGGACGCCATTGACCGCCTGGGAGAGAGGGAGAAACATATCCTGTCCCTGCGCTTCTACGAGGGGAAGACCCAGATGGAGGTGTCCGCCGAGGTTGGCATATCCCAGGCACAGGTGAGCCGCCTGGAGAAGAACGCCCTGAAGGCCATCAAAAAGAACATTTGACCCAACCCAAATCCCTGCGGAACCTGCCGCCGCATAGGACATCCCGCCCCGTTCATATACTCCCACAGGGGAGGGGATAGGATGCAGTGCAGAATGGTGGAGCTGCGGTATAAAGAGGTCATCAATATCTGCGACGGGTGCCGCCTGGGTTTTGTGGGGGATGTGGAGGTGCTGCTGCCGGAGGGGCGCGTGACCGCGCTGATCGTTCCAGGGCCCTGCCGGTTTTTCGGGCTGTTCGGCCGGGGAGAGGAGTTCTATATCCCCTGGGACTGCATCAAGCAGATCGGGGACGACATCATCCTCATTGATAAGCCGGCGGAGCGCCGTCCGCCCTATCAGGAGAGGCGGAAGCGGAGAAGGCTGTTTTAGTCTGCCACAGGACGCTGCGGCGGCGGTTTTTACAAAATTTTTCCGCTTTTTAAAAGAAAAGTCCTTGCATTTTGTGCTTTCATATGGTACTATATTTCAGCATTACGCACAGCCTTGGATGTCTGGTCGGTGCCGCGGAGGCGGTTGGCCCGGCAGGGGAAGGGGCTGGAGGTAAGAAACTAAATGTTACGGAGGAATGAATCTACCATGGCAAATGTCGTATCTATGAAGCAGCTGCTGGAGGCTGGCGTCCACTTCGGTCATCAGACCCGCCGCTGGAACCCCAAAATGGCTCCCTACATCTATACCGAGCGCAATGGGATCTATATCATTGACCTGCAGAAGACCGTCAAGAAGCTGGAAGAGGCCTATAACTTTGTCCGCCAGCTCAGCGAGAGCGGCGAGTCCCTCCTGTTCGTGGGTACCAAGAAGCAGGCCCAGGAGGCCATCAAGGAAGAGGCGCTGCGCTGCAACATGTACTATGTCAACGCCCGCTGGCTGGGCGGCATGATGACCAACTTCAAGACCATGCGCACCCGCGTGGACCGTCTGACCCAGCTCAAGCGCATGCAGGAGGACGGCACCTTTGACATGCTGCCCAAGAAGGAAGTCATCAAGCACCTGGGCGAGATCGAGAAGCTGGAAAAGTACCTGGGCGGCGTGAAGGAAATGAAGAAGCTGCCTGGCGCCCTGTTTATCGTCGACACCCGCAAGGAGCGCAACGCCATTGCCGAGGCCCACAAGCTGGGCATCCCCGTTGTGGCCATTGCCGACACCAACTGCGATCCTGACGAGATCGACTACCCCATCCCCGGCAACGACGACGCCATCCGCGCCATCAAGCTGATCGCCTCCATTATGGCCAACGCCATGATCGAGGGCAAGCAGGGCGAGCAGGTGGAGGAGCCCGCCGCCGAGTAAGGCGCAAATCAAGAACCCTATGGGGCGGGAGAGTCCCGCCCCATTTTCCTGTAAACTATAAATCATACTGGAGGATAATCATTATGGCTTTTACCGCTGCTGATGTGAAGACCCTGCGCGAGATGACCGGCGTGGGTATGATGGATTGCAAGAAGGCTCTGGCCGCCACTGACGGCGACATGGACAAGGCCGTGGAGTTCCTGCGGGAGAAGGGCCTGGCCGCTTCCGCCAAGAAGGCCGGCCGCATCGCCGCCGAGGGCATGGCTTACGCCGCTGTGATCGACGGCGTGGGCGTTGTGGTCGAGGTCAACGCCGAGACCGACTTCGTTGGCAAGAACGAGAAGTTCCAAGAGTTCGTCAAGGGTGTGGCTGCCACTGTGGCCGCCCAGGATCCCGCCGACCTGGACGCTCTGATGGAGTGCAAGTACAATGGCACCGACCTGACTGTGACCCAGCAGCAGCAGGAGATGGTCCTGGTCATCGGCGAGAACATCAAGGTCCGCCGTTTTGCCCGCTTCGCTGAGGGCGTGTCCGTTCCCTATATCCACGCCGGCGGCAAGATCGGCGTGCTGGTGAACCTGGCCGTGGAGGGCGAGGTTTCCGACAAGGTGCTGGAGATGGGCAAGGATCTTGCCATGCAGATCGCGGCCCTGAATCCCCGCTTCTGGGACAAGTCCCAGGTCACGGAGGATGTCCTGGCCGAGGAGAAGAAGATCATGCTGGCCCAGATGGACAACGATCCCAAGATGGCCAGCAAGCCCGCCCAGGTCAAGGAGAAGATCGTGGTCGGCAAGCTCAACAAGTTCTATTCTGAAAACTGCCTGCTGCAGCAGGAGTTTGTCAAGGACAACTCCATGACCGTGGAGCAGTACATGGCCGCTGTGGCCAAGGACGCCGGCGTGAAGGTCAGCCTGCGGGATGCCGTCCGCTTTGAGAAGGGCGAGGGCATTGAGAAGAAGCAGGAGAACTTCGCCGCTGAGATCGCCTCCATGGTGGGCGGCTCCAAGTAAAAATCACCGGATCCCTTACCTGTATATCTGGGGCGGCACAGAGAACCTGTGCCGCCCCTTCAGTCTGTCAAAAAAACCAGGTATCGACGAAAGGATAAGGGGGAGCTCGAGGGGGCACGGCCCGCCTCGGACAGGATCAAATGCCCCGCAGCGCCTTGCTGCGCAAGGCATGCGGCGAGCGCAGCGAGAACTTTTGCGCTTTTCTGGCGCAAAAGTAACGGCATTTTTGCAGGTTGTCAAAAAAGTCCGCGGACTTTTTGACAGCCTGCGGAGGCGGCACAGAGAACCTGTGCCGCCCCTTTTTTTGCGGTGCGTTCCAGGAATCTTTTTGAAAGGTATTGACAAATACCGGTGGGGGGTATATTATCAAAATACCCCTACCGGGTATTTTGCTTTGGGAGGAACCAAAATATGGAACGCCAGGAATGTTGTTGTCATAAGACAAAGGAACGATCTGAGGAAGAATATAAAAAGCTGATCCACCGGCTGAACCGTATTGAGGGACAGATCCGGGGCATCCGGGGCATGGTGGAAAAAAATGTGTACTGCACGGATATCCTGGCCCAGGTGGCCGCGGCCAACGCGGCGCTGAACGCGTTCAGCAAGGAGCTGTTGTCCCAGCACATCCGCACCTGCGTGGCCCGGGACATCCGGGAGGGGAAAGATGAAACTATTGATGAGCTGTTGTCCACTCTGCAGAAGTTGATGAAATAAGATACACCCAGGGAGGTCATCCATGAAGCAATATAACGTCACGGGCATGAGCTGCGCGGCCTGCAGCGCCCGGGTGGAAAAGGCCGTATCCAAGGTGCCGGGGGTCACATCCTGCTCGGTGAGCCTGCTGACCAACTCCATGGGGGTGGAGGGCGACGCCTCGCCCCAGGCGGTCATCGCCGCCGTGGAGAACGCCGGGTACGGCGCGTCTGAGAAGGGCGCGGGCAGCGTCCGGCGGGCAGCGTCCCCGGCGGAGGCGGAGGAAGCGCTGAAAGATAAGGAGACGCCCATTCTGAAGCGCCGCCTGATCTGGTCGGTGGGCTTCCTGCTGGTGCTGATGTACTTCTCCATGGGCCATATGATGTGGGGCTGGCCGCTGCCGTCCTTCTACGACGGGAACCACGTGGCCATGGGCCTGACCCAGCTGCTGCTGACCGTCATCATCATGGTCATCAACCAGAAGTTTTTTATCAGCGGCTTCAAGAGCCTGTGGCACCGCGCTCCAAATATGGACACCCTGGTGGCCCTGGGCGCCTCGGCGGCCTTCGTGTACAGCACTTATGCTCTGTTCGCCATGACCGACGCCCAGGTGAAGGGCGACATGGAAGCCGTCATGGACTACATGATGGAGTTCTATTTTGAGTCCGCCGCCATGATATTGACCCTCATCACCGTGGGCAAGATGCTGGAGGCCCGCTCCAAGGGCAGGACCACCGACGCGTTGAAGGGCCTAATGAAGCTGGCCCCCAAGACCGCCACGGTGGTGCGGGACGGCGCGGAAACCGAGGTGGATATCAGCCAGGTCCGGAAGGGCGACATTTTTGTGGTCCGCCCCGGCGAGAACATCCCCGTGGACGGCGTAGTTCTGGAGGGCGGCGGCGCAGTGAACGAGTCCGCTCTGACCGGCGAGAGCATCCCGGTGGACAAGGCCGTGGGCGATCCGGTGTCCGCCGCCACCCTGAACCAGTCCGGCTTCATCAAGTGCCAGGCCACCCGGGTGGGGGAGGACACCACCCTGTCCCAGATCATCCAGATGGTCAGCGACGCGGCGGCCACCAAGGCCCCCATCGCCAAGATCGCGGATAAGGTGTCCGGTATCTTTGTCCCGGCGGTCATCGCCATCGCCATCGTCACCACCGCCGTCTGGCTGCTGCTGGGCCAGACCGTGGGCTACGCCCTGGCCCGGGGCATCTCCGTGCTGGTCATCAGCTGCCCCTGCGCCCTGGGCCTTGCCACGCCGGTGGCCATCATGGTGGGCAACGGCATGGGCGCGAAAAACGGCATCCTCTTCAAGACCGCCGCCTCTCTGGAGGCGGCGGGCCGGACCCAGATCGTGGCCCTGGACAAGACTGGCACCATCACCAGCGGCGAGCCCAAGGTGACGGATATCCTGCCCGCCCCCGGCGTCAGCGGGGAGGAGCTGCTCCGCCTGGCCTACGCCCTGGAGCAGAAGAGTGAGCACCCCCTGGCCCGGGCCATCCTGCAAAAGGGCGAGGAGCAGCAAATCACGGCGGAGGAGGTCACGGAGTTCCAGGCCCTGCCGGGCAACGGCCTGACCGCCCTGTGGAACGGCGCGAAGCTCACCGGCGGCAATCTGAAATTTATCCGCACCCAGGCTGATGTGCCTGCTGAGATCCAATCTCAGGCCGAGAGGCTGGCGGAGCAGGGCAAGACGCCCCTGTTTTTCAGCCGGGACGGCAGGCTGGCGGGCATCATCGCCGTGGCCGACGTCATCAAGGAGGACACCCCCCAGGCGGTCCGGGAATTGCAGAACATGGGCATCCATGTGGTCATGCTCACCGGCGACAACGAGCGCACCGCCAGAGCCATCGGCGCCCAGGCGGGGGTGGACGAAGTCATCGCGGGCGTGCTGCCCGACGGCAAGGAGAGCGTCATCCGCACGTTGAAGGAGAAGGGCAAGGTGGCCATGGTGGGCGACGGCATCAACGACGCCCCGGCCCTGACCCGGGCGGACACCGGCATCGCCATCGGCGCGGGCACCGACGTGGCCATCGACGCGGCGGACGTGGTGCTGATGAAAAGCCGCCTCAGCGACGTGCCCGCCGCTATCCGGCTCAGCCGGGCCACATTGCGGAACATCCACCAGAACCTGTTCTGGGCGTTCTTCTACAACACCATCGGCATCCCGCTGGCGGCGGGGGTGTTCATCCCCCTGGGCCTGACGCTGAACCCCATGTTCGGCGCGGCGGCCATGAGCCTGAGCAGCTTCTGCGTGGTGTCCAACGCCCTGCGGCTGAACCTGTTCGACCTGCGGAACGGGAAAAAGGACAAGAAGATCAAAAGCAAGATCCAAATCAAATACAAGGAGGACACAAAAACCATGGAAAAGACATTGAAGGTCGAGGGCATGATGTGCGGACACTGCGAGGCCCGGGTGAAGAAGGCCCTGGAGGCCCTGCCCGAGGTGGAGCAGGCGGTGGTCAGCCACGAGGCGGGCACCGCCGTGGTGACCCTGAAGGCGGACATTGCCGACGCGGCGCTGAAAAAGGCTGTGGAGGACCAGGACTACACTGTCACCGATATCCGGTGATCGCTGTCCCCCTGCCCTGTGGGCCTGTGCGGCAATCGTCTCCACAACACAAGATGGAAAAGGCTCTCTTCCTATGGAAGAGAGCCTTTTCCATCCCGATTGGGCTGTTGGGCTGTTTTAGGACTGACAGAAGGCAAGCTGCACAGACTAAAAACAGGGGTGGAAGCGAATTTCGGGAGAATGTGCCAAATTCCATTGCGCTTCCCACCTTATCGAGTCTTTAAAAGTATAGGCCCCGGTGGGTGCTTTCCCGTCCAGATCCGGAGGGGGACTGTTGTCGGCTTGCTGTAAAAGGAGGAGGCGAGGGGATATGCTGATAGCTGTAGCGGGCAACATCGGCAGTGGGAAAACCACTTTGGCAAAGTTCATTGAGGCTAACTACGATTTCTCCTATGTCCCCAATCACCGGTTTGAGTTTGATTTCATCGACTCTTTTTTTGAGGATATCAGCGGCATGTTCCTTCCGGCGCAGCTGTCCTTTTTGATGAGCAAGGCGATCGAGATCCAGCAGCTGACCGAACAGCGTAAAAATGTTGTCGTTGACCGCAGCGTGATAGAGGATATCCATGTTTTTGCCCGGCTGTGGATCGAAAACAAGGAGATCGATGAAAAAATCGTTGAACTATACCGCTATACTTCAGAGTTTATCCGGCAATCGCTGCCCAGCCCGGATCTGTACATCCACTGCGTTTGCCCCGCGGAGGTTTCCCAGCGGCGCATCGCCGGCCGCGCCCGGAGGAGTTTTGAGGAGAAGTATCCGCCTGGGCATGTGCAGATGTTGGAGAAGTACTACTCCGAGCTGGAGTTTGAGGAAGGCGTCCCCTACGTCCGGATCGATACGGAACGGTACGATTTTACGAAAGCCGGCACGCTGAAGGCGGTGTGCGCCATGATCTTCGACAGATTTGCGGCCTCCTCGGACTACGGCCAGTTTTCCCTCTTTGACGCGGCGGATCCTGGCGATTCCGGCACAGAAGGGATGACCTTCCGCGGCTTCGACACCGCGCCCACAGTACGCCACAAAAGGATCGAGGAGGTCAGGAAGTATATTTACCTGGCCGCGCCCTTTACGCAGTTTGCGACACAGGACAGCCGGCAGAGCCGGAGGGAAAACACGGAACTGAGCCTGTTTTTCGGGCAGAACGACACGGCGGCGTATGGGGAGATCCCAAGGGATTACAGAAGGAAACTAACCAATATTGAAAAAGCCCTTACCCGGGCATGCGGCGTCCCTGTCCTGCTGCCGCACCGGGATATCAACAACTGGGGGAAGACCACGTTCCCGGCGGAACACCTGGTCCCTGAGATCGTCAAGTCCATTGAAGGGGCTTCCGCTGTGGTGGCTGTCCCCGGCAGCAGCATAGGGGTGCATCTGGAAGTGGGTATGGCAATTGAACGGCGGCTCCCGATCATTTTATTTGACGCCGCAGACGTGGCGAAGAGTTTCTTTATGGACGGGCTGGCCAATTTGCCGAATGTGAAATGCATCAGGGTGCCGTCTATCGATGCGATCCCTGGATATATTGAGGCGGGGAATATCGCCGGGTTTTTGAAGATCAATGAGAGGAGGATGCTGCATGGGGAAAATGATTAAGGCGGTCTGGGAGAAGCACAATGCGCCGATCACTTCCACGATCACCTCGCTGGCTGCCGTCGGGCTGGCGATCTTCTCAAACGCATTGTATGGATGGCTCTCGTCGAACCTGGGCCCGGCGATCAGCGGCGCTGTGAAAGCCGCGGTTGTCGTTTTGTTCTTTGTGGGGACGGTGCTGCTGTTCTATCTTGTGGCCTACTGTGCGGATAAGGTCAGAAACCGGCTGCTGCCGGAACTTCTCGACGACCAGTATATGCGCCATGCCTTTTTGCAGATCAAGAAGCTGGGGACCGACCTGCAGGAGTCCTTTCAGGAGGACTATAAGGGCGGCGGGGACCAGGCCCCGGATGAGTTCATGGTTCAGGCGATCACAAAGAATCTCCAGCTGATCATCAAAAGCTGCTACAACTTTTTTGAAACGATGTTCAACGGGAACGCGAAGCTGGTCAACGACATCAAGTTTGAGGCACCTTCATGACGCTGTCCTATGTGGATGGGAAGATCACCATCCCCTGCTGCGCGAATAAGGAGAACCGTCAGCCCACCTCCATGCTGCTCCGCGCAAAAGATCCCGATGTGTTTTCCAAGACAGAGACGGCAAAGATATATCGGCAGGCAGAGGACGAGAAGCCACGGATGGTGCTGATTGAGGACACGGCGAAAGAAGAGGAGTATGACAGCACATACGAGGGGCAGAAGAACCGCATCAAGTCCACGATCATCCTGCCGGTGCTGTCCCACACCAACGAGCTGCTGGGGACGCTGGTGGTACACTGCGACAAAAGCGGCTTCTTCAAAAGGTCGCGCTATCAGTTCTGGAATGAACTGCTGGAGCTGTTTTCCGTTGAGATCGGCTATCAAAAGCTGCTGCTTGATTACTACATCGAGAAGAATGATTCGGTAAAAAAGCCGTTCTGATCAGTACGCGGGGCCTCCTGGGAGCGCCCCGCGTACAGTTTCTTCTGCTGGAGGCGTCCTTATAGGCGCGCATGGGCGTCCTTGACAGCGGGGCGGGAGGTTGCTATAATATGCCGTGCAGGGGGCGCCCCTGTACGATAGTTCGCAGATAGTTTTTGCAGACGGTAGTTAGTAATATCTAACTTGCGAGGCGGAGGAAATACTTCACGCCAACTGGGAACCCTATAGAGGGAAGGAACGCGGTCATCTTGGAAAACAGGGGGGCTTCGCGGCGGATCCCGGCCGGCCCGCTTCCGGGGACCGGATAAGAGAAGGAGGTGTTGAAATGCCTATAGAAGTAATACGGGGGATTCTGATCCCCTTTTTTGGAACGGCGCTGGGCGCTGCCTGCGTGCTGTTCATGAAGGACAAGCTGCATGTTGGGGTGCAGAGGGCGCTGACCGGTTTTGCGGCAGGGGTCATGGTGGCGGCCTCCGTCTGGAGCCTGCTGATCCCTGCCATGGAGCAGGCGGAAGCCATGGGGCAGTGGGCGTTCCTGCCCGCGGTGGCGGGATTCTGGCTGGGCGTACTGTTCCTGCTGTTTTTGGATCGGGCGATCCCCCATATGCACCAGGGCAGCGACGAGCCCGAGGGGCCCAAGGTGACGCTGAAAAAGACCACCATGCTTGTACTGGCGGTGACGCTCCACAACATCCCCGAGGGCATGGCCGTGGGCGTGGTGTTCGCGGGGTGTATGACCGGCAGCGGGACGATCACCATGGCCGGGGCGCTGGCCCTGTCCATTGGTATCGCCATTCAAAATTTTCCGGAGGGGGCAATTATCTCCATGCCGCTGCGGGCGGAGGGGTTGAGAAAGCGGGAGGCATTCCTGTGGGGAGCTCTCTCCGGCGTGGTGGAGCCGCTGGCGGCGCTCTTCACCATTTGGGCAGCGGGCCTTGTGGTCCCCGCGCTGCCCTATCTGCTGAGCTTTGCCGCCGGCGCCATGATCTATGTTGTGGTGGAGGAATTGATCCCCGAGATGTCCGCTGGATACCACTCCAATCTGGGGACGGTCTTCTTCGCGCTGGGATTTACCGTAATGCTGGCGCTGGACGTGGCGCTGGGATAAAGGAGGCAGCCCCATGAAGTACACCTATTGTGAGACATTGATGTGGCACGCCCTGACGCCGGCCCTGTTCCGCTGGCTGAAGGAGGGAAAACCGGATTGGGATATGGCCGCCCTGAAGCGGGAAGTGTACTGCCCTCTATCACCAGTGCGGCCTGTGCGCCTTGGAACGGCAGGAAAACCTGCTCCATCTGGTGCCCCATATGTGTGTGCTGGATACGCTCTCCGTGGAGTGGATGGGCGGCGTGCTCTACCGCACCAAGACGCTGGCCACAGGCGGGGACTGCTGCGACTTTTATATGTGTAAAAAGGGTTCCAAATGGGATCTGGAGAGGCAGGCAGAGCTTGCCCAATATGGAAAGGAGTCATAGGGAATGTGGAAGATCACAGCACAGGTGGATGGAATGATGTGCGGGATGTGTGAGAGCCATGTGAACGACGCGGTACGCAAAGCGTTCCCCGTGAAGAAGGTCACGTCCTCCCAGGCCAAAGGCCAGACCGTCATCCTTACTGAGACGGATATCAGCGAGGACGAGCTGCGGGAAGCCATCGGCAAGACGGGATATGAGGTCTTGAGCGTCAGTAGGGAACCTTACGAGAAAAAAGGGCTGTTCCATTTTGGAAAGTGAGGCCCATGGGCGGGGCCGCGTTTGGGCTGCCGTGCCCGGTTGGACAGCCGGCGCTGCGGCACTCCATGAAAAGCGGCGGAAGACATGGGAGAGTAAAAAGGCAGGAGGGCGATACTTGTGAAACCTGACAGGAGCTGTCTGGAATTTTCCCAGGCAATATCGGTCCGGCAGATGCGGGACAGCGATGCGTATACGATAGAGCACTTTGTCCCCAGCAGGGAACTGATGTACCGCGCCGCACGGGGCGTCTTTGAGGCGGTGTCCTGGGAGGGGCGGAAGGTGGCCATTGTCGCGGGGAGCGGCAACAACGGCGGAGACGGCTACGCCCTTGCGGGGATATTGGCCCGGCAAGGCATACGGCCCAAGGTGTTCCGCACCTCGGAGAAGCTTTCCGAGGACGGCGCCTATTACTGTGAAGACGCCCTCGCCCAGGGCGTTGAGATGGAACTTTTCTCAGAAGCTGTGGACTTTTCCGCCTTTGATATTGTCGTGGACTGCATCCTGGGAACCGGCTTTTCAGGTGTCCCCAGGGGCCTGGCGGCAGCGGCGATCAGCAGGATCAATCAGTCCGGGGCCTTTGTGGTGAGCGTCGATATCAACAGCGGTATGAACGGCGACACCGGCGAGGCGGAACTGGCGGTCCGCTCGGACAGGACCGTCTCCATCGGCTGCTACAAAAAGGGGCTGTTTTTGGGGCGGGCCCCGGAGCTGATCGGCGATCTGGTGAATGTGGATATCGGGATAAAACTGATTTGAACAGACAGTCCAATCCCCGTTTGAAGGGACGGCTTCCCGCCGCCCTGTGACAAAAATGCCCGGGCAGGATCAGGCGAAAGCCGATCCTGCCCGGGCGTTCTATCCATTTGCGGCAGCGGTGTATCAATCCTTTTTGTCAGGTTTTTGCCTGCCCCCTTGGGAAGTGGGACGGCCCTTGGCCTGCCCGCCCCTGCTGCCGGAGCGCCGGCGGCCGTCCGCAAAGGCCACAAGGCGGCCCACCCGGGGCGGCTCGGAGGAAATGCGGCGGACGACAGGCTTTGGCGGCGCGGGCTCCTGCGGCGGCGGAGCATGGAAGGGGGTAGGGGCAGGGACGCGCTCCTGCTTGGGAGGCTGCGGGCTCTTTTCCTTCTTGGCAGGCTGAGCCGCCGCCTTCTCCCCCCGCTGACCCGCCTGCCGCTCCGCCCGGGGCGGGCGGGGAGGACGTGCCGCCTTGGGCGTGGCCTCCAGGATCTCCATGGGCCAGGGGTGGCCCTCCACCACAGGGATCTTCCTGCGGGTCAGCTTTTCAATGTCCTTCAGATAGGCCAGCTCGTCGAAGTTGCAGAAGCTGATGGCCACGCCGCTGCGGCCCGCCCGGCCGGTGCGGCCGATACGGTGGACATACGTCTCCGGCACATTGGGCAGCTCATAGTTGATGACGCAGGACAGCTCGTTTACATCGATCCCCCGGGCGGCGATATCTGTGGCCACCAGGACCCGGATCGCGCCGCTTTTGAAGCTGTCCAGGGCCTTGATCCGGGCGGTCTGGCCCTTGTTGCCGTGGATCGCCATGGCGGCGATGCCGGCGCGGCCCAGCTCCTTCACCACCCGGTCCGCGCCGTGCTTGGTGTTGGTGAATACCAGCACGCTGTCCAGGCTCTGATCCTGGAGCACATACTGGAGCAGGTGCTTTTTGTTGGCCTTGTCCACCTTGTAGAGCCGCTGCTCAATGGCCTCCACGGTGGAGGACTGGGGCGTTACTTCTACCCGGACAGGGTCCTGCAGGATCTTTTGGGAGAGCTCTGCGATCTCCTGGGGCATGGTGGCGGAGAAGAGGAGGGTCTGCCGCCTCTGGGGCAGGCGGCCGATGACCTTGCGCACGTCGTGGATGAAGCCCATGTCCAGCATCCGGTCCGCCTCGTCCAGCACGAAGATCTCGATACCGGCGAGGTCAATATGGCCCTGGCCGCACAGGTCGTTGAGCCGCCCGGGGGTGGCTACCAGGACGTCCACGCCCTTCTGCAGGGCCTCCACCTGGGGCCCCTGGCCCACGCCGCCGAAGATGACGGCGCTGCGGATGGAGAGATACTTGCCGTACTGGTCAAAGCTCTCCTTGATCTGAAGGGCCAGCTCCCGGGTGGGGGTCAGTACCAGGGCCCGGATAGGGCGGTGGTCCTTTCCCACGCGGCCCTGGAGCTGCTGGAGGATGGGGACGGCGAAAGCCGCCGTCTTGCCGGTGCCGGTCTGGGCGCAGCCGATGAGGTCCCGTCCCTCCAGCACCGGAGGGATGGCCGCGGCCTGGATGGGGGAGGGGGACTGATAGCCCAGATCTTCTACCGCCCGTAAAAGCTGGGGGAGTAAATGCAGTTCTTGAAATGTCATAACGATCCTTTTCCTGTGGATTTGCCTCTTTTGCGGCATGGCGGAGCAATTCCGCCATGCCACGGAACTTTGCGGCGTCCGGTATTGCCGCGGATCTGGTGTTAGTATGCGCCGCTCAGCGTGGTTTACCCCCTTGCGGGAACAGAGAAACGGGCCTCCGCGCCTATTGCGCGGGGCCCGTTTTCACGCAAAAGGAAGGGAGAGTTACTTGCTGCACAGGGCAGCGGTATCCATGGCGATCATCAGTTCCTCGTTGGTGGGGATGACGAAGATCTTCACCTTGGAGTCGGCCGCGGAGACGTCGGCCTCCTTGCCGCGGACCTTGTTTTTCTCCGGGTCCATCTTCACGCCCATGTACTCCAGATCCGCGCAGATCTTCTGGCGCATGTCGGCGGAGTTCTCGCCCACGCCGGCGGTGAACACGATGGCGTCCACGCCGCCCATGGTGGTGGCATAGGCACCGATGTACTTCTTGACCTCGTATACGAACTTGTCCAGAGCCAGCTGGGCGCGCTCGTTGCCTTCGGCCGCGGCAGCCTCGATATCACGGAAGTCGGAGCTGACGCCGGAGATGCCAAGCACGCCGGACTTCTTGTTGAGGATGTTCAGCATCTCCTTGATGTCGTAGCCGTAGCGGCCCATCAGGTACTCCAGGATGGTGGGATCCACGTCGCCGGAGCGGGTGCCCATGGGGAAGCCGGCCAGAGGCCCAAGGCCCATGGAGGTGTCCACGCACTTGCCGTCCACACAGGCGGACAGGGAGGATCCGTTGCCCAGGTGGCAGCAGATCACGCGGCTGTGCTCGGGGTTGCCCAGCATGTCGATGGCCCGGGCGGAGACATAGCGGTGGCTGGTGCCGTGGAAGCCATAGCGGCGCACGTCGTCCTTCTCATAGTACTCGTAGGGGATCGCGTAGATGTAGGCCTTGGAGGGCATGGTCATATGGAAGGCGGTGTCGAACACGGCCACTTGGGGAGTGTTGGGCATGATCGCCTGGCAGGCGCGGATGCCCATCAGGTTGGCGGGGTTGTGCAGGGGGCCCAGGGGAATGCACTTCTCAATGGCGGCGATGCACGCGTCGTCGATCACACAGCTCTCGGTAAAGGCCATGCCGCCGTGGAGGACGCGGTGGCCGACGGCGGCGATCTCGTCGGTGGAGGCGATGACGCCCTTGTCGGGATCGACCATGATGTCCAAAACAGCCTGGATGGCCTCGCTGTGGGTGGGCATGGGGATGTCCAGCTTCACATCCTCGCGGCCGGGGACCTTGTGGGTCAGGCGGCCGTCGATGCCGATGCGCTCACACAGGCCCTTGGCAAATACCTGGCCGCCCTCGGACTCCATGAACTGGTACTTCAGGGAGGAGCTGCCGGCGTTGATAATCAGAATTTTCATGGGTTAAATTCTCCTTATCCTTCCATTGTAAATATTTTGTTATTTTTTGTTTCCGTACTGTGACTTGCAATTCCAGCAGGAGACAGTTAAAATAGTCACAACTTGTATTGTAGACTATTCTTGCCGGTTAGACAACCATTTTTTTGGAACTTTTTTGAAAAAATTTACGGAGAGAGTGGTTCTGTACGACGGAAGGAGCGGTCCAAATTGGCGGTTGCCGGCATCATCGCGGAATACAATCCCTTCCACCGCGGCCATGCCTGGCAGATCGCCGCGCTGCGGGAACGGCTGGGTCCGGACACGGCTGTTGTGGCGGTCATGAGCGGGAATTTTGTGCAGCGGGGCGACTTTGCCCTGCTGCGTAAGCACGCCCGGGCGGAGATGGCGTTATCCGGCGGCGCGGACTTGGTGCTGGAGCTGCCTGCGCCCTGGTCCTCCGCCGCGGCGGAGCGCTTTGCCCAGGGGGGCGTTGCCCTGCTGGCGGCCACAGGGGTGGCGACACACCTGGTTTTTGGCAGTGAGTGCGGGGATCTGGAGCGGCTGCAGGCCGCGGCGGCCTGCCTGGACAGCGAGGCGTATCAGGCGGGGCTGGGCCGTTTCCTGGACGGGGGCATGACCTTTGCCGCCGCCCGGCAGGAGGTGGTGCGCGCCCTGGCCGGGGACGCCGCCGAGTGCCTGGACAAGCCCAACAATAATTTGGCGGTGGAATATCTGCGGGCTTTGGCGGCCTGCGGGTCCGCCATAGAACCCGTGGCCCTTCCCCGGACCGGGGCGGGGCACGACAGCGGGGAGCTGGGGGAGTACTCCTCCGCCTCCGCCATCCGCGCCTGCGTCCTGGCAGGGGAGGACTGGAAGAAGCTTGTGCCGGAGCCCACTGCCGCCGTTCTGGAGCGGGAGATGGGAGCGGGGCGGGCCCCGGTATCCATAAGGAACTGCGAGCGGGCTGTCCTGGCCCGGCTGCGCACCATGGAGGAGGAAGATTTCCGCCCTTATGACGGGGGCGGGGAGGGGCTGTACCACCGCTTCTATGACGCCGTGCACACCGCGCCGACTTTGGAGGAGCTCCTGTTTGCCGCCAAAACCAAGCGCTATCCCCTCTCCCGGCTGCGGCGGATGATGCTCCACAGCTACCTGGGCGTCCGGCAGGCCACGCGGGAACAGACGCCGCCCTATCTCCGGGTGCTGGGGGCCAATGAACGCGGTCGAAGACTGCTGCGGCAGATGACAGAGAAGGCGGCTTTGCCTCTATTGACCAAGCCGGCGGACGTGCGGAAGCTGGGAGTGGAGGCCCAGGAGCTTTTTACCCTGGAGGCCCGATGTACGGATCTCTACGCGCTGGCGTACCCGCGCCTGTTCCCGCCGGGGAGCGAGTATACGGAAAGCCCGGTCATGCTTTGATCCTGGTCCGTGGAAGGAGGAGCCGGTTTTGAAAAAAATGATCGTTCTGATTGTTGTCACCTGCCTGTATCTGGCGGCTGCCTGCGGCGAGATCGGGAAGGTCTCTCCCCTTCACCAGGCAAACGCCGGGAGAAGGGACGGCCAGGAGCCGGCGTATCAGTTGGATGAGACGTCCTCCGGGGAGCGCTTCGCCCTGGAGGACGGGACCCTGCTGGCCTATTATTCCTGCCAGACGCTGCGCCTTTCGGTCAGCCATCCGGAGGAGATGTCCGATGAGGACCGAAGGCAGGCGGAGAGGAATGCGGAGAGCTTCAACCAGATGATGGAGCAGCTGATGGAGCAGGCGGCAGAAGGGGGAGAGAAACTGGGGGAGAGTGCGAGGGCGGCCTATGACCAGGGGTTCCGGGGGGCGGCCTTTACCGATGTGACCACCGCCTCCGGGACGATTTGCGGCCTGATCGTCAGCGTCCGTGTCGACAACAGCGGGTACTCCGGCGGCGCGCACGGCAATGGGTATACCGACGGCTACCTGTTTGACCTGTCTGTGGGCCGTTTTATCGAGCCGATCCAAATAGCTGACGACCCGGAGGGCTTCCGCCTTGGCGCGGCAGAACTGCTGATCAAGAAGGCGGAGGAGGACGAGCAGAAGAAGCTGGAATACTGGAGCGACTACCAGAGCATCCTCTCCCGCTGGAACGAGGGAACGGTGCTCTTCGACGACCAGGGAATGACCGTGGTCTATTCCTACTATGAGCTTGGCCCTTACGCTATGGGGCCTGTGGAGTTTTTCCTCAGCTATGATGAGATCAGGGATCTGCTGGGCCCCGGCGGCCTGGACCACCTGGGTATGGCCGAGGGGGCGTGAAGGGAAAACAGGAAGAGGGAGACGGCCGCGCGGCCGTCTCCCTCTTCCTGTTTTCAAAAATCGAATCTATTTCTGGGAGCGAGATGGAAAGACAGCAGCAAAAAATACAGAATTTCAACCTATAGATGCTGCGAACCCTTGACAGCCTGTCATATACATTATACAATTAATCGAACAACCGGAAAATGGCTGTCAATTTTTGGTAAAGGGGAGACATTGTAATGATGAACAGACGCGTTGTCCGCATGACCGAGGCAAGAAAACTGGCCGTGTTTACTGAGCCTCTGCCCGAGCCCGGCCCCCATGAAATCGTCCTTCGCATGACCATCGCCGGTATCTGCCGCAGTGAGATGCCCACCTATCTTGGCGAGGGGTCCATGGTAATGAAGGGCCCCCTTGGCTTTTCCTGCATCATCGATTCTGTGCCCTATCCCGCCTCCTTTGGCCATGAGCCCACCGGCATAGTGGAGAAGGTGGGCTCCGAGGTGACGCGCTTCGCCCCGGGCGACCGGGTCTCCGGCGCGGGCGGCGGCGCTTTTGCCTCTCATATCATCTCCAGCGAGTTTGCGCCTCTGGTCAAGCTGCCGGAGACAGTGTCTGAGTTTGACTGCCTGGCCGAGCCGGTCATGTGCTGCTGCAATATCGTCCGGGCTGTGACGCCTCCTGCCGGCGGCCACATCGCGGTGGTAGGTTGCGGCTATATGGGACAGGTCTGCATCAGCCTGCTCCATGCCCACGGTGTGGAGAATATCGCGGCCTTTGATCCCCTGCCCGAGCGCCGCCGGCGCGCCCTGGAGCTGGGCGCTGCCCACGTGTTTGATCCAAACGACCCCAACGCCATCGCGGACGCTTTGCAATTGACCGGCGGCGTGGGCTTTGACCGGGCCATTGAGCTGTCCAAGGGGCTGGACGGCCTTCTGGTGGCCACCTCCCTGATGAAGATGCCCACCGCCGAGGACCGCGGCATCATCGCGGCCTCCTCCGTGTATGACAAGCATGAGATGTGGCCCACGGCCCTGGGCTTTGAGCTGATGTGCCGCTGCCCGGAGCTGCACTTTGTCCACCCCGGCTTCATTCCTGACACCGAGGGACTGATGCGGGAGGCTGTGGAGGCCTATGAGAAGGGCTATATCCCCAAGGACGGCTTCATCACCCACCGCTTCAAGCCTGAGGAAATGGGAAAGGCATACGAGATGATGGAGAGCGGCGACACCAGTTATCTGAAGGGCGTCGTGGTCTTCGACTGAGAGAGCGCCCAAACAGGATAAGAAAAAATGTGGGGGCCCGGCATGTTGAGAATGCCGGGCCCCTCCTTTTTGTTTTCCCGCTTCTACAGCTGCCACGCCTGGAGATGCTCCTGGGCGGGGCCGGACAGGAGGCGTCCGCGGCAGTCGAACCGGGATCCGTGGCAGGGGCAGTCCCAGGACGCCTCGTCGCTGTTCCACTCCAACTGGCAGCCCAGGTGGGGGCAGCGAATATCCACCAGGTAGGCGGAGCCGTCGGGGGCTTTGTAGAGCCCCACTTTTTTGCCGTCCACTTCCACGACGCCTCCGTGCCCCGGCGGCAGGGCGTCCGCCAAGGTCCGGGCCGGGGCGAAGAGCTCGCTTCCCAGCCCCTTGACAGCGTGGACGCCCTCCTTTAGAAGAGAGCCCGCGGAGGCGGCGGGGGTGAAGCGCTGGGGGGAGAAGAGCCCGGCCCAGTCGGCAGCGCCGTGGCCCGCTGCCAGATCCCGCAGCAGCAGGGCGGAAACCATGGACAGGGTCATACCCCATTTTCCAAAGCCGGTCGCCACCCACCAGTTGGGGGCGCCGGAAGAGAACTGCCCGATATAGGGGAGCCCATCCAGGGTGACGCAGTCCTGGGCGGACCAGCGGGCGGCCTCGCGGGCGCCGGGGAAGAGGAGGGAGGCGGATCTGCTCAGCGCCTCGTAGCGCCCGCCGCCCCGGTTCTCGCCGGTGCGGTGTCCGCCACCGCCTACCAGCAGCAAGCCGCCGGCGGGGCGCAGGGAAAGGCCGCCCGGGTCCACACTGTAGTACATCCCAGGCAGCTTGGGCGCGTCCGCTAAGGCCGCCACATAACTGCGCTCCTGGTGCATCCGCAGAAAGTAGTACCCCGGTACGTTGACAAAGGGAAAATGGCAGGCAAAGATGATCTGTCCGGCCCGAATAACGCCGCCGGGTGTACGCACCTGGTCGCCGTCTACCTCCAGCGCCCGGGTATTCTCAAAGACCGGCAATCCCTCCGCCAGGGCGTAGAGGAACTGCAGAGGCTGGAACATGGCCTGGCCGTCACAGCGCAGGGCGCCTGTTACCGGAAAGGGCAGGCCGCTGTCCCCGGTGAGGCTGACAGGCAGACCGGCCCGCTCCTGGGCGGCCGCCTCCTCCCCAAGGCAGGTATCCTCCGCGGTAGAATAGAGATAGGCCGGCGTCTCCTCCCAGGCGCAGGAGATGCGCCGCCGCTGGATGAGCCTGCGGTACTGGCCGATAGCGTGCTGGTTGGCCTGGCCGTACAGCCTGGCGGCCTCCGCGCCGTGCTCTTTTTCCAACTTACGGTAGATCGCGCCGTGCTGGCTGGTTATTTTCGCTGTGGTGTTTCCGGTCTGGCCGAAGCCTATTCGGTCCGCCTCCAACACTACTACGTCCATGCCCTCCTCCGCCAGCAGTGCGGCGGTCAGGATGCCGGCCATACCGCCGCCGATGACCGCCGCCTCGGCCCGGCGCTCGCCCTCCAGGGGCGGGCGGGGCTGCCGCTGTGCTGTTTGATGCCAGATGGATTCCATAACATCACCTCGCCTCCTATTTTTGCCGAAAATGCCTGAAATAACCGCCCTCCGCATAAATCGCTGGGGAGGGCGCATACAATACAGGGAATGAAGCAGCCGCCTTTCGTACCGGCGGTCCACCCTGCCCAAGGGGCGACGGAGAGGAGAGATGGTTTTGATGAGGACCAGCACAGCGCGCTATCGCGCCAAGCATCTGCAGCGGGGACGGAGGGGGGCCGCAAAAGGCCGCCGGGCCGCGCCGGCCTCGGCGGAAAACCGGGCGGTCAGACGCCTGGTGATCTGCGGCGTCATTTTTGTGCTGCTGGTTGCGGTCAAGCTGCTCTTCCCCCAGACCATCAGCCGCGTCGCCCAGTCTGTGGGGCAGCTCATTGGCCGGGACGCGGATTTCAAGGAGGCGTTTGCCGCTGTGGGCCGGGCGGTCAGCGGGGAGGAGCCGGTGAGCGAGTCCCTCCAGGACGCCTATACCGCCGTATTCAACCCCTCGGGCCTGGCCGCCTCCGACAGCGCGGGGTGTGCAGAGACTGTGGACATGGACAGCCTGCGGCCGGGGGCCCGCTACATCAGATACACCGCGCCGAAGCTGCCGCCCCAGGAGCCGGAGCCTGTCCAGGAGGTCACGATCTCCCTGCCGGCGCAGACTGGGGGCGGCAGCGCCGATACAGGGGGGACAGCCTCCGGGACCCCGGAGATACAGGAGGCGGCAGAGGACGACACCACCATGACAGAGGCCCTCTCCTATGTCTATACCATGCCCGCGCTGCCGGAGAACGCCAGCCTGGAGCAGCGGAACCTGGGCTTTGCCCACCAGAGCCCTATCCTGGGGGATCTCAGCTCCGCCTTCGGCTGGCGTGAGCACCCCATTGAGGGAGGCAATAAGTTCCATTATGGGGTAGACCTGGCGGCGGACGCCGGGACGGACATCTGCGCCTTTGCGGACGGCACGGTCTATGCCACTGGGGAGAGCAGCACCCTGGGCTACTATGTCATGCTCCAGCATGCGGGAGGCTATATCACTCTCTACGCCCACTGCAGTAAAGTAACTGTCACCGGCGGCAATGTGTCCATGGGGGAGAAGATCGCCGAGGTGGGCTCCACCGGCGCGGCCACCGGACCCCACCTCCACTTTGAGCTCCACGATGGGGATTTGTACCTCAATCCAATCTACTATGTTGAAATTCAGTAAGCTGGAGATCACCTGGGGGTTCTGGGGGCTTCTGGCCTTGGCGCTGACGGCGGGGGCGGGGGAGGTGCTGCCCCTGATCGCCCTCTCCGCCCTGTGCCATGAGCTGGGCCACCTCACAGCTCTCCGCCTGGCGGGGGCGCGGGTGGAGGCTTTCCGCCTGACCGCCTTCGGGGCGGAGATCCAGGCGGACACCCGCTATCTGTCTTATGGCAGGGAGATCCTCTGCACCATGGCGGGACCGGCGGTGAACCTTGCTCTGGCACTGGTGCTGGCCAGAGTGACGGGGGACTATCTGCTGGCCGGGGCCAACCTGATCCTCGGGGTATTCAATCTGCTGCCCATGCCCTCGCTGGACGGAGGGCGGGCCCTGTACCTCCTGGTGAGCTGGGCCGCCGATCCCATGGCGGCGGACCGGGTGAGCCGGTGGGTGGGGCTTTTTTGCGCCGCGGCCCTCACCGCTGTGACATTCTCTCTGGTGCTTCTGCACCGCACGGGGCTATTCCTGTTTCTGGCGGCCCTTGGCGCCCTTTTCCCCCAACTTCCTCTTGTCAAATGGAGAGAAAGAGGCTAAAATAACCATATTATCCTGGGAGGTCATGCCCTGTGGCGGTATGACCTCAGATCAGCATGCCAGGACTGCCAAGGAGAATGACCGTGGATAAGAGATTGGAGCGTATCCTGCCCCGTGTGCAGAAACCCGCCCGGTATGTGGGCGGAGAATATAACGAAGTGAGGAAGGACAAAAGGGACGTGGATGTCCGTTTTGCCTTCTGCTTTCCCGATACGTATGAGATCGGCATGTCCAACCTGGGCTTCCGCATCCTCTATGG
Source organism: uncultured Oscillospiraceae bacterium (assembly GCA_902373635.1). GTDB lineage: Bacteria > Bacillota > Clostridia > Oscillospirales > Oscillospiraceae > Pelethomonas. Next base: position 23,698 of record CABKMV010000014.1, read on the forward strand.
GATCATGAACGAGATGCCCGGCGTCTGGTGCGAGCGGGTCTTCGCCCCCTGGGGGGACATGGAGGAGGAGATGCGGGCGGCGGACATCCCTCTCTTCGCCCTGGAGTCCGGGGACAGCGTCCGGGAGTTTGACATCATCGGCTTTTCCGTAGGCTATGAGATGGCCTACACCGCTATGCTGAATATGTTGGATCTGAGCGGGCTGCCCCTGCGCGCCGCCGACCGGCCGGCGCTGACGCCGCTGGTCATCGCCGGCGGCACCGCCATGTACAACGCCGAGCCGGTGGCGGACTTTATCGACATGGCCCTCATCGGCGAGGGGGAGGAACTGCTGCCCGAGGTGATCGAGCTGTACCGCCGGGCCAAACGGGAGGGGTGGGACAAGCCCCGCTTCCTCCGCGCCGCCTCCCAGATCCAGGGGGTCTACGTCCCCTCCCTCTATGACGTGACCTATCGTGGCGACGGCACCATTGCCGCCATTCTCCCCCTGGACGGCGCGCCGGAGAAGGTCTATAAGCGTGTGGTCCACAATATGGACAAGTCCTACTACCCCGCCAAAACCATCGTTCCCTCCACGGAGATCGTCCACGACCGTGTCACCCTGGAGGTGTTCCGGGGCTGCATCCGGGGCTGCCGGTTCTGCCAGGCGGGATATGTCTACCGCCCGGTCCGCTGCCGCAGCAAGGACCAGCTGGTAGCCTACGGCCAGGAGGCGATCCGGGACTCCGGCTACCAGGAGATGACCCTCAGTTCCCTCTCCACCAGCGACTATCCGGAGCTGGTGGGGCTGTGCGACGGGCTGGGGGAGTTCTGTGAGCAGAACCATGTCAACCTCTCCCTGCCCTCGCTGCGGGCGGACAACTTCTCCATGGACTTGATGCAGCGGCTGCAGAAGGGCCGCAAGGCGGGGCTGACCTTTGCGCCCGAGGCCGGCACCCAGCGCCTGCGGGACGCCATCAACAAAAATCTCACCGAGGAGGACCTGCACCAGAGCCTGCGCACCGCCTTCTCAGGCGGCTGGAACGCGGTGAAGCTGTACTTCATGCTTGGCCTGCCCACGGAGACGGATGAGGACGTGCTGGGCATCGCTGAGATGGCCAACCACGTCATGCACACCTGGCGGGAGTCCGCCTCCAACAAGAGCCGGGGCGTGCGCATCACCGTGTCCACCTCTTGGTTTGTACCCAAGCCCTTCACCGCCTTCCAGTGGGAGCCTCAGATCACCCGGGCCGAGTATGACCGGCGGGTCAAGCTGCTGCGGGAGGCCATCACCGCCAAAGCAGTCACCTACAACTGGCACGACGGCGATACCAGCTTTCTGGAGGCTGTCCTGGCCCGGGGGGACAGGCGGCTGGGCCGGGTGCTGGAGCGGGCCTACCGCAAGGGGGCCAGGCTGGACGCCTGGAGCGACTATTTTGACTTGAACCGGTGGATGGAGGCATTCGACGAGTGCGGCCTGGACCCCGCCTTTTATGCAAACCGGGAGAGGAGCCGGGACGAGATTATGCCCTGGTCCATGATCTCCTGCTACGTCTCAGACGACTACCTCTGGCGCCAGCGAGAGCTGGCCTATCAGTCCGTCACCACGCCGGACTGCCGCACCCGCTGCAGCGGATGCGGGGCTCATGTGGTGGAAGGGGGGGAGTGTTACCGTGGGTAAGCTGCGTCTTGTATTCACCAAGGAGGGGCGTGCGGTGTACATCTCCCACCTGGATCTGCTGCGGACCTTCCAGCGGGTATTTCTGCGCCAGGGGCTGGTCCTGCGCCACTCCCAGGGCTACCACCCCCATCCCATCCTGTCCTTTGCCCTGCCGCTGCCGGTGGGGCAGGCCAGCGACTGTGAGCTGCTGGACTTTGAGGTGACGGAGGACTCCGACGGCAGCGGCCTGGCCCAGCAGATGAACCCCTTTTTGCCCGACGGCATCTGCGCCACAGATTGTTATATCCCACAGCGGCCTGTCCGGGACCTGGCGGCCATCCGTTGCCGGGTGGACTTCCTCTATGACGGCGGCGTCCCCGGGAGGGCGGAGGAGGAGATCGCGGCCCTCTTTGCCGGGGAGAGCGTGGTCATCCAGAAACGGACCAAGCGAAAGGACCTGGCGGATGTGGATATCCGGCCCATGATCAAGAGCCTTACTATCCGGGAGGAGCCGAACCTGTTGCGGCTGGACGCCGTGGTGGCGGCCCAGAACCCGGGCCTGAACCCCGCCTTGCTGGCGGCAGCGGTGGAGAGGCATCTGCCGGAGGATCAGCCGGATTTTGTCCGTGTTCGCCGGTTGGAACTGCTGGACGGCGCCGGCAAACGGTTTATCTGAAAAAAATCTTAAAGAAGCGATCCGATCCTGTTAAACTTTACATGCTATACTGGTGCTGAAAACCAATTTCCGGAAGAAAATCAGCGCTGGCCGGCGGAGGGCCCTCCGCCGTTGGCTTCTGCATAGCAGAAGCCAACATATCCGGTGGTGGAGGAAGGCTTCCGGAAGAACTTCCCCTCCGCGGCGCGGAGGGCGGAGAGGAGGAGAAAGATGTGTACACAAAAAGGACCCGGTGAGGGCGAAGCGCTGGAGAGGGCCATTGTCGTCATACCGGCGCTGGACCCCGACCCGGGGCTGCCGGACTATGCCGCGTCCCTGCTGGAGCTGGGAGCGGAACAGGTGGTGGTGGTCAATGACGGCAGCGGCCCGGACTATGAGGCCACCTTCGGCGCCCTGGAGGCCCTGGACGGCTGTACTGTGCTGCGCCATGAAAAGAATAAAGGGAAGGGCCGGGCGCTGAAGACGGCCTTTGCCCATATCCGCGCCTGTCAGGCGTGGGAGGGGGCGGCGGTCGTTACCGCCGACGCTGACGGGCAGCACAGCGTAAAGGATGTGTGCGCCGTGGCGCAGGCGGCGCTGCGGGAGGCGGACCGTCTGGTGCTTGGGGTGCGGGATCTGCACCTGGACAATGTGCCCACACGCTCCAAGATCGGGAACCACGTGACCAGCTGGGCCTTCCACCTGCTCTACGGTGTACATCTGGAGGACACCCAGACCGGCCTGCGGGGCATCCCGTGGGGGAGGCTGGAGTGGTGCGCCGGCATCGGCGGGGACCGCTTTGAGTACGAGATGAACATGCTCATCCGGGCCGCAAGGGAGCATGTCGGGCTGTGCCAGGTGCCGATAGAGACGATCTACTACAATAATAACGCCGGAACCCACCTCCATACAGTTCGGGACGCCTGGCGGGTATTCTGCGTCCTCATCTCCGGATTGGGGATATACACCCTCTGTTCGGCGGCCTCAGCGGCCACAGACGTGCTGATGTTCTGGCTGGGAAGCTCGGTGCTCTTCGCCTTCCTGCCGGAGGCGGTGTGCTACTGGTGGTCCACTGTCCTGGCCAGGGCGCTCTCCTCGGCGGTGGACTACACCCTCAACCATATCTACTTCGGCTCCAGGCGCACCCGGAGGAACTTTGTACGCTATTACTTCCTGTGGGCCTGCCAGATGCTCTGTTCCTACTTCCTGCTGCTGGCGGTACACGCGCTGCTTCCCAGCGTGCCGGCGGTGGTGAGCAAGGCGGCGGTGGACGTGGTGCTGGCCCTGTTCAGCTACCAGATCCAGCTGCACTGGGTCTTCCGGGAGGAGGATAGACGTGAAGCGCGGTAAGCTCTTTTATTTCAGCCGGTTTTTTGTGCGGCTGAAGCTGGGGCGGTGGTCCTGCGATGTGCCGGAGCCGGAGCGGCCCACGGTGTTTGTCTGCCATCACGGCAACATGGTGGGGCCGCTGGCGACGATCTGCTGGCTTTCCTTCGCCGCCAGGCCCTGGGTGCTCCATGTATTCACCAGCCGGGAGAGCTGCCGTGCCCAATACCGGGACTATACCTTTTCCCGGAGGTTCGGTCTGCCGAAGCCCCTGGCCTCCTTCCTGGCCTGGGCGGTATCCGGCTATGTCAGCGCTTTGATGGCCTCCCTGGGCGCCATTCCCGTCTACCGGGGCTCGGTGAAGGTGGGCGCTACGTTTAAGGAGACCGTGGCGGCGCTCCAGGCGGGGGACAGCGTTCTGATCTTCCCGGATGTGGACTACACCGACGAGGGGGATGACGTCGGCGCGGTGTATGACGGTTTCCTGCGGATCGACCGTTTCTGGAGCAAGGTATCGGACGAACCAGTGGATTTTGTGCCTCTGCACCTGGATGCCGCGGACCGGCGCATCACGGCGGGAGCGCCTGTGCGCTTTGACCGGACGGCGGACCGCAGGGCGGAGCAGGACAGGGTGCGGGAGGCCCTGCGCGCGGGGATGAACAGCCGCTCCCCATCGTGATACGCGGTATGCGCCGGCGTCCGGGACACATCCTCCCGGACGCCGGCGTTTTATGCACGCTTCAGCGGGAAATTATGCACAGACTATCCGGCAGGCCCGGTCCCGCGGGCGCAGGCAGCCCGCCCGCTCTTTGGAAAATCGGGGAAGCGTTTGAAAAATCCGGTAAATTGCACAAGGAAACGGCAGGGATCGCAGATAGATTTTATAGGAAGTTTGTATTGCATAAATAAACGCGTGGATGTAATATATATTCACAAATTGAAAGAATAAAAACGGAGGGATCCTCATGAATAAGAAAGACATCAAGAAGATCGTACTGGCCTATTCCGGCGGCCTGGATACGTCGATCATCATCCCCTGGCTGAAGGAGAACTACAATGATCCTGAGATCATCGCAGTGGCTGCCGACGTGGGCCAGGGCGATGAGCTGGAGGGCCTGGAGGACAAGGCGATCAAGACCGGCGCCTCCAAGCTGTATATTGTGGATATGGTGGACGAGATGGTGGATGACGTCATCGTCCCCTCCATGATGATGGGCGCCAAGTATGAGGACTATCTGCTGGGTACCGCCTTTGCCCGCCCCATCATTGCCAAGCACCTGGTGGAGATCGCCAAGAAGGAGGGCGCCGACGCCATCTGCCACGGCTGCACCGGCAAGGGCAACGACCAGGTCCGCTTTGAGCTGACCATCAAGCGCTTCGCCCCTGAGATGAAGATCATCGCCCCCTGGCGTGAGTGGAGCATCAAGGGCCGTGACGAGGAGATCGACTACGCCGAGGCCCACAACGTGCCTTTGAAGATCAGCCGTGAGACCAACTACTCCAAGGACAAGAACCTGTGGCACCTGAGCCATGAGGGCCTGGACCTGGAGGACCCCGCCAACGAGCCCCAGTACGACAAGCCCGGCTTTTTGGAGATGGGCGTCAGCCCCGCCATGGCTCCCGATGCGCCCACCTATGTGACCCTGGATTTTGAAAAGGGCGTGCCTGTGGCTCTGGACGGCGAGAAGATGAAGGCCAGCGACATCGTCCGCAAGCTGAACAAGCTGGGCGGCGACAACGGCATCGGACTTCTGGACATCGTGGAGAACCGCCTGGTTGGCATGAAGGACCGCGGCGTCTATGAGACCCCTGGCGGCACGATCCTCTACCGGGCCCACGAGGTGCTGGAGATGATCACCCTGGACAAGGACACCAAGCACATGAAGAGCAAGCTGGCAGTGGACTTTGCCGACCTGATCTACAACGGCAAGTGGTTCTCCACCCTGCGCGAGTGCCTGCAGGCATTCGCGGTCAAGAGCCAGGAGCATGTCACCGGCCAGGTGAAGCTCAAGCTCTACAAGGGCAACATCATTACCGCCGGCGTCACCTCCCCCGAGAGCCTGTACTCTGAGAGCCTTGTGACCTTTGAGGAGAGCGATTACAACCAGGCCGACGCCACCGGCTTTATCAATCTCTGGGGCCTGCCCGACACGGTCCAGGCGCTGCGGGAGCAGGGCAAGCTGAACAAATAAGCAACTACCCTTTTGAATAGAAACGGGTTGGCGGAGGCCGCTTTTGCCTCCGCCGATTCCCGTATCTGGCAAACGAAAAGACAGCGAGGTAATGTTACATGAAACTGTGGGGCGGGCGGTTCCGGAAAGAGACCGACAGCTTGGTAAACGACTTCAACTCCTCCATCCAGTTCGACTGCCGGCTGTACCGGGAGGACATCCAAGGCAGCATGGCCCATGCCGCCATGCTGGCCGACTGCGGCGTCATCTCCCGTGGGGACGCCGACGAGATCATCCGGGGGCTGACAGATATCCTGGCGGATATCGAGGCGGGGAAGGTGGAGTTTACCGCCGACAACGAGGACATCCATATGAATGTGGAGGCCCTGCTCACCGCCCGCATCGGGGAGGCGGGGAAGCGGCTCCACACCGCCCGCAGCCGCAACGACCAGGTGGCGGTGGACCTGCGGCTCTATCTGCGCCGGGAGATCGAGGAGATCAAGGGGCAGCTCCTGGACTTCCAGGAGGCCATCCTGGAGCAAGCAAAGCGGTATCAGACCGCCGTCATGCCTGGCTACACCCACCTGCAGCGGGCCCAGCCCATCTCCTTCGCCCAGCATCTGCTGGCCTATGGGGCCATGCTCTGCCGGGACGTCACCCGCCTGGAGGACTGTGACCGGCGGATGAACGTCTGCCCTCTGGGCAGCGGGGCCCTGGCAGGGACCACCTACCCCATCGACCGCTGGGAAACTGCGAAGGCATTAGGCTTTACAGCCCCTATGTCCAATAGCCTGGACGGCGTCAGCGACCGGGACTATGCCCTGGAGCTTCTAAGCGCTCTGTCCATCCTGATGATGCATCTGAGCCGCTTTGCCGAGGAGATCATCCTCTGGTGCAGCTGGGAGTTCAAGTTCATCGAGCTGGACGACGCCTATTCCACCGGCTCGTCCATCATGCCCCAGAAGAAGAACCCGGACGTGGCGGAGCTGGTCCGGGGCAAGACAGGGCGGGTCTACGGCGATTTGATGGGCCTTCTGACCACGATGAAGGGCCTCCCCTTAGCCTACAACAAGGATATGCAGGAGGACAAGGAGCCGGTGTTTGACGCGGTGGACACGGTGAAGATGTGTCTGCCGGTGTTTACGGGTATGATCCGGACCATGCGCGTGCTGCCGGAGAATATGCGCCGGGCGGCGGGAAGCGGCTTCATCAACGCCACGGACTGCGCCGACTATCTGACCAAAAAGGGGATGCCCTTCCGGGACGCCTACACGGCGGTGGGGAATCTGGTCTACCACTGCACCCAGAGCGGAAAGACCCTGGAGCAGCTGAGCATGGAGGAGCTGAAGAGCGTCTCGCCCCTCTTTGAGGAGGATGTCTATGAGGCGCTGCGCCTGGAGGCATGCATGGGGCAGCGGGCCAGCTACGGCGGACCCGCCGTAGCGGAGACGACCCGTCAGATCCAGGAGATCCAGACATTTTTGCAGGAGCGGGGGAGGGAAGCCTCCCTATGAAGCGAAAAGGGCGCTTCCTTGTGCCGCTGCTGACGGCGCTTCTGCTGCTGTCCGCCTGTGCGCGGCATTCGGCGGACCCGGGTCTGCCGGATGCTGACGTCGGGGAAGAAGAGCCCATACAGGCGCGGCAGCCGGCATCCGGGGAGGAAGCGCCTCCGGAAGAAGAGCCTGAAGAACAGGAAAAGGCGGAGGAGGCCATTTTTCCCCGGAGCTTTTGCTTTGCCAGCGGCGCCGGCGCCTGGTCCACCGAACTGGAGGTGGCGGCGGACGGCTCCTTCAGCGGCCTCTACCACGATACTGATGCGGGGGACGCAGAAGAGAGCTACCCCAACGGGACGGTGTATATCTGCACCTTCCGCGGGCAGTTCAGCCAGCCGGAGCAGGTGGACGGGAACACCTATCGGGTGCGCCTGGAGGGCCTTGAAGCGGAGGAGACGGAGGGCGAGGAGACCTTTGCCGACGGGAGGCGCTATGTCGGTTCCCGTCCCTACGGACTGGATGATGCGGACGAGATATTGATCTATTTGCCCGGCTCCAGACGCCAGGATCTCCCCCAGGCCTTTGTCGATTGGACGTGGGCCTTTGACCCGTGGGATACGGATGATGAGCTGACCGCTTACGGCCTTTACAACGTGGCCGGGGAGCAGGGCTTCGTGGCAGTGGGAAGCTGAGAAGGAAAAAATGAGGTGAGCCATGATGGGAAGACCCAGAGTTTATATTGATGGCAAGGAGGGCACTACCGGCCTCCAGATCTACGACCGCCTGTCCGGGCGGGAGGACATTGAGCTGCTGCTCATTGACGAGGAGAGGCGCAAGGACGCCGCCGAGCGGAAAAGGCTGATGAACAGCGCGGACCTGGTATTCCTGTGCCTTCCGGACGCGGCGGCGGAGGAGGCGGTGGGGCTGATCGAAAATCCGGATACCCGGGTCGTCGACGCCTCCACTGCCCACCGCACTGCTCCCGGCTGGGTCTACGGTTTTCCGGAGCTTGGAGAGAAGCAGCGCGCGGCGATCCGGAAGTCCGGGCGGGTGGCCAATCCAGGCTGCTATGCCACTGGGTTTATCTCTCTGGTCTATCCCCTGGTGAAGCTGGGCCTGCTGCCGCCGGAGACGCCTCTGGCCGTCCACGCCGTCTCCGGATACACCGGAGGCGGGAAAAAGGCCATCGCCCAGTACGAGGGAGAGGACAGGGAGGCGGAGCTGGTCAGCCCCCGGCACTACGCAGTGACCCTCTGCCATAAGCACATTCCGGAGATGATGAAGGTGTGTGGGTTGGTGAAAAAGCCTGTCTTCATGCCCATGATCTGCGACTTCCCCCAGGGCATGGTGGTCACGGTGCCCCTGTACCTGGAGACGCTGCGGGGCGGGCAGACCCTTGACAGCCTGCGGCGGGCCTATGAGGAGTTCTACGCCGGGGCCCATTTTGTGTCCGTCCGCCCGCCGGAGGCCCCCACCTGCGGCTTTATCGGCTCCAATAACCTGGCGGGGACCAATGATCTCCAGATTTTTGTCTGCGGCAATGAGGAGCAGGCCATGTTGGCCGCCCGGCTGGACAATTTGGGCAAGGGCGCGTCCGGCGCAGCTGTTCAGAATATGAATTTAATGCTGGGGTTTGAGGAAACCACAGGACTGACACTGGTATAAGGAGTGGAGAGAAGATGAAACAGATTCCGGGAGGCGTGTGCGCCGCCCAGGGGTTCCGGGCCGCCGGGCTCCATGTGGGCGTCAAGACGCACAATATCAATAAAAAAGACGTAGCCCTCATTGTCTCTGATGTGGACTGTGCTGCTGCCGCCGTTTTTACCAAAAATGTGGTGCAGGCGGCGCCCATCCACGTGTCCAGGGCCCACCTGGCCGACGGAAGGGCGCGGGCGATCATCGCCAACAGCGGCAATGCCAACGCCTGTGCGCCCATGGGGGAGGAAAACGCCCTGCGCATGTGCCAGGCGGCGGCCAATGCCATTGGCTGTGGAGCGGAGGACGTACTGGTGTCCTCCACCGGCGTCATCGGACAGACCCTCCGTGTGGAGGTGATCGAGCAGGGCGTGCCCCAGCTGTGCGCCCTCCTGGAGCGCAGCGACGCGGCCAGCGACGCGGCGGCCCACGCCATTATGACCACGGATACCGTGAAGAAGGAGGCGGCGGTGGAGACCACTGTGGGCGGGAAAACCGTCCGCATCGGCGGGATCGCCAAGGGCAGCGGCATGATCCATCCCAACATGGGTACCATGCTGTGCTTTTTGACGACCGACTGCGCCATCTCCCCCGGCATGATCCGGGAGGCCCTGCTGGAGACGGCGGCGGTCAGCTTCAACCGCATCAGCGTGGACGGGGACACCTCCACCAACGACACCTGCTGCGTGCTGGCAAACGGCCTGGCCGGCAATCCGGAGATCACGGAGAAAAACGAGGACTATGCCGCCTTCCTGGCCGCTCTTCAGGACATCTGCGTCCGGCTGGCCCGGATGATGGCCAAGGACGGCGAGGGGGCCAAGCACCTCATCACCTGCACGGTTTCCGGCGCCAGGGATGCGCAGCAGGCGGAAACGGTTTCCAAGTCCGTCATCTCCTCCACCCTCACCAAGGCCGCCATTTTCGGCTGCGACGCCAACTGGGGACGGGTCCTCTGCGCCATGGGCTACTCCGGGGAGACGTTTGACCCGGAGCAGGTGGATGTGTGCTTCGCCTCCTCCGCGGGGACGGTCGCCGTCTGCGAGAAGGGGAGGGGCCTCCCCTTTGACGAGGAGCTGGCCAAAAAGATCCTGACGGAGGACGAGGTGGAGATCCTCATCCGCATGGGCGAGGGAAATGGCGCATGCACCTGCTGGGGCTGCGACATCACCTACGACTATATCAAGATCAACGGAGATTACCGGACCTGAGGGGGAGAGGCTGTGATGGAATTTAGCTTTACAGACCGGGCCCAGGTCCTGGTAGAGGCCCTGCCCTATATCCAGCGCTACTATAAAAAGACCATTGTGGTCAAGTACGGCGGGAACGCCATGGTCAGCGAGGAGCTGCGCAGGGCGGTCATCAGCGATATCATCCTGCTGAAGCTGGTGGGGATCAATGTCGTGGTGGTCCACGGCGGCGGGCCGGAGATCAGCGCCATGCTGAAAAAGACCGGCAAGGAGTCCAGGTTTGTCAACGGCCTGCGCTACACCGACGGGGAAACGATGGACATTGTCCAGATGGTCCTGTGCGGGAAGGTCAACAAGGACCTGGTGGCGACCCTCAACCGTTCCGGCGGAAGCGCCGTGGGCCTGTGCGGCCTGGACGGCGGTATGCTGCGGGCGGTGCGCAAGATGGAGGACGGGGTGGACTACGGCCTGGTGGGGGAGATCACGGAGGTCGATCCCAAAGCTATCCTGGACGCCATTCAAAGCGGCTTCATCCCGGTGGTGTCCACTGTGGCCCAGGGCATTGATGAGGAAACCAGCTATAACGTCAATGCCGATACGGCGGCCGCGAAGATCGCGGTGGCGCTGGGCGCGGAGAAGCTGATACTGCTGACGGACATCCGGGGCCTGCTCCGGGACCGGAACGACGAGTCCACCCTGATCTCCCAGGTGCGGCTGCCGGAGGTGCCTGTGCTGGTCAAAGAGGGCGTCATCTCCGGCGGCATGATCCCCAAGGTGGACTGCTGTGTGGACGCGGTGCGAAACGGCGTGCACCGGACCCACATCCTGGACGGGCGTATCCCCCACTCCATCCTCATCGAGGTCCTGTCCCACGCGGGCATCGGCACTATGATCTGGTAAGCGGCGCCGCCCGGCGGCGCATCCCCAGGATAAGAAAGGAAGGGAACCCTATGCATTTTGAGGAGATCAAGGCTCTGGATCAGAGCTATGTCATGCAGACCTATGGCCGCAACCAGCTGGCCATCGACCACGGTAAGGGCGCCACTGTGTATGATACGGAGGGAAAGGAGTACATCGACTTTACCTCCGGCATCGGCGTATGCTCCCTGGGCTATGGCAATGAGGCTTGGGCCAGGGCCATCTACGACCAGGCCATGAAGCTGGGCCATATCTCCAATCTGTTCTACACCGAGCCCTACGCCAAGCTGGCCTCCAAGCTGGTGCCGGCGTCGGGCATGGCGGCTGTCTTCTTCGGCAACTCCGGCGCGGAGGCCAACGAGGGCATGATCAAGACCGCCCGGAAGTACTCCTATGAGAAGTACGGAGAGGGCCGCGCCGCCATCATCACCCTGAAAAATTCCTTCCACGGCCGCACCATCACCACATTGAAGGCCACCGGACAGGACCACTTCCACGAATATTTCTTCCCCTTTACCGAGGGCTTCCGCTATGCCGAGGCCAACGACATGGAGAGACTCCTCTCGGCTGCCGGCGACGATGTGTGCGCTGTCATGATGGAGCTGATCCAGGGCGAGGGCGGCGTCAACCCCCTGCAGAAGGACTATGTACAGGCTGTGGCCAAGCTCTGCGCGGAAAGGGACTGGCTGCTGCTCGTTGACGAGGTGCAGACCGGCGTGGGACGTACAGGCACCCTCTTTGCCTACCAGCAGTTCGATATCCAGCCGGATGTGGTCTCCTTTGCCAAGGGTATTGCCGGCGGCCTGCCTTTCGGCGGCTTCCTGACCAACGAGAAATGCCGCAATGTCCTGCGCGCCGGGGATCACGGCAGCACCTTCGGGGGCAACCCCATGGCCGCCGCCGCCGGCTGCGTGGTGATCGATACCATGACGCCGGAATTTCTGGAGGAGGTAAAGGCTAAGGGCGAGTACCTCCGGAGCGGCATTGCAGCGCTGCAAAGCCCCTGTGTCTCGGGTATCCGCGGCATGGGACTGATGATCGGCGTGGGCGTCCAGGGCATGACCCATACGGCGCTGAAGGACAAGCTGATGGCCGAGGGCCTCTTGACGCTGACAGCGGGCAAGGATACGCTGCGCCTGCTGCCTCCCCTGGTGATCACCAGAGAGGAGATCGACAGGGGCCTGGCCATTATGGCCAAGGTCATGAAATAAGAAGTACGGAGGAAGACGACATGCAGAACAAGCATTTGCTCAAGCTGCTGGATCTGAGCCGGGAGGAGATCTACGAGATACTGGACCTGGCGGACCAGCTGAAGTATGACCAGAAGCACGGGATCCCCCATGAAATTCTCAAGGGTAAGACGCTGGCCATGATCTTCAGCAAGAACTCCACCCGCACCCGGGTGTCCTTTGAAACCGGGATGTTCCAGCTGGGGGGACACGCGCTGTTCCTCTCCAACGCCGTCAGCCAGATCGGCCGGGGCGAGCCGGTGCAGGACACCGCCCGCGTCCTCAGCCGCTACTGTGACGGCATCATGATCCGCACCTTCCAGCAGCAGGAGGTGGAGGACCTGGCCAAGTACGGCTCCATCCCCGTCATCAACGGCCTGACAGATTTCTGCCACCCCTGCCAGGTGCTGGCGGATCTGATGACCATCCGGGAGCACAAGGTGAAGCTGGAGGGGCTGAAGATCTGCTACATAGGGGACGGCAACAATATGGCGAACTCCATCATTGTCGGCGGCCTGAAGTGCGGCATGGACGTGTCCATCGCCAGCCCCGGCGGCTACCAGCCCGACCGGCAGGTGTTGGATTTCGCCAACACGGTGACAGACGCGAAATTTGTCCTGACGGACGCTCCCCTGGAGGCTGCCAGAGACGCGGACGTGATCTTTACCGACGTGTGGGCCTCCATGGGCCAGGAGCAGGAGAAGGCGGAGCGGGAGAAGGCGTTTGCGGGCTACCAGGTGAACGACGCGCTGATGGCCGTGGCCAAGAGCGACTGTATGGTCCAGCACTGCCTGCCCGCCCACCGGGGAGAGGAGATCACCGAGGAGGTCTTTGAGGCCCACGCCGAAGAGATCTTTGACGAGGCGGAAAACCGCCTCCACGCCCAGAAGGCGGTCATGGCCCTCCTGATGAAATAACAGATTTGCCCCCGGACCGCGTCCGGGGGCAAATTTTGCAGAATTATCCTGTGAATTTGAAAATTTCTCTTGCATTTTCCCTTCTGATATGATATCCTACCATGGCGAGAAAGGGCGGTCCTCTGTCAAGGGGCGGGCCAATTGACGCCTGCCCGCGGAAAATTGTTATGAACGCCTATATATTAGGAGGAAATATCCCATGGATCTTATCAAAGAGTTGACCAAATCTCAGATCAAGGAAATGCCCGCTGTGGAAGTCGGCGACACCGTGAAGGTGCATGTGAAGGTCAAGGAAGGCGCCCGTGAGCGTATCCAGGTCTTCGAGGGCACTGTCATCGCCAAGAAGCACGGCGGTATCGAGGAGACGATCACCGTCCGCCGTATCTCCTACGGCGTCGGCGTGGAGAAGGTGTTCCCCCTGCATTCCCCCACCATCGACAAGATCGAGATTGTCCGCCACGGCGTTGTCCGCCGCGCCAAGCTGTACTACCTGCGCGACCGCGTTGGCAAGTCCGCTAAGGTCCGCGAGAAGCTCTAAGAGAATTGGAGAAAAGGGATACCCGGCAGATCGGCTGCCGGGTATTTTCTCTTCCGGCTGGATTAATCCTGCCGCCCTCTGGTTAAACTAGGGGCGAGGTGATCGTATGAGCAGGAAAACAGGCAAGGGTGACAGCTTCGCCCTGCCGCAGGGCCTGGGCATGGCGCTGGCCCAAAATACCCAGGCCATGGCCTATTTCTCCGCGCTGAGCCCCCAGGAGAAGGAGCAGGTGATCGACCGGACCCGGCAGATCCGCTCCAGGGAGGAGATGCGGGCCTTTGTCAGCCAGCTGGGGGAGAGCCCCCTGCATTAGGGCGGGTCCTGGGATAAAATGGGGCCCGGAACTGAGGGCAGCTCCGTAAGGAGCTGCCCTCAGGCTGTCAAAAATGCCGTACCTTTTGCGCCTTTTCCGGCGCAAAAGTTCCCGCTGCGCTCGCCGAAAGTCTTGCGCGGCAAGGTGCTGCGGCAGGCGTTGGGGCATGCGGCAGTGTCCCGTCACAGAAACTGTAAGGGGGCAGAGGCGCAGAAAGTTCCCTGTTGTTATTTCGGGAGATTTGTGCTATGCTATATCATCAGAATATTATCGCTAAGGAGTGATCCGCCATGGAGAAAGAGATAAGAGAGACGGAGCCTGTGGAGAAGCGGGAGTCCCTGGAAAACGTCATATATGATTGGGCGAGGGCGCTTGTGTCCGCGGTGGTGGGCGTGGTGCTGCTGTTTACCTTTTTGGTCCGGCTGATCGGCGTCAGCGGCCCTTCCATGCAGGATACCCTCTATACAGGGGACCGGATCGTGGTGATCAATTCCCTGTTCTGTGATTTCCAGCCCGGGGATGTGGTGGTGGTGAACGCCTACAACGCCCCGCTGGATGAGACGCTGGTCAAGCGGATCGTTGCCGTGGGCGGCCAGACGGTGGACATTGACTTCCTGACCGGCACCGTCTATGTGGACGGCGAGGCCCTGGACGAGCCTTATATCAAGGAGCCCACCTACACCACCGACGGGACCCGGTTCCCGCTGACGCTGGAGGAAGACCAGGTTTTCATCATGGGGGATAACCGCAACCACAGCACCGACAGCCGCAGCACCATGCTGGGAGCGGTGGAAGAGGACTACATCCAGGGGCGGGCCGTGCTCCTGCTGGTCCCCGGCCAGACGCCGGATACCGGGAAGCGGGACTGGAGCCGCATCGGCCTGATCAGGTAGCGGAGAGAAGAAGGGTATGCAGGAAATGGACAGCGCTATGAACATCCAGTGGTATCCCGGCCATATGACCAAGACCCGGCGGATGATCGTGGAGCAGATGAAGCATATGGACGCGGTCTGCGAGATACTGGACGCAAGGATCCCCATCTCCAGCCGGAATCCCGATGTGGAGGAGCTGACGGCGGGAAAGCCCCGGCTGATCGTCCTTAACCGCATCGACATGGCGGACCCCGCCGGGACAAAGCAGTGGGCGGCCCATTTCCGGGGCCGGGGCTTTGCCGTGCTGGAGGTCAACGCCAGGGACGGGCAGGGGACGGCAGGATTCCCCGCCGCCGTGCGGGAGCTGCTTGCGGACAAGCTGGCGGCCTATGCGGAGAAGGGGCAGGCCGGGCGGATGATCCGGGTGATGATCCTGGGGATCCCCAACGTAGGCAAATCGACCTTTATCAATAAAGTGGCAAGGCGCAAGACCGCCAAGGCGGAGGACCGTCCCGGCGTCACCCGCAGCAAGCAGTGGGTGCCGATCGACGCCAGCCTGGAGCTGTTGGACACGCCGGGCATCCTGTGGCCCAAGTTTGAGGATCAGAGCGTTGGCATGAACCTGGCCTACACCGGGGCTGTCCGGGATGAGATTATGGATACCGAGACCCTGGCCTGCCATCTGTCGGCGTATCTGGCAGGGCGGTATCCTGACGCGCTCACCGCCGGATACAGGCTCCCGGCTCTCCCGGAGCGGGAGAGGGAGGAGAACGACGTGGCCTACGGCTACCGCCTGCTCCAGGCGGCGGGGAAAAAGCGGGGCTTTCTCATCTCCGGCGGCGAGATCGATACCGACCGCATGGCAAAGGTCCTTCTGGATGAGTTCCGCGGCGGCAAGCTGGGCCGGTTCACGTTAGAGCTGCCGGAGGATAGGGCCGATGGGTGAGAGGACGGAAAAGACAACACTCTGGGACTTTGAGCGGAGCGCCATGGAGCGGGGGTATCCAGTTGTCTGCGGTGTGGACGAGGCCGGCGCGGGCCCCCTGGCGGGGCCGGTGTACGCCGCCGCCGTCATATTGCCGCCGGGGTTGGAGCTGCCCCACCTCAACGACTCCAAGCAGGTGACGCCCAAGCGCCGGGACATCCTTTTTGACCAGATCAGGACCCAGGCTGTGGCCTGGGCGGTGGCCTCCGTCACGGCGGAGGAGATCGACGAGCTGGATATTTTGAACGCCCGTATCAAGGCCATGCAGCTGGCGATAGACGAGCTTTCCCCCGCCCCGGACTACGCCCTCATCGACGGCAACCGGGACCACGGCAGCCGCTGCGTGATTGTCACGCCCCACGAAACAGTCGTCAGGGGCGACAGCCGCAGCGCCAGCATCGCCGCGGCCTCGATCCTGGCCAAGGTGAGTAGGGACCGGTTTATGGAGGAGATGGCTCGGCAATACCCCCAGTATCGCTTTGACAAGCACAAAGGCTATGGCACGAAGCTCCATTATGAACTTCTGGATACCTACGGCCCCAGCCCCATCCACCGGCGCAGTTTTCTGGCCAAGTGGGAGGCCCGCCGCCATGGATGAGCGGAAGATGAGGGGCGACCGGGGGGAGGAGGCTGTGGCGGTCTGGCTGCGCCGGAGGGGCTACCAGCTGCTGGAGCGCCAGTTCCGGTGCCGCTACGGGGAGATCGATCTGATTGCCCGGGCGGGCGACGGGACGGTCTGCTTTGTGGAGGTCAAGACCCGCGCTGACAGCCGGTTTGCCCAGGCCAGGGAGGCCGTCACTCCCGCCAAGCAGCGCCGCCTGCGGACAGCTGCCGCGCTCTACCTGGCAAGCCGGGGCGGGGACTGCCCCTGCCGGTTTGACGTGGCGGAGGTGTATCCTGGAGCACAGGGGAACTGGGAAACGCCGGAGATCAGCTATATTACAAACGCGTTCTGACAAGAGCGCCTGGAGGATACATATGGAATATTTGAGCACACGAGACAAGTCCCTGCGCCTGAGCGCCGCCCAGGCGATCAAGATGGGCCTGAGCCGTGATGGGGGCCTCTTTACGCCGGTGGAGATCCCCGGCCTGAGCCCGCTGGAGCTGGAGGCCCTCTGCGATATGACCTATCAGAAGCGGGCGGCCTATATCATGGGGAAGTTTTTGGATGACTTCTCCCCGGAGGAGCTGGGCGAGTACGCGGAGAACGCCTACGGCCCGGACAAGTTCGACCACCCAGGCGTGGCGCCCCTGCGCCGGGTGGGGGGGAGCACCTGGTGCCTGGAGCTGTGGCACGGCCCCACCAGCGCCTTTAAGGACATGGCCCTGCAGATGCTGCCCCAGCTGCTCTCCGCCAGCCTGAAAAAGACGGGGGAGGATAAGACGGCGTGCATCCTGGTGGCCACCTCCGGCGACACCGGCAAGGCCGCTATGGAGGGGTTCGCCGACGTGCCTCAGACAAAGATCCTGGTATTCTACCCTGAAAACGGGGTCAGCGAGATCCAGAAGCTGCAGATGGTCACACAGGAGGGGGCGAACGTGGGCGTCTCGGCGGTCAGAGGCAACTTTGACGACGCCCAGAACGGCGTCAAGCGCATCTTCTCCGACGGCGCCATCCGGGAGGAGCTGGCCGGCCGCGGTTACTTCCTCTCCTCCGCCAACTCCATCAACTGGGGCCGCATCCTGCCCCAGGTGGTCTACTATGTCTCCGCCTACTGCGACCTCCTGAACGCCGGTGAGATCCGGCTGGGGGAGAAGGTCAACTACTGTGTGCCCACCGGGAACTTCGGCAATATCCTGGCCTGCTACTACGCCAGGAAGATGGGCGTGCCCGTGGGAAAGCTCATCTGCGCCTCCAACTGCAACGACGTGCTGACAGATTTCATCCGCACCGGCGTCTATGACCGCAACCGCCCCTTCCACACCACCATGTCCCCCTCCATGGACATCCTCATCTCCAGCAACCTGGAGCGGATGCTCTTCGAACTCAGCGGCGGGGACGACGAACTGGTGCGGGGATACATGAAGCAGCTGAACGAGACGGGCCGGTATGAGATCAGCAGCGGGATGAAGGCCAGGCTCCAGGAGCTCTTCTACGGCGGCTTCTGCTCCGAGGAGGACACTGCCGCCACCATCTCCGCCCTGTATATGGACGGCTATCTGATCGATACCCACACCGCCGTGGCGGCCAAAGTCCTCTCGGACTACCGCCGGGAGACCGGGGACGAGGGCCCTGCCGTCTTTGCCTCCACCGCCAGCCCCTACAAGTTCTGTGACAGCGTGCTGCACGCTATTGGGGAGGATCCGGTTGCCAGTAGTGTGGACCGCATCGATCAGCTCCAGGCCGTCTCCGGCGTGGCCGCCCCCAAACGGCTGGCCGCCCTGCGGGGTAAAACGCCCCGCTTTGACGGCGTGACCGACAGGGAGAAGATGGAGAATGTGGTGCTGGAGTTTCTGAGGTAAAAGAGTCATGTCTTCCGGCTGTGGAGACGAGAGGAAATGGGGGAAAAATCATGAAGCTAAAAAGGAAATGGGCCAGAATAGACCTTGTTTGCCTTGGGACGGCGCTGGTATTGGTCCTGTTGCTGGGGCTGACGGGCGAGGTTGCTTTTGCTGTCCTGACCGTACTGGCGCTTCTAGTGTCGCTGCTGATCCGGCTGGGGGCGCTGCGTTGTCCAAGCTGCGGCAAGACCATCGCTCCGTCCCGCTGGAACAAGGGAAAGCGCTTTTACTGTTCATGCTGCGGCACCCCCTTTGTCTTTGATGACGAGCCTGGCGATCCACAGGAGTAAACACCACCATACGATAGGAGGTACCCCATGGCCCTCTATGCCATTGGCGATTTACATCTGTCTCTGAGCGTGAATAAACCGATGGACGTGTTCGGCCCCGGCTGGGCCAATCACACGCAGCGGCTGCGGGACGCCTTTTCGACCCTCCATGACGACGACGTGACCGTCCTCTGCGGGGACACCTCCTGGGGCATCGACTTTGCCCAGAGCCTGGAGGACTTCCGCTTCATCGACGCGCTGCCGGGCAAAAAGCTGATCCTCAAGGGCAACCACGACTACTGGTGGAATACTGCCGCGAAGATGAAAAAATTCTTCCTGGAGAACGGCATCACTACGATCGATATCCTCCACAATAACTGCCATTTTTACGGGGACTTCGCCCTGTGCGGCACCCGTGGCTGGTTTTATGAGGAGGAGCAGACCGGCCACAACGAGAAGGTGCTCAACCGGGAGGTGGGCCGCCTGGAGGCGTCTCTGAAGGCGGCGGGGGATCGGCCCATCCTGGCCTTCCTCCACTACCCGCCGCTCTATACCGGCTACCGCTGCCCGGAGGTCATCGCCAAGCTGGAGGAGTACCATGTCCAGCGCTGCTTTTACGGCCACCTCCACGGCCCCACCCACAGGCGGGCCATTGAGGGGACCGTGGGTACGGTGGAGTACAGCCTGGTCTCCGCCGACTACCTGGGGTTTGTCCCGAAAAAAATATTGGATTGAGGGAAAAACTACTGGAAATTTTTATTTTACCGTGCTATAATACTAAGCTGGCTGACTGTGAAGGCCGACAGTAAACGGAGGAAAAATAAAATGAGTGTGAAAAACTGCGAGAAATTAGAAAAAAGCATGGTCGCGCTGACCGTGGAGGTGAGCGCCGCCGATTTTGAGGCCGCTATTGAGAAGGCATATAAGAAGCAGCGGGGACAGATCCGGATGTCCGGATTCCGCCCCGGCAAGGCCCCCCGGAAGATGATCGAGGCCATGTATGGCGCCGAGATCTTCTACGAGGAGGCGGTGAATATCGCCCTGCCCGACGCCTATGCGGAGGCTGTCAAGGAGCAGGGCCTGGAGGTCGTGGGCTATCCCCAGGTGGAGCTGCTGGAGGTTGGCAAGGAGGGGTTCTCCTTTAAAGCCACCGTGGCTGTGTTCCCCGAGATGACTCTGGGCCAGTACAAGGGCCTTGAGGCTCCCAAGGGCGAGGTCAAGGTGTCCGCAGCTGATGTGAATGGCCGCCTCAAGGAGATGGCCGAGCGCAACAGCCGCATGGTGAGCGTGGAGCGCAAGGTCAAGAAGGGCGACACTGCCAACATTGACTTCGAAGGCTTTTTGAACGGCGTGGCCTTCGAGGGCGGCAAGGGCGACAACTATGACCTGGAGATCGGTTCCGGCAGCTTTGTCCCCGGCTTTGAGGATCAGCTTGTCGGCATGGAGAGCGGCGAGGAGAAGGATATCGATATCACGTTCCCCGAGGACTATCATGAAGATCTGGCCGGCAAGGCTGTTGTGTTCCATGTGAAGGTCAACTCCGTCAAGGTGAAGGAGGTCCCCGCCATTGACGACGAGTTTGCCAAGGACGTCAGCGAGTTCGACACCCTTGCGGAGCTGAAAAAGGATATCAAATCCAAGATGACCGCCGAGCGGGAGGACGCCGTCCGCCGCGCCTTTGAGGACGTCCTCATGGAGAAGGTGGCGGACGGCCTCACCGGCGAGATCCCCGACGCTATGGTGGAGGAGCAGGCCCAGCGCTTTGTGGAGAACTTCAAGATGCAGGTCCAGTCCCAGGGGATCCCCTTTGATCAGTATATGAAGATGACCAACATGGACGAGGCTGCCCTGCTGGAGCAGGCCAAGGAGCCCGCCCTGCGTCAGGTGCGCGTTGATCTGTCCGTCGGCGCCATCGTCAAGGCGGAGAATCTTGAGGCTTCCGACGAGGAAGTGGAGGCTGAGTACGCCAAGCTGGCTGAACAGTACGGTATGGCCGTTGAGGATGTCAAGAAGTACATGAACGTGGAGATGGTCAAGGAGCAGGTCGTCCGGGCCAAGGCAATCGCCGTGGTGGTGGACAGCGCCGTTGCCGTCAAGCCCGAGGCCAAGGCGGAAGAGCCGGGCGAGGAGAAGCCCAAGGCAAAAAAGACCGCCAAAAAGGCGAAGAAGGCCGAGGAGACTGAGGGGGCCGAGGGCGCCGAGGCTGCTCCCGCCGGAGAGGCCGAGGAGTAATTTTCTGGAGGGGCTTCCGGATCCCGGTACTAAACGGGCCGGGATCTGGTTATCCTAGTGTGGTGGTGCGCTGTTTGCGCCGGGCTCCCGGCGCGGAGGGTTCCCTATTTCATCAGGAGGTATCCATATGAGTTTAGTTCCTTATGTAGTCGAGCAGACCAACCGGGGCGAGCGTTCCTATGATATCTTTTCCCGCCTGCTCAATGACCGTATCATCTTTCTGGGTGAAGAGGTGAACGATACCACCGCCAGCCTGGTGGTGGCACAGCTGCTGTATCTGGAGGCCCAGGACCCGGATAAGGACATCCAGATGTATATCAACAGCCCCGGCGGCTCTGTCACCGCGGGCATGGCGATCTATGACACCATGCAGTATGTCAAGTGCGACGTGTCCACCATCTGCGTGGGTATGGCGGCCAGTATGGGGGCGTTCCTGCTCTCCTCCGGCGCCAAGGGCAAGCGCCTTGCCCTGCCCAACGCGGAGATCATGATCCATCAGCCCTCCGCCGGCACCCAGGGGCAGGTCACGGATATGGCCATCCACCTCAAGCGGCTGGAGGTCATCAAGCGGCGCTTGAACCACATCCTGGCCGATAACACCGGCAAGAGCGTGGAGACTGTCACCGCCGACTGCGAGCGGGACAATTTTATGACCGCCGAGGAGGCCAAGGAATACGGCCTGATCGACAAAGTCATCTATTCCAGATAACCAAGAGGGGAAACTGCCCATGAGTGACGAGACAAAAAAGTCCCTGCGCTGCTCCTTCTGCGGCAAGCGGGAGGAGGAAGTACGGAGGATGATCCAGGGACCGGGCGCCCGCATCTGCGACCAGTGCGTCCAGCTGTGTATGAGCGTGCTGGAGGAGGAGCTGGGCGACCAGGCATTCCATCCTGAGGAGACGCCGGATAAGCTGCCGACCCCCAGGGAGATCAAAGAGGTGCTGGATCAGTATGTCATCGGTCAGGAGACTGCCAAGGTGGCATTGAGCGTGTCCGTCTATAACCATTACAAGCGGATCTATTTCGGCGGCGGCGAGGATGTGGAGCTGCAGAAGAGCAATATCCTCATGATCGGCCCCACCGGCAGCGGGAAGACCCTCTTTGCCCAGACCCTGGCGCGGATCCTGCAGGTGCCTTTCGCTATTGCGGATGCTACTACCCTCACAGAAGCCGGCTATGTAGGCGACGATGTGGAAAACATCCTCCTCCGTTTACTCCAGGCCGCCGACTACGATGTGGAGCTGGCTGAGCACGGTATCATCTATGTGGATGAGATCGATAAGATCGCCCGCAAGAGCGAGAACACCTCCATTACCCGCGATGTGTCCGGCGAGGGCGTGCAGCAGGCGCTGCTGAAGATCCTGGAGGGCACTGTGGCCAACGTTCCCCCCCAGGGAGGCCGCAAGCATCCCCACCAGGAGTTTATCCAGATCAATACACGCAATATCCTGTTCATCTGCGGCGGCGCCTTCGATGGCATCGACAAGATCATCGAGCGGCGCACCGACAAGCGGGGCATCGGCTTTGATTCCCAGCTCCAGAGCCGGAAGGAGCGGGATGTGGGGGCTATCCTCAAGGAGGTGCAGCCCCATGACCTTTTGAAGTTCGGCATCATCCCGGAACTGGTGGGCCGCCTGCCTGTCATCGCGCCGCTGGACTCCCTGAAGCGGGAGGATCTGGTCCGCATCCTGACAGAGCCCAAAAACGCCCTGGTCAAGCAGTATCAGAAGCTGCTGGCCTATGACGCGGTGGATCTGGAGTTTGCCGACGGCGCCTTGGAGGCTGTGGCGGATAAAGCCATTGAGCGCAATATCGGCGCCCGGGGCCTGCGTGCGGTGATGGAAGGGATTCTGACGAATATTATGTTTGACATTCCCTCGGACCCCACGGTGGAGAAGGTGGTGATCACCCCCGCCTGTGTCCGGGGTGAATGCGGCCCGGAAATTGTGCGTGGAAGCGGTGAGCGCGCCGAGGTGCCCGCGAAATTTCACAAGGCACCCAGCACAGTGTCCTGAGGTTGCAAAAATCACAAGAAGGAGGGGGGCGGTTTTCGCCCCCCTTTTGCCTCACTGTCCGGGGATGCCCGGATCCTCCGGCGGAATGCCGGGGAAAGGAGACATGACGAGCTATGGAAAATACAACGATCAATCTGCCGATCCTGGCCCTGCGGGGCTTGACCATATTCCCCAACTGCATCCTGACCTTTGATGTGGACCGGGAAATTTCCATCCGCGCTTTAGAGCGGGCCATGGAGTCCGACCAGCAGATCTTCCTGGTAGCCCAGAGGGAGGTCAATGTGGCGGAACCGGGGGAGAAGGACATCTACCAGGTGGGTACGATTTCCCTGATCCGCCAGATCCTGCGGATCAGCGACAGCGCCGTCCGTGTGCTGACAGAGGGGAAGTGCCGCGCCAGGCTGCGCCGGCTGTGGCAGACGGAGCCCTATCTCCAGGGCAATGTGGAGCCTATGCGGGAGCTCAGCGCCCGCATCTCCGATTTCCAGTTGGAGGCCCTGCTGCGGCAGACCTACGCCAATTTCGGCGACTACGCCTCCCACGCGCCCAGGATCAGCGAGGATGTGGCGGCCGCCGTCATGGACGACCGGGACCCTGGGCATCTGGCGGATTTTATTGCCCAGAATATCCCCCTCCGCCACCAGGACAAACAGATGGTCCTGGAGGAGGAGCGGCCTGTGCCCCGGCTGCGGAAGGTCAACGAGCTGCTGGCCCGGGAGGCGGAGGTCCTCAGCTGCGAGCAGGAGCTGGAGGGGAAGATCCGGCAGCAGATGGGCGAGGTACAGCGTGACCATATTATCCGCGAGCAGATCCGCCTGCTCCAGCAGGAGCTGGGGGAGGATGAGGACAGCGAGCTGACAGAGTACCGCCAGAAGATTGGGCAGCGCCGCCTGATACCGGAGGTGGAGCAGAAGCTGCTCAAAGAGGTGGACCGCCTGGCCAAGCAGCCCTTTGCCAGCGCCGAGGCGTCTGTGATCCGCAACTATCTGGACGTATGTCTGGAGATGCCGTGGGGGGTGGAGACCAAGGAGCGGGCCAGCGTGGCCGCCGCCCGGAAGATCCTGGACCGGGATCATTTCGGCCTGGAGAAGGTAAAGGAGCGGATCCTGGAGTTTATCGCCGTGCGGCAGCTCAACCCGGACGCAAAGGGGCAGATCATCTGCCTCGTGGGCCCTCCTGGCGTGGGAAAAACCTCTATCGCCATCTCTGTGGCCTCCGCCCTGAACCGCAAGCTGGCCCGGCTGAGCCTGGGCGGGATCCGGGATGAGGCGGACATCCGCGGGCACCGGAAGACCTATATCGGCGCTATGCCCGGCCGCATCGTCAGCGCCATCAGCCAGAGCGGCAGCATGAACCCCCTGCTGCTGCTGGATGAGATCGATAAGATGGGCAATGACTACCGGGGCGACCCCGCCTCCGCCATGCTGGAGGTGCTGGACAGTGAGCAGAATTACGCCTTCCGGGACCATTTTCTGGAGATCCCCCTGGATCTGAGCAAGGTCCTTTTTATCACCACTGCCAACACCACCTCCACCATTCCCAGGCCCCTGTTGGACCGCATGGAGGTCATTGAGCTGACCAGCTACACCGATGAGGAGAAGCTGCAGATCGCCCGCCAGTACCTGCTGCCCAAGCAGATGAAAGAACATGGGCTGAAGCGCTCGTCCCTGCGCGTCAGCGACGAGGCTATCCGGGCCGTCATCACCGGCTACACCAAAGAGTCCGGCGTCCGCTCCCTGGAACGGCAGATGGGGGCGATCTGCCGGAAAGCGGATATGCGTTTGGTGACAAATTCTGTAAAGCGTGTTACCGTTACAGAGAATAATCTGGAAGACTTTTTGGGCGTCCGCCGCTATCTGCCGCCGGTGCTGGATAAGGATCCGGTGGGCGTGGTCAACGGACTGGCCTGGACCGAGGTGGGCGGCGAGCTGCTGGAGGTAGAGGTCAACGTCATGGATGGCTCCGGAAAGCTGGAGCTCACTGGAAACCTGGGGGATGTGATGAAGGAGTCCGCCCACGCCGCCATCAGTTGCATCCGCAGCCGGAGCGCCCAGCTGGGCGTGGACCCGGATTTCTATAAGAACAGAGACATCCATATCCACTTCCCCGAGGGGGCGGTGCCAAAAGATGGTCCCTCCGCCGGCGTGGCCATTACCACTGCCGTGGTTTCTGCCCTGACGGGGCGGAAGGTGCGCAGCGATGTGGCGATGACCGGAGAGGTGACGCTGCGGGGCAGGGTACTGGCCATTGGGGGACTGAAGGAGAAGACCATGGCCGCCAAGCGCAGCGGCATCCGCACGGTGATTATCCCCAAGGAAAACCAGAGGGATCTGGCGGAGATCGATCCGGTGGTACGGGATTCCCTGCGGTTTGTGACCGCAGAGACGATCGATACGGTCTTGGCGGAAGCGCTGTATCCCCTGATGCCCCAGGCGGGGCGGGAGGAAATTATTACCGCCTTTGTCCCTGCGGAAAAAGCTGTAAAGGATATATCCTTGCGCCAGTGATACATAGGAAAACTTCACGGGAGGTGGCTGATGGCCGTCAATTTCAATAAAGTAGAATTTGTCCTTTCCGCTGCCACACCTGCCGCCTTTCTGCGGGATGGCCGGAAGCAGCTGGCTTTTGCGGGCCGCTCCAATGTTGGGAAGAGCTCGGTGATTAACTGCATTGTTAACCGGAAAAATTTTGCCAGGGTGGGGGCCTCTCCTGGAAAGACCAGCCAGATCAACTACTTTTCACTGGACAACGCTGCCTACCTGGTGGACCTGCCCGGCTACGGCTACGCAAAGGTGTCCAAGGCGGAGCGGGACCGGTGGGGGAGACTGATGGAGGACTACTTTGCCTCTGGCCTGATTACATGGGGCGTTATGATCGTAGACGCCCGGCATAAGCCCACTGCCGATGATGTGACCATGGCGAACTGGTTTTATGATACCGGATGCCCGCTCATCGTGGTGGCCAATAAGCTGGACAAGCTGAAGAAGAGTGAGGTAGAACCCAACCTCCGCCTCATTCGTCAGACCCTGGCCCTCCGGGAGGGGGACGCCCTGGTTCCCTTCTCCGCAGAGAGGGGAACGGGCCGCCAGGAGCTGCTGGAGCTGCTCACGGCGGCCATTGAAGGGGAGAATCCATCCTTTTCCTTGCCTTGAGAGAAAAAGGGATCCTGCCCGTAGGGCACTTTACCCACAGGGCACTTTACCCACAGGGCGCCTAAAAGAACTTCCCACGCAAAACGCAGTTTTGAGCGGTAGAAGGACGCTTACTCCGATGACCGGGACACGGCAGCAAAAAGTCAGGCGGCTGTTATACAGCCGCCTGACTTTTTGTCCGGGACAGGTTAGGTAAGGGACAGGACAAGGGCATAGCCGACATGGCCGGACACCTCTTCATAGCCGGTCCACTGGCCCTCTATCAGCAGCACCAGGTCCTGGCTGCTCTCCGGCGCGGTGAAGAGGAACTGCCCGTTGGAAAACGTGCTCTCCAGGCGTTCACCCTCCTCGATGGGCCCATCGGCCTGATCCGCTGTCCAGCAGGTGACGGTCACGCTGTCGGGGAGAAGGGAGAAGTCCAGCCCGACGGTGTCTCCGGCGGAGGCGGCCGCCCTGGTCAGGTCCTCTAGCACCTGGAGGGGGTGGGCCGTGTCGGCAACAACGCTCTCCCCCACACCCCGGACCTCACGGGTCCAGCTGTAGCCAAAGGTGGGGACAGCGGTGGACTGGTCGCCGATCCGCAGCGTCAGCGTAGGGATTGGCGCCTCAAACTCTTCCTGCGTCTGGGATGCGCCGCATCCGGACAGCGCGGCGGCCAGTCCCAACAGCAGCGCCAGGGCTGTAAACAAGCGTTTCTTCATCACAGAACCTCCCGTAATTCTTGTAGATATCTTCATAGACGAAAAGCCCGATAAAAAGTTCCCGAACAGAACATAGTTTTGGGCAGAAGTTTTCGCCTGCCCCCTGCGGGGATTTGGTTCTTTTCTTTTTCAAAAGAAAAGCATGGTTGCCTACCGCCACTGCACATTGGCCGGATTTCGCGGCGCGGTGCGGCGGAAGATGAGTTTTGTGCGGCCCACGATGAGGCAGCCGTCCAGATGGCGGGTATCGGTAATGCCGAAGTACTCCCGCAGGGCGGGGTCGGCGCTGATGGCGGAGGCGGCAAAGCCGCAGTACAGCGCGCCCAGCCCCATAGTGTGGGCCAGCAGCTCCATATTGGCCAGGGCCAGCGCGCCGTCCACAGGCCGCGCCGAGGTGACAGCGATCATCTGGCTTGCGCCGTAGAACAGGGCGTCCGGCTCCTCCGGGTGGGCCAGATACTGCTCATACCGTTTCACAAGGCTCCGGTGGCCCTTCTCCGCCGCGCCCCGGGCGAAGCTGGCCCAGATCCTGGGCCGCAGGGACTCAAACTCCTGGTCCAGCACCACGAATTGCACGGTCTGGCTGTTGGTGCTGGTGGGGGCGCAGCGGCCCGCCTCCAGCAGGGCCTCCAGCTCCCGGCGCGTTACCTTCTCACCGGTAAAGCGGCGGATGCTGCGGCGAAAGCGCATGGTGTTGAGCAGGTTTTCCGGGGAAATGGCGAACTTGTCTTTGTTATACTCTACGGGGGCTTCCGCATCCGGCATGGACGCCGCGCCGGTGGGGCAAATGGCCACGCACTGGCCGCAGCGGAAGCACAGCAGCTCCCGGCAGCGGAGAGCGCCGTTCTCATCCGGACGCAGAGCATGGACGGCGCAGTTGTCCGCGCACAGGCCGCAGCGGACACACAGGGAATCCTTGATCTCTACCATATATGCTTCCTCGCTTTTCCCGACTTCCAGTCTGATGTAATACGTTTTATTATAGAGCACCTGGAGAGAAATTTCCAGAGGGAGCAGCGCCGGCCGGCCCAACTTTTCCGGATTTCCGGTGGATATAAAAATTTGCAATTTGCTACTTTTCAAATGGTGGAAAATATATTAGAATAGAAGGCAGTGTATGATCCAGTAAATCGGAACGGAGGAGGTCCCCATGGACGAACCAAAATATAAGAGGGTCCTGCTGAAGATCAGCGGCGAGGCGCTGGCCGGCGATAAGCACTTTGGCCTGGACTTTGAAGTGATCGGCAAGGTCTGCGACGTGATCAAGGAGGCTGTGGCCATGGGCGTCCAGGTGGGCGTGGTGGTCGGCGGCGGCAACTTCTGGCGGGGCGTCAAGGACGGCGGCGGGAAGATGGAGCGCACCCGGGCCGACCACATGGGCATGATGGCTACGGTGATGAACTGCCTGGCCGTGGCGGACGTGCTGGAGCAGAAAAACGTCCCCGTCCGTGTCCAGACCGCGGTGGAGATGCGGGCTATGGCAGAGCCCTATATCCGCTCCCGGGCCATCAGGCACCTGGAGAAGGGAAGGGTGGTCATCTTCGGCTGCGGTACCGGCAACCCCTATTTCTCCACGGACACCGCCGCCGTGCTGCGGGCCGCGGAGATCAACGCCGACGTGATATTGCTGGCCAAAAATGTGGACGGCGTATACAGCGCCGACCCCAACAAGGACCCCAGCGCCGTCAAGTATGACAGCATCACCTACGACGATGTGCTGGCAAAGCATCTGGCCGTCATGGACTCCACCGCCACCAGCCTGTCTATGGATAACCACATCCCCGTGCTGCTCTTTGCGCTGAAGGACCCCTATAACATCATCCGGGCTTTGAAGGGTGAAAAGATTGGAACGATCGTAAAGGAGGATACGAAACAATGAAGAGCGAATACAAAGTCTATGAGGAAAAAATGAAAAAGACCATCAATTCCGTGGCCGCTGATTTTGCCGCTGTCCGCGCCGGCCGTGCCAACGCCGCCGTGCTGGACCGGATCATGGTGGACTACTACGGCACGCCCACCCCGATCCACCAGATCGCCTCCATCGGCTCCCCCGATCCCCGCACGCTGACCATCCAGCCCTGGGACGCCAGCGCTGTGAAGCTGATCTGCAAGGCCATCCAGGAGTCCGACCTGGGCATCAACCCCCAGAATGACGGCAAGATCATCCGCCTGGCCTTCCCCCAGCTGACGGAGGAGCGCCGCAAGGATCTGGTCAAGCAGATCTCCAAGTATGCCGAAGGCGGTAAGGTGGCTATCCGCAATATCCGCCGGGACGCGGTGGAGAATTTCAAGGTCCAGAAAAAGAACGGCGAGCTGACAGAGGACGATATGAAGATCGCCGAGAAGGACATCCAGAAGATGACCGACGATATGTGCAAGGAGATCGACGCGCTGCTGGAGAAGAAGGAGAAGGAGCTGCTGGCTGTGTAAGCCGGACCTCCCGGGAGAACAGATGAAGCTCACTTTTTGGAAAAA
Organism: uncultured Oscillospiraceae bacterium; assembly: GCA_902373635.1. Taxonomy (GTDB): domain Bacteria; phylum Bacillota; class Clostridia; order Oscillospirales; family Oscillospiraceae; genus Pelethomonas. The sequence goes on from CABKMV010000014.1 coordinate 52,982, forward strand.
GAGCGATGATACGGCGGGGCAGGTGGATTTTGGCCGTCTGCCCCGCCACATCGCTATCATACTGGATGGCAACGGCCGCTGGGCCCAGCGCCGGGGGATGCCCCGTACCGCCGGGCACAAGGTGGGGGCGGAGACCTTCCGCACCATCGCCACCTACTGCCGGGATATCGGCATCGACTACCTGACGGTCTACGCCTTTTCCACAGAAAACTGGAAACGCCCCAAGGACGAGGTGGATACCATCATGTCCCTGCTCAGGCGCTACCTGCTGGAGGCCATCGACACCATGGAGCGGGACAACGTGCGCCTGAGCTTTATGGGGGATATGTCGGTGCTCAGCCAGGAGCTGAGGGACCTGGTGGACCAGTGCAACACCATCTCCGAGCGTCTCACGGGCTGCCAGTGCAATATCTGCATCAATTACGGCGGCCGGGCGGAAATCGTCCACGCGGCCCAGCGTTTCGCAAGGGACTGTATGGAGGGGGCGGCAAAGCCGGAGGACCTGACGGAAGACAGCTTTGAAGGCTATCTGTATTCCGCCGGGATCCCGTCGCCGGAGCTGCTCATCCGCCCGGGCGGGGAGCAGCGCCTGAGCAATTTCCTGCTCTGGCAGTGCGCCTATGCGGAATTATATTACACGGATGTGCTGTGGCCCGACTTCACCAAGGAGGATCTGCACCGGGCCATTGCCGCCTATCAGCACCGCAGCCGCCGCTTTGGTGCGGTGAGGTGAAGCGCGTCCACCTACCCTCAGGGGACAAAGGGCAACACGGTTTTTCGGGGCATCTTGAGCATCTGGCGGCGTTATCC
>CABKMV010000015.1 GCA_902373635.1 uncultured Oscillospiraceae bacterium
AATATCGCCAGTGAATAATTCGAAAAATTGATGTAAAAAACGCTAAGTCTGTTGAGACGCCAACCCCAATTTCAGATAGAATTCTTTCAGATCCCAAAACATTGCCCCATTTGTCCACAGATGAAGCAAAACAACTGGCATTAGAAATCAAAACCTACCGACAAGAAAATACACAGGCAAAAAAAGATAAAGAGGATGTCGAAAGTCGATACAAGTATGATGTCCGCATTTTAAATGTACTTGCAACGATAGGTTTAAAAGCTGCCTCTATCGCCCACGAGTTAGAAAACAACCGTAACTCGATTGGTGAGAATATTGATAATATTATTTCGGCACTTGAGGAGTATGGCCTTTGGGAGGAGATTTCCACTCCAGAAAGAACAGAAAAGGCATATAAAAACATTCCGTATTTACTCGAATCAAATAGGAATGTTTGCACAAAAATTATTTCATTCATGAATGTGATGCTGTCCGAAATCGAAAAACGTCAGTTCGAGCCTTCTTGGCAAAGCGTTATAGATGTTTTGAAGAACATTAAAGCAACATGGGAAGATGATTATGCTTGGTTGACCGTTGACATTGTTAATCAAGACGATGTTTGTTTCTATTTCTCAGAAGATGTTTTACGTGTGATATTCGATAATCTGATTTTGAATAGCGTCCAGCAAAATGAGAATAGAAAACATGTTACGGCATCCATATCAGTAAGCGAGACTGACAGAGGTTTACGTTTTGTGTACTCGGACGATGGTAAGGGCTTAGACCCCAAATATCTGGATAAACCCGAAAAAATCCTTATAGTTCATGAAACTACCCGGAAAAAGGGGCACGGTCTTGGAATGTGGATTGTTAACAATACAGTTGTTATGTCGGGTGGGCAAATTGAGCAGATTTCCGGTCGAAATGGCTTTTCAATAGAATTCACGCTTGGAGGTACCAACTAATGGAAGAATTCAGTTTGGTGTATATTGATGATACTCCAGATACTATTCTCGGTCGGTACTTGGATGGTTTAAACGCAATATATGCCCAAAAAGGTTATACAATTAAATATTCGGAAATCCTTTTCAAAGCAGAAGATGATTATAATTCCCTTTTGAAGGATGAACGAGTGCAAACGGCTAATATTCTTATTATCGATTCGATGCTGTTTGAAAATAAAACAGCTAAGGATGGTAAATTTACTGGAGAAGAATTCAAATTTGTTCTTCAGAAATTTTACCCGTTTATTGAGGTAATCGTTATATCTCAAAATGACCTGGATCCTGGAATTAGTATGATCCCTAAGTATGTCAAAAATCTGCAGGAAACTGGACGTGACTACTATGCAAGAATAATTCCTCCGTATATTGATGCGGCTATAAACAATGTTTTACAATATCGCATTCTTGCAAAAAAAATGGGCGATAACGAGAGTTGGGAAACTGTGCTTAAAGAAAAGGTCCTGGGTACCCTGCGTGGTACCCAGACCTATGATGAACTAACGAAAGAGGATATTGACATCCTGATTCGTGCATTTAAAGAGATAAAGGAAAGTATAAATGCTGGATGATTATAGAAATACAGAATTTTGTCCACAGCTGAGGGATATTGAAGACAGGAAAAAAGCTGTCGTAGACATGATCAAGCGCGACTATCCCTGTGCCAGGGATATGCATGCATATATTTCGAAGAACAAGTGGCCATATAAACGTGCGTTTATTGGCGCATATAACGGGAAATGCTCGTATTGTGGTGTTTCAATATCTATAATTCCGATGGATTCGTTTGAAATAGATCATTTCATCTATAAAGAAGATCCGAGATTTAAGGCAAAAGCCGATGCTGGATACATTGAGAATCTTGTTCTTGCTTGCCATAGATGTAATCATGCTAAGTCTTCCCTTGTTGTGCCAGATGAGTTCCACAAATATCTTCACCCGGATAAACCTGGTATTAGAGAAACTTTTATTCGTGATGATGATTTCTACATAAAAATTTCTGCTGATAAGAGTGAGAACAAGGACATCAAATGCTTCTATGACAAATTGGAACTTGGAGCGGAGGTGCATAGACTTGATTTTCTGCTGATAAATATGCTTGGTTTACGAACTAAAATCCCCGGAAATTCCACTGCGAACAAGATTATGGGCGAAGCAATAACGCTTCTTCAAGGTAAACGAAATTTAATGGCCGAATAGAATGTACGAGCGGTATTCAATTTCTGGTAGGTATATTTTTACATAATATACCCAGGACTCTATGAACAAGTCATCAGCAACGCTCTGAACTGCGAGCTATCGACAACCATCAATAGCCGTAAGACAATTACATTCATTGATTAAGATACAGGTTTTAAAATTCTGGCGCAATAATAGGCCCCGACATGGTTAGACATAGGTGGATATCATTCCAGGAAGGTAGGTCTTGCAATCAGAATGTGGATCCTATCCCAATGATGGACAACCTACAGCCCCTCTCAAACAGCCCGGTGCGATTGAGTGAGTTTTTAACACTAATATACTACCGCTATGAGCAAATTGATGTTGTTGACGAATCGGTGGATATTGGCTTTGACTACCCGTTGGCTCTCTACTGTAGTTTTACTCGTGGTCACCTGTTGGTGCCAGTGGATTTCATGAACGCGATACGATATGTGAAGGAATCAAATGGTTGACAGAGAAACAACTGAATACAATCTTGGTAACACTGAATAGCCTGAATTATCCACTGCCTATTTTGGCAAGGGGCTACACAGAGAATAGTTTTGCTTATTGGATAGATATGGTGCTAAAAGGATTTCCTAACGATAGGAAAAAAGATATAATCAAAGCCAAACGATTTCTTTATATCCGCTAATCAGTTCTTGCCGAATTTTGGAGTTCCAGTTATACTAAACACAATATACATTCATCTGCAAAGAGAAGATAGAAAGAGTAAAATATAATGTTGCCTCCCGGCCTTTACGAGCAAGTCATCAATAGCGCCCTGAACAGTGAGCTTTCGGAGATCCCCGATGCCCGCAAAGCGGTTGCGCCTATTGACAAGGCAGAGGCCTCCAAGATATTGGCGCAGTATCTGGCGGATGTGGTGCAAAAGGGGTTGGAGAATGTGGTGGACAACGGCGGAGACATCTCTACCCAGATCGGCCTCGCCAACCAGATCGTGGACCTCATCCAAAATACAACGAAAAAAGCTGACTTTGCTGCGCTGAGCGTCGACCAGCGGGCAGAGCAGCTTCTTGCGCTTTTACAGGAGCAGGATCCACGGCTGGCAGTGGGCAAGACAGCTGCCGACCTGAGCCGGCCGGAAACCTCCATTGCCCAGAGCAGCCTGTTTACCGGAGCTATCCATGAGCCCCAGATGTATACGGAGCTCAAAAAGGAGATCGTCTCTGCCGACCGCATCGATATGTTGGTATCCTTTATCAAGTGGAGCGGCTTGCGGCTCCTGATAGATGAACTGCGGGAGTTTACCCAAAACGGAGGTAAGCTGCGAATCATCACCACCTCCTACATGGGGGCCACCGATGTGAAAGCCGTTGAGGAGTTGCGAGCCCTGCCCAACACCAAAATCAAGGTCAGCTACGACACCAAGCGCACCCGCCTCCACGCCAAGACCTATGTCTTTTGCCGGAATACCGGCTTCACCACCGCCTATGTGGGCTCCTCCAACCTGTCCAACGCCGCCATCTCCAGCGGTTTGGAGTGGAACGTGAAGGTGACCCGCCGGGATCTGCCGGAGACCATCGACAAGATTGCCGCCACCTTCGAGAGCTACTGGAATTCCAACGAATTTGAGTACTACTCGGAGGATCAGAAGGAGCGGCTGGCCCGGGCACTGAAAGCGGAAAAATACTTCGACGCCAACAACGCCGAAGTGTACACCATGGATATCGCTCCCTACTCCTATCAGCAGGAGATCCTGGACAAGCTGGAGGCGGAGCGCACCGTCCGGGGCTACACCCGCAACCTGGTGGTAGCCGCCACCGGTACCGGCAAGACGGTGATCTCCGCGCTGGACTATAAGCGCTTTCGCAAGCAACATCCCGGAAAGCCCTGCCGACTGCTCTTTGTGGCCCACCGGGAGGAGATCCTGCGGCAGAGCCTGTACATCTTCCGGGCGGTTCTGAAGGACGCCAATTTCGGGGATCTGTTTGTGGGCAGCTACCGGCCAGAGGGCATTGACCACCTGTTTTTGTCCATTCAGACCTTCAACTCCCAGGACTTCACCGCCAAGACCGCCCCGGATTTTTACGACTACATCGTCGTAGACGAGTTCCACCATGCGGCGGCACCCACCTATCAGAAACTATTGACCTACTATCAGCCCCAGATCCTCCTGGGCCTGACCGCCACCCCAGAGCGTATGGACGGCAAAAGTATTCTGCCGTATTTTAACAACCGCATTGCAGCGGAGATTCGGCTACCAGAAGCCATCGACCGAAAGCTTCTCTGCCCATTTCAGTATTTCGGTGTCACTGACAATATCGATCTGGACACCTTGAAATGGAGCGCTGGTGGTTACGATAAGGGGGAACTCTCGCGTATTTATACGCTGAGCGGCGATGTGGCAAACCGCAGGGCCGACCTTGTTGTGTCTGCACTGCTCAAATATGTGACTGACATTGATCATGTAAAAGGTCTCGGCTTCTGTGTTACCGTGGAGCATGCCGAGTTTATGTGCCGCTATTTTAATGACCACAATATCCCGTCGATGTTCTTGACCGGTAAATCCCCGGATGAGGAAAGAAAAACCGCTAAGCAACGCTTGGTGGCTGGTGAAGTGCGCTTCATTTTCGTTGTAGACATCTATAACGAGGGCGTGGATATTCCCGAAGTCAACACTGTCCTCTTTCTCCGTCCCACTGAGTCGCTAACTGTATTCCAGCAGCAGTTGGGCCGTGGCCTGCGTCTGGCAGAGGATAAAGAATGCCTGACGGTTTTGGATTTTATCGGCCAGGCAAACAGAAAATACAACTTTGAAGATAAGTTTGCGGCGCTGCTCTCGCACACCACCCGCAGTGTGACCCGCGAGATTAGGGATGGCTTTGTTTCTATTCCAAAGGGATGTTACATTCAGCTTGAGAAGAAAGCCGCAAAATACATACTGGATAACATCCGTGCGTCCTACGGCAATACCGCTGGGCTGGTAGCCCGTGTTGCCTCCTTTACCGAGGACAGCGGCATGGAGCTGACGCTGGCGAACTTCTTAGACTACTACCATCTGGACCCCAGAGCAATTTACAAATTTTCTTCCTTCTCACGGATCTGCGCCCGGGCGCATGTGATTGCAGATTTTAGCGAACCGCTGGAGGAGGTGCTTACCAAGGCTCTTGGCCGGTTGGCCGTTGTGGACTCCCAGCGGTGGATCCACTTTTTGCTGGATCTGCTGCCCGGCCTGGACAATGTGAATTTCACGGCGTTGAGTGAGCTGGAACAGCGGATGCTCCAGATGTTCTATGTAACCGTCTGGGGCAAGGCGGCAGAGAGTTGGGCATCCGATGAGGCGCTGAGCAACCTGCATGCCCTCTCGGGTAGTCCTGTGCTACTGGGTGAGCTTGTGGAATTGCTCCGCTATCGGTATGAGCAGATCGATTTCATTGACGAGCTGGTGGATTTGGGCTTTGACTGCCCGCTGGACCTCCACTGCACCTATACCCGGGATCAGCTGCTAGTGGCACTGGATTTCCTGAAGCCGGCCACAGTGCGTGAGGGTGTCAAGTGGCTGCCGGAGAAACAGTTGGATGTGTTCTTTGTGACGCTGAACAAGGCGGATAAGGACTACTCGCCCACCACCATGTATCACGACTACTCCATCAACGAAAACCTGTTTCACTGGCAGAGCCAGAGCACTACAGCGGCAGACTCTCCCACTGGACAGCGATACATCCATCATCGGGAGCGTGGGAGTAAGGTGCTGCTGTTTGTCCGGGAGTTCAAGGCGGACCGGATCACAGGAGGTGCAGCGGCCTATACCTTCCTGGGAACGGCGAATTATGTAAAGCATGATGGGAGTAGACCCATGAATATCACATGGAAGCTGGACCGCCCCATCCCGGCGAAGTTTTTGAAGAAGACAAATAAATTGGTGGTGGGATAAATGACTGAAGTAGTAGCGGCCCTCATCTGGGATCAGGACAAGTTTATGATTTGCCAGCGCCCGGCACATAAGGCAAGAGGACTCCTATGGGAGTTCGTTGGCGGCAAAGTAGAACCTGGTGAAACAAAAGAACAGGCACTCATACGAGAGTGCATGGAAGAACTGGCTGTCACATTGAATGTTGGAGATATCTTTATGGATGTCATCCACGAATATTCAGACCTGACCGTCCACCTAACGCTATTCAATGCGTTGATTCAATCAGGCATTCCTCAAAAGCTGGAGCACAATGATATCCGATGGATTACTGTGGATGAAACCGATCAATATGATTTTTGCCCAGCAGATGAGGAAATCCTAACGAGGCTGAAAACTATAAAGTAAACGAAGAACTCCTCGACTATTACTAAGACAGCCAGAGAAAGGAAAAGTACGGGATGAACGTCATCTGCTTCGGCGACTCCGACACCTACGGCTATGATCCCCGCTCCTATTTGGGCGGGCTCTATGATCCGGACAGCCGGTGAGTGGATATCCTGGCCGAGGAAACCGGCTGGACTGTCCGCAACCTGGGGCAGAACGGCCGGGAGATCCCTATGTCGGCCCCCGACTTTCCCGCTGATATCGATCCGCTGATCGTCATGCTTGGCACCAACGACCTGCTCCAGGGCAGAAGCCCGGAACAGGCCGCTGCCCGGCTGGAGCGGTTCCTCTCTGGCATCTCCCTGGATCGAAGCAAGATCCTGGTAATCGCCCCGCCGCCGGTGAAGCGGGGCGCGTGGGTGCCCGATCAGCAGCTCATGGACGATTCCCGCACCTTTGCCCGGCTCTGTCAGGCCTTGGCGGAGCATCTGGGCATCCGCTTCGCCGACGCTGGAAAGTGGGACATCCCCTTGGCCTACGATGGCGTCCACTTCACGGAGCAGGGGCACAGAGCCTTTGCCGCCGGACTTCTGGAGGAACTCAAATGAAACGAATCCTGCCTATACTCTTATCCCTTCTGCTGTTGACTGGGTGCGGCGGAAACTCCGCGGATGACTACCAGCAGATCACCCAGGAGGAGGCCAAAGAGATGATGGACACCCAGGAAGTCATCATCCTGGATGTGCGGGAGCAGGACGAGTACGACAGCGGCCATATCCCCGGTGCGGTCTTGCTGCCGGTGGGGAGCATCGATGAAGACACCGCTGCCGAGGTGATCCCCAAAAAGGATTCCACCGTTCTGGTATACTGCCGCAGCGGGAACCGTAGCAAGACGGCATCCTCCGCTCTGGCAGAACTGGGCTACACCAACATCTATGAGTTCGGCGGCATTAACACCTGGCCCTATGAGACGGAGCCATAAGGGCAACGGAAGCCCGTAAGCAGCACAAAGTCTATATCGCCTATACAAAGAATACGGGATCGGCCTTACAAAAGCCGGTCCCGTATTCTTTTTCTTGTCAATGGTTCAGGAGTTCTTCAGCCACTCCACATATTCCTCCAGGGTGATGATATCGTGGTCACATTTCTTTTTCATCTCTCTGGCCTGCTCACTCCAGGCGTAGAAATCCGTATCGGAGATACGCCCGGCTTTGATCCAGGCAAACCGCTTCTTATACTCCTTGCGGTATGCCTTGAACACCGGGTCGTCGGACTGCTTCTTGGTCCACTGCTGGAAGGCTCCGGCCTCCCGGCAGGTCTGCTGGTCCTCGGCTACTGGACGCTCACAGTACTCCGCGCTGACGCGTCCGGTCTGGGGGAACCAGCGTCCGCAGTTCTTGCACCGCCGGATGGTGATGCCGCGCTCCACACAGCTGCGCAGGGAGTAATCGATCATATCCGAAATGTGGAGGGGATACAGGACCGGCGAGCACCGCCCCGGCTCCACCGGTTCAAAGCTGAGCGGAATGGGGCGGAAGGAGAACAGAGACGGATCCTTGGGGGCGTCGCAGAGATAGTGGGCCGATACCTGCTGCTGGGGATTACGCCCCGCCTTGTCCACATCCAAAACAAGATCAAAAAAGCGCTGTATCTGCTGTTGATACAGCGGAAGCTGTTCCGGAAGACACCGTAGCTCTTCCAGCATCTGCTGATCCTCCCTGCCTCCCCGGTCACGGGTGATCCCCACTCGTCCAAACCGCTCAAACCAGCGCACATACAGAAGATGCAGGTAGATGTGCCGGCCTCCAAGGTCACCCAAGTCCATCAAGGTACGGACCGCGGCCTCTCTATCATCCCTGTCGATCAGAAGGGCCCAGTTCTCATAAGCCCGTCGCAGCAGAGGCTCCAACTCCTTATTGTCCATCTCCAGAAAAGACAGCAAACTCTCCAGGAATGGTAGCTCCCGGTAGGTCGAGGGTACGCCCTGGACCCCGTGGCCATCAAATTGGAAAACCTCTTTTTTCTCAGAGAAGTACATCTTGGCATACCACATGTTGGCACCCTCCAAAATAGACAATTGTAAAAATTTTATAAAATAGTCTTGACAAGAGGGTAGGTTCACATGCTACAATACCCTCACAGAGGACTGTCAAAATGATCTTACAATAGTCTAACACCGACAAATCAGATTGTCAACGGGGAATTGGTCCCCAACATTCGGAACGGCACCTTGAAAATCGAATACCCATCACCAGAGACGATACTCCACGGGGAAGTAACGCCAGGACGTTGTCGTAGCACCGACAGCTGAGCGTACCAAGGGGAAGAAAACGCTGTGTTGGTCAAACGAGGCCGCAGGGCAGGAACGGGTATGGTGCATGGCCAGAAACAAGCAAAAGACAGTCACCTTAAAAAAAGACCGCCAAACTGCTGCAACAGTTCAGCGGTCTGCCGCGTTTCGGAAAACGCAGCCAGATACTGTGTTCAGTTTAACAGAGAGACCTCCGAAACGCAAGAAATTTTTTCTCTGAATTTGAAACACCGGAGGTACTAAACATTGAAATTGTCTGTCTACAAATCCTACGACGATCTGCCCCTGTTCCTCAATGCCAAGATGGTGGCGCAGGTGCTGGGCGTGTCCATTTCCACCGCCTACGAACTGTTCCATGAGCACGACTTCCCCACGCTGCGTGTGGGGAGCCGTATGGTGGTCCCGAAAGAGAAGTTCATCCAGTGGGCGGAGAAACAGTCCGGAGGCGCCATATGAGAAAACAGAGTTGGCCCAAACGAGACCCTATCAAAAACTATTTCCCACTGCCCAACGAGATCTTCTCCCTAGGACTGTCCGCCGGGGCGATCGCAGTCTACGGATTTCTCCTCCATCGGGAGGACCGGAAGACCTACCAGTGCATGGCCAGCTACCGGAGCATCGGAGAGGCGGTGGGGATGAGCGTCAACACGGTGCGCAAATATGTGATGGAATTGGAGGTGCGGGGACTTATCCGCACAGAGCGTACCACCATCACCACCAAGGACGGCCGCAGACAGAACGGATGTCTGCTCTATACCATCCTGCCCATCAAGATGTCTATCGAGGCGTACTACCAGCAACAGCTGGCCCAGCTGGAAGAACACACCGAGCGCCAATGTGTGGCGAACCTCCTGCGGGAGGAGGAAAGCCCTGCATGACCGCCTGTGAGCCGCCGTGTGCCCTCCTCGGGGGCAGGGCAGAGTCCCTGTGCCCCACCAGGGGCTTTCAGGACGGATTTGGCCCGATTTTGGGGGCGCTTCTGGATAAGGGCTACGGGGGACAACGAGGAGCAGGAGAAAGCCTTGACGCTTTTATGGCGCCTGGGCGGTCACTTCCGCCCGCAGTGCGGACGGTTTCAGAAAACGGAAGTCGGCGCTTTTACAGCGGACAAAACATACGATTGACGCTGTTTCAAACAGGAATTGAGGAAAGCCCCACTGTTGTGGGGGTTTCAATAACGCTGATTTACAGCAAGGAGGCTTATGAGCAAAAACAAGAATCGGCACACGGTCTGGCTGACTGACTCAGCCTGGACTGAGGTGGAGAATCACTATCGGTCGGACAACTGCTCCACCAAAAACGAGTACATTGAAAAGGCTGTCCGCTTCTACTCCGGCTACCTGGACGCCGAACACGCGGACAGCTACCTGCCCCGTGTGCTCTCTGAAGTGCTGGAGGGGAAGCTGGATGCGCTGGGCGGCAGGGTCGGACGCCAGGTCTTCAAACTGGCTGTGGAGGAGGACATCATGGCCAACCTGCTGGCCTACGATATGGATGTGGATCTGGATACGCTGAGAAAACTGCGCGTCCGGTGCGTCAAAGACGTCAAGGCGACCAACGGCGGGATCAGCTTTGATGACGCGCTCCGGTATCAGAAAGGCGCTGAGTGATGCCGGGACTGATCCAGAAGTCCGGTTATATCAGGCCGGGAAGCAGAGCTGGAAACTACGCCAGGTACATCGCGACCCGTGAGGGTGTGGAGCTGATCGAGGCTCCGCACGCCTCCCATGGCGGTGGCTACCTGGAATATATGGCCCAGCGTCCTCGCTCCCATGGGGTCTGTTCTCCGCCGACGGTCCCACCGATCTGGAGAAAACCATGGAGGAGATCAACGGACATACCGGGCCAGTGTGGACCTTCGTCTACTCCCTGAAGCGGGAGGACGCCCACCGGCTTGGTTATGAGAACAGCGAGAGCTGGCGGAAACTCCTGCTGGCCCACCAGACGGAACTGGCTCAGGCCATGAAAATTTCGCCCAGCAACTTCCGATGGCGGGCCACCTTCCACGATGAAAAGCACCACCCCCACATCCACATGATGGTCTGGTCGGCTGACCCCAATCAGGGTTTTCTAACGGAAAAGGGTATCGAGAAGATGCGCTCCCAGCTGTCCAATGAGATCTTCCGTGACGAACTGCTGTCTCTGTATCAGCAGAAGGATCTGTCCTACAGCCAAGTACGGGACGCGGCGACGGAGGCCATGGGGCGGCTCATCCGGGAGATGGAGACGGGTCTATGTCACAGCCCGATCATCATGGAGCGGATGGAAATGCTGGCCGGAATGCTGGAGGACCACAAGGGCAAAAAGATCTACGGCTACCTGAAAAAGCCGGTAAAGGCGCAGGTGGACGCCATCGTGGACGAACTGGCCAAGGTCCCAGAGGTGGCCCAGTGCTATAAACAGTGGAACCGGCTTCGGGATGAACTGGAGCGTTACTACAAGGATGTACCCAGAGAACACCTGCCCCTCTCCCAACAGAAGGAGTTCAAAGACATCAAGAACATGGTCATCCAGGAGACGGAACGGCTCCGGCTGGACACGTTTACCTGCGAGGATGCCCGTATGAGAGACGAGGTGGATGAGGACCAGGATGCGGTGTACTTCGCCTGGAACTCCGACTGGCAGATGGCCAAGGCCTACAAGAGCGCCAAGGAGGTTCTGGAGGAGTACGAAAACCCAGAGAGCGAAAAAGCAGAGCAGGTACAGGTGCTGGAGCAGCTCTGGCAGAGAGATTTTCCCCTGGCCGCCTATCAGCTGGGCAAGTGCTGGCGGGATGGGCGGGGCGTTCTCCCCGATGACAAGCAGGCGGAGCTGTGGTTCCGGCGGGCGGCTGACGCGGGATATGACTTCGCCCAGTACGCTCTGGGAAAGTTCCTGCAAAGCCAAAGCCGAACGGACGAGGCGGTATCCTGGTATGGAAAAGCGGCGGCGCAGGGGAACGCCTGCGCCGCCTACTGCCTGGGAAAGCTGTATCTGGAAGGGAAAGATGTCCCAAAGGACGTGCCAAAAGCGGTGGCCTATCTCACCAAGTCTGCAGAACAAGGCAACCAGTACGCTCAGTATGTTCTGGGAAAACTGTACCTCACCGGGCAGGGTGTCAAGCAGGACCGAGAACAGGCCTGGGCGTATTTCTATGAATCAGCGGAACAGGGAAACGAGTACGCCGACTTCTTTCTGGAGCACTTCGATCAGGTGCGCAGCCCCAATGTGTTCCTATCTGCCACCCGGCTGCTTCATCACATGGGCCGGATTTTCCGTGAGAACTCCGTACTGCCGGTTGCTCCGGTAGGACAGAGGATGGACCGCAAGCTCCGCCGGCAGATCCAACAGAAAAAGATTGCCATGGGCCACAAGCCGAACGACCACGAGGAGGAACAGCAGGGCGGCATGAAGATGAGCGGGATGTGACCCCGGTCAAAATCTGCACCGCAAATCAAAGATAAGAATCCCCCGCCAAATGATAACTTTCTGATAAAAGTTCCTGTTGGGGGTAGCTATTTGGATGTGGTTCGGGTATTGTATGTTGCTGAAAAAGGAGGCGGCACACATGAGAACCACACTGGAAAATCTGTACTATGGAAATATCTCCCCCAACGAACAGCGGATCAGGTCAGGCACGCTCCTGAAACAAGCCATAGAGCAGTCGGAGGCATGCGAAGAGAAACTCACTGCTCTGCTGGAGGGGGAAGGAAAAACCTTGCTGCTGTGCCTCATCAACGCGGAAAACGAGATCGGCAGCACCATGGCCCTGGAAAACTTCATCATGGGTTTCCGTCTGGGCGTGCGGATGATCCTGGAGGCGCTGGATGAGGACGATGGCAGTCTGATCGACATCAACAAGGAGGAATAGCCTATGGCAAAACGCAGGCCATCCGGCGACGGCATGGTGCGCAAGCGGGAGGACGGACGTTGGGAAGGCCACATCGTGGTGGGCCACAAGCAAAACGGCGAACCCATCTTCCGGTATGTCCTGGCCAAAACACAGAAGGAACTGCTGGACAAACTCCACCGGGACCTGGAGGCCTTTCAGGATGTGGAGCTCACCGAGGACAGCCGCATGACTCTGGGCGAATGGCTGGACCGGTGGATGGAGGACTACGGCGCGGCCACCCTGCGGACCAACACCCTGCGCAGCTATGAGCAGTTCATCCGATGCTACATCAAGCCCTGCCTGGGGGATAAGATCATCTCCCGGGTGACCCGCATGAACATCCAGAAGCTGTACCGAAAACTGAAACACGAGGGCCGTGTCCGCGAGCATCCGGAACACGGGCATGAACTGTCGGACACCATGGTACTCCGCATCCACGCCATGCTCCACCGGTGCCTGAAGGATGCGGAGGCGGCCCATGTGGTCGCCCGGAACCCCACTGACGGGGCCGTGGCGCCCAAGGCCAGCTATAAGCCGAAGCAGATCCTCACAAGGGCGCAGATGGACACCTTCCTGGCGGCAGTGGACTGCAATGAGATCTGGCGGGACTTCTTCTACACGGAACTGACCACCGGCCTGCGCCGGGGCGAGATCTGCGGCCTTATGTGGCAGGACTTCGACGAGAAGGCCGGGACGCTGAAGATCCTCCGGTCGGTGAACGTCCCCAAGGCCGGGGAGCTGGAGATCGGCGAGACGAAGACCAGTCAGGGTCGGCGGACCATCCGCCTGCCGCCCAGCACCGTCCAGCGGCTGCGGGAGCGGAAAAAGCACGCCGTCAGCCAATGGATCTTCCCGGAACCGCTGACTCCGGAGAAACCGGTGCGCCCCAGCGCCGCCTACTACTGGATGAAACGGATCTTAAGAGAGGCAGGCCTGCCTGAGATCAGGTTTCACGATTTGAGGCACACCTTTGCCACCCACGCCCTCACCAGCGGGGTGGACGCCAAGACCCTGTCCGGCATCCTGGGCCACACCAACGCCAGCTTCACCCTGGACACCTACACCCATGTGACGCCGGACATGCAGCAGGAAGCCAGCCACATCGTGGGAGGCTTTCTGGAAAATCTCCTGGGGCAAGACCTGAAACCGTGGCAGAGAAACAGGCCGGGAGGAGGTACACACCATGGGTAAGCGACGGAAAAAGGGCGAGGGCTCCGTCCGCCAGCGCAAGGACGGCCGCTGGGAGGGCCGGGTGGTCATCGGCTACGACGAGAAGGGCCTGCCCAAGACGAAGAACGTCCTGGCCAAAACGAAACGGGAGTGCCAGGAGAAACTGAAGCAACTCCGGGAGACGGTGACCGGCTCCAAGACGGAGAAGGTCCGGCCGGAGATGCCCTTCGGGGAGTGGCTGGACTTCTGGTATCAGAACTATGTGAAGCCCCAGATCCGCCCCACCACCCAGGCAAACTACGAGACGAAGATCTATCAGCATATCCTCCCGGAGCTGGGGAAGATTCCCCTGAACTAGCTGGCCCAGAAGGGTCTCCAGCAGTTCTATGCCCGGATGAAAACGGGCGGGCGCCTCATCCGCACGGAGCAGTTCGGCAAGGGACTGTCCGACTCCATGGTGCGCGGCCTCCACGCCGCCTGCCGGTCCGCGCTGGACAAGGCGGTGCAGGAGGAGCTGATCCGCACCAATCCGGCGGTGGGCTGCAAGCTGCCTCCCAAGCGTGGCCGGGAGATGCAGGTGCTGGGCCGTGAGGAGATCCAGCGATTTCTCATCCAGGCCCAGGCGGAGGGCTACTACGAGTTGTTCCTTCTGGACTTATGTACCGGCCTGCGGCGGGGAGAACTGCTGGCTCTCCAGTGGGACGATCTGGACTTCAAGACCGGGGCACTGACCGTGAACAAGCAGATCTACGAGGTGAAGGGACAGCTCCAGGTGAGCGTCCCGAAGACCCGCGCCTCCATCCGCAGACTGGTCCTGCCGCCCGGCGTGGTGGAGGTACTGCGGCAGTATCAGGAAACAGTGGACTCCCGGTGGATGTTCCCCTCCCCGGTCAAAGAGGACGTGCCCATGACGCCGGGGGCGGTGCGCCGGCGGCTCCAGATCATTCTGGAGCGGGCTGGATGTAAGAGGATCAGATTTCACGATTTACGCCACACCTTTGCCACCCTGTCCCTGGAGAGCGGCATGGATGTGAAGACCCTCTCCGCCATGCTGGGCCATGTGTCGGCGGCCACCACCCTGGACATCTACACCCACGTCACCGGGGACATGCAGAGCGAGGCGGCGGCCAAGATCGACCGGGGACTGGGCAACGAGGTGAAGGAGAGTCCTACTCAGACAGGGCAGGACCCGGCCGCAGACTTCCAGCCGGTGCTGGGGCGAAAACGGAAGTCGGGCTCTGGGTGTATTACCCAGATCAATGACCACCTGTTCGAGGGCCGCTACTCCCCCATCTGGCCGGACGGCAAGCGCCATGCGAAGAACGTCTACGCGAAGACCCGGAAGGAGTGCGAGAAGAAGCTGAACGCGCTCATCCAGGAGATGCAGGCGGAGCGGCAGGCCCTGATCGATCAGGAGCGGGGCGTCACGCCGCCGGATCAGCTCACGAAAACCCAGAGGAAGATTTGGATGTACATGAAGTTCCACCCCAATGTAACCAGCTACCGGGCTATCGCCAGAGGTGCCGGGGTGAACAGGCACACGGCGGCCAAGTGGTATGAGATGGTGCGGGGGATGCTGGGGCGGGCGGCGTAAAATAGGGAGGAGGCTGGTATCCCGATCTTGATACCAGCCTCTTCCCGCGATCCAGATGATTCGCCGCTCAGACCAATGTATCATCCAGCAGGAAGCCCAACCCCCAATACTAAGAACACCATTGTCGTCATACAAATGTTTCCGGATATCGTGCCGGACGATGATCTTCGGGAAAGGGTTCCCGGTCAGGGAGAGCAGTTTGTTTTCAGTGACAGTCTTTTCATCCGTCCCAAGTGCATATGAGTCTCTTTTAGATAGCGGTCCCGTTTAATCTCCATAGCGCCACGCCTTACTGAAAACTTCTCGGATTTATCATGCCACTTTTCAATAGAAAGCATACAACTGTTTGCGTACTCTGGCCGATGATTTGTGTGGAAAGTTTCTGCGCCCTAATTATAATTAAGATACGGTTGCCCGCCTAAGACTTGCTGAGCTTGGCGTTCTGGGTGATATCGCCATGAGATCACCCTGTTTCTGAAAACAGTCCGTTCACTCCTGTTGTCGTGCGATAAAGTTCGAGATGGCCGCTACCGCCTGGGCCTGCTGTTCCTCTGCTGAGATAGTGGCGGGCAGATCCCCCTTCTGGGTGCCGTAGTTGCCGAACTGGGCATGGTTGCCGCCCTGGATTTCTACCACATTTTCCGTGTAATTGATCTTGTCCTCCACACTCTGGTTCAGGGAGCCGTAGATGGTGAGGGTGTCCTCCGGCGGATAGTCGCCGTAGAGATAGGCTCCTAGCAAAATCAGGCCGTCCACCTCGTCCGAGTGCTCTGAAGCGAATTGAGAGGCCATGGCCCCGCCCATGGAGTGGCCGGCGATGTACCAGTGCTGGATATCCGGGAACTGGGCCATCACGTCTTCCGCCGCGTTTGCGTCGAAGATAGCCATGCGGAAGGGCATCTCCACCAGGATGCAGGTGAGTCCGGTCTGCCGGAGCTGGTCCAGCAGGGGCAGATAGGCGATGGCCTCCACCTTGGCCCCGGGATAGAAGATGATGGCGGTGTCCGCAGGATAGGAGGGGGAGAGGATAGTCAGATTATCCCGGACCTCGATGTGGTCCCCGGCGGAGAGCACCTCCAGGGCCACATCCTCCGCCCGGTAGTAGTCGGACTCATACCAGAAAAAGCCGCCTCCCGCCAGGAGCAGCACCGCCAGCAAAATGCCGGCGGCGAGCTTCCACTTCTTACGGCGGGGTTTTGTTTCTGCCTGTTCCATTTTGCTTACCTCCCCTCCAGCAACGCGGTCATCCGCTCCAGCCCCGTCCCAAGCCTCTCAAAGCCAACACACCGGCTGGGCTGGGTGTTGACGGCGTGGTCCAGCAGGGGCTGGGCCTGACTGGCGGTGTCCAGGCACAGATCCAGCGCCAGCACATCCTCCAAGGCCCGGTTGAGGAAGGCTACCTCCCGGCGGCCGTGGGTGCGGGTCAGGGCAATGGCCCCGGCCTTTTGCAGATAGCTTTCCACCTGCGGCCGGGCAAACCCGGCGGTATTGAGGCTGTCTGTCAGCCCCTCCCGGAACAGTCCGGGGATATCTGCCCACTGGAAGGGTGGCACGTCATAGCGGACGAAAGTGTACCGGCTGTGGCAATGGACGGCAAGCAGGCACTTGCGGCCCCGCAGGTCGATCACATGGAGGTCCCAGCAGAACCGCCGGTCCGGCTCTGCGCCGTAGACCGGCGGTTTTAGTTTCAGAAATCGCTGGAAGGGAAAGGTCAGTCCCAGTTCCATCATTTCACCTCGTGGGGGATGGTGATCTTCTCCACCCGGAGTTGGCCGCCTTCCACCTCCGCCATCATCATGGTGATCTCCTGGTGGAACCGCCGGGGGCCACAGGAGCCGGGATTGAGCCACAGCACCCCGTCCTTTTCCTCCTGCGCATACTTGTGGGAGTGGCCGAACACCACCGCATCTACGCCGGAGAGGTCTGTCGGGACCTCTTTTTTGTTGTGGACCATGTAAAAGGTCACGCCGCCCAGCGTGACGGTGAGATCATGGGGGATGGCCTCCGCCCACTCCTTGTCGTTGTTGCCTCGGACGATGTAAAGCGGTGCGTACTGCCGCAGCTCGTCCACGATTGCTTGTCGGTTGATGTCTCCGCCGTGGAGGATGGCGTCGGCAGTCTTCAGGTATTCCACCGCTTCCGGTCGCAGCAGGCCGTGGGTGTCAGAGAGAATAGCAATGTTCACAGGCTGTGCCCCTTTACTTAAATGATGATGCCCTCGCAGTGGTCGATCTCATGCTGGATGGTCTGGGCTGTCCAGCCGGTGAAGGTTTTCAGCCGCTCCTGAAACTTCTCGTTCTGCCAGCGGACCTTGATGGACTTCCACCGCTTGGCCGGGCGGGTGCCGGTAAGGGACAGACAGCCCTCCTCCGCCTGATAGGGTCCGGACTTTTTCACGATCTCCGGGTTGAACATCACCATGTAACTGCCCTCGTTGTCAAAGGCAATGATGCGCTTGTTGACGCCGATCATGTTGGCGGCCATACCCACGCAGCCGGCCTTGTGGTGCTCCAGCGTCTCCAGCAGATCCACCGCTACTTGCAGATCATCCGGTGTGGCAGGCTCCGCTTTTTGGGCCAGAAAGGCTTCGTCTTTGCAGATGTCTCGAATCATCGGTTCTTCTCCTCATTTTGTCGGATCGCTGCACTGGTCGATCTCTCTGCTCATTTCACCTTGTATTATACATGTTTCTGCGCAGATGAGCAAGACAGGGGAGACCGGAATCGAATCGGTTGTCCTTACGGCAGGTTCTGATTACTATCCAGGTAAGAGGAAAACTGATAAGGAATCATTTCACGCATGAAACCTCATTCACATTTTACACAGGCTATGTGCAAAATATCATGTGTAAACCTCCGGTCTCATACAAACTGTTCGGATCGTGTGGGGCGTTCGAAAATTGACATACCCGATTCATCGTATTATACTGACCTCAAACAAGATCGGAGGAGAAGAGCCTATGGAATTTCCGGCCTATTTTCCCATATGGAACAAGCTGACACATGCCCAGCAGGAGACGATCACCGGCAGCCTGACCAGACGTACGGTAAAAAAGGGGACCGTACTTCACAACGGCGGTGCGGACTGCACCGGCCTGCTTCTGGTGGGTTCCGGCCAGCTCAGGGCCTTTATTCTCTCCGAAGAAGGGCGGGAGATGACCATTTACCGGCTGTTTGACCGGGATATGTGTCTGTTCTCCGCCTCCTGCATGATCCACTCCATCCAGTTTGACGTGGCCATTGAGGCTGAAAAGGACACAAGCCTTTGGGTCATTCCCTCAGAGGTCTATCAACAGCTTATGGAGGAATCCGCGCTGGTGGCCAATTACACCAACGAACTCATGGCCACACGGTTTTCCGAGGTGATGTGGCTCATTGAACAGGTCATGTGGAAGAGCTTTGACAAGCGGCTGGCGGCTTTTCTCCTGGAAGAAGTGTCCATTGAGGAAAGTACGCTTTTGAAGATCACTCATGAGATCATCGGAAATCATCTGGGCAATCCAAGGGAGGTCGTCACCCGGATGCTCCGCTATTTCCAGAGTGAAGGCTTGGTGAGAATGAGCCGCGGCGTGGTAGAGATCACGGACGAAAAACGGCTCCGGGCCCTGCTGAGACCTGTATAAACCGCCCGCCGATGGCAGCTTGCACATCGGCGGGCATCTGATTTTTATTGATCCATTCCGCAGGGGGCGGCTGTTTCCACCAAACGGCGGTCGTTTGTCACGGCATCATAGAACCGGAAGCCGCCGGAAAAATTGTATGCTTCATAGCCATATCCAGCCAGGATGCGGCAGGCGATGTAGCTGCGCAGGCCGCTCTGGCAGATCACGTAGACCGGCTTGTCCTGTTCAATCTCTCCCAGACGGTCCCGCAGCGCATCTACGGGGATGTTTTGGAACCCCTCCATATGCCCGCTTTCATACTCCTGCTTCGTCCTGACGTCCAGCAGCGTGACGCCCCCGGCCAGCTTTGGAAGATCGTCCAGAAACCATTGCCTCAGCATGCCCTTAGCAATGTTATCGACCATGAAGCCGACCATATTGACCGGGTCCTTCGCGGAAGAGTATGGGGGCGCATAGGAAAGATCCAGGTCCTTCAGCTGCACCGCCGTCATTCCGGCGTGGATGGCGGCGGCCAGCACGTCAATGCGTTTGTCCACGCCTTCATAGCCCACGATCTGCGCACCCAGCAGACGGTAGGTCCCCTTTTCGAAGATCACCTTCATCGTCATGACCTTCCCGCCGGGATAGTACCCGGCATGGCTCATGGGAGAGAGGATGACTTTATCCACGTTAAGCCCCGCCTTTTTGGCGGTTGTTTCATTGACACCGGTGGTGGCGGCGGTCATCCGGAAGACCTTGATGACGCTGCTGCCCTGGGAACCAAGATAACGGCTGTCGCCGCCGCAGATGTTGTCGGCGGCGATCCGCCCCTGCTTGTTGGCGGGACCGGCCAGGGAGATCAGGGCGTCTTCTCCGGTGACAGCGTGCTTCACCTGCACCGCGTCACCCACCGCGTAGATGTCGGGAGCGGAGGTCTCCATGCGCTCATTCACCACGATGCTGCTCTTAACGCCCAGCTCCAGGCCCGCTTCTTTTGCCAGAACGGTGTCCGGGGTGACGCCAATGGCAAGCACCACCATATCGGCATGGAGCGAGGCCTCGTCCTTCAGCAGCACCTCCACACCGCCTTCCTTTTCCAGGAAACCCTCCACCGTGTGGCCCAGGGCCAGCCGGACACCATGGGCGCGCATTTCGCTGTGAATGAACGCCGCCATGTCCGGATCGAAGGGGTTCATCAGCTGCTTTGGCCGCTGAACAATGGTGACGTCCATGCCCAGCTCCCGCAGGTTCTCCGCCAGCTCCAGGCCGATGAAACCGCCGCCCGCCAGCACAGCCGATTTGGGGTGATGCTTGTTGATGTACGCCTTGATGCGGAAGGTATCCTCCACCGTCCGCAGGGTGAACACTCTGTCCAGCCCTGCGCCCGGGAGCTTAGGCTGGGCGGGTCTGGCTCCGGGGGACAGGAGCAGCTTGTCGTAGGACTCTTCAAAGATTACCCCGGTCTCCAGATTCTTGACAGAAACGGTCTTTTGCTCCGGGTGGATGGCCGTGACCTCGTGGCGTACCTTCATTGTGACCCGAAACCGGGAGAAGAAACTCTCCGGGGTCTGAAGAGTCAGCTCCCCGGGATCGGTGATCACATCTCCGATGTAATAGGGCAGGCCGCAGTTGGCATAGGAAATATATCCAGACCGCTCGAATACCACGATCTCCGCTGCCTCGTCCAGCCGACGGATCCTGGCTGCCGCTGTGGCGCCGCCCGCCACGCCGCCTACAATTACGACTTTCATACTGACTCCACCTCTCCCGTATAGGAGGCGATCCCCCCGATATTTTTTACAATGGAATACCCCATGCGCCGCAGCGCCGTCACCGCCTGTGCGCTCCTGGCCCCGCTGTGGCAGTACACAAAGAGGGGAGTGTCTTTGTCAGGGGCAACGGAAACAGCCGTGCCTGTGGTTTGCAGCGGTACATTTTTGCTTCCGGGGATGTGGCCGCTCCGGTATTCCCCCGGCGTGCGGACATCCAGCAAAACCGCGCCCGCCGCCTCGTGACATTCCTTGACGCCCTGGTTGATATCAGGGCTCCGCAGGAAACCGAACAATCCCATGGGACCACACCTCCTCACAGCATCGCGAGGATCTGGCTCTTGGGCCTTGCGCCCATGGCCTGTCTCACGATCTTTCCACCTTTCATGACCACCAGAGTCGGGATACTCATGACTCCGAACCGGCCTGCCAATTCGGGCTGTTCGTCTACATTGACTTTGCCGACTTTGATGTCGGACCGCTCTCCGGCGATCTCCTCCACGATGGGGGCCACCATGTGGCAGGGACCGCACCAGGGAGCCCAGAAGTCCAGCAGGACGGGCTTTTCAGAGTTCAAGACTTCCTCCTGGAAGTTGTTTATATTGATATCAACAGCAGACATATTTTTGGCTTCCTCTTTTCTTTTTTTGGATGTTTGTAGTATAGAACAAAGCGCCGGCCGGTTCCGTGACAATATCACGATTTTCGGCATTTGGCCCTGCAGATCAGCTGCGTCATGGTGCCCATGGGGCAGTAGACGCACCAGCTGCGGGGCTTGAACAGGAGCATGGTGACAAACCCAAGAACAGTGGAGGTCAGCATGACGCTGTAAAATCCAAACGCGAACTGGGCGACGCCGGGGTGCAGGAGCGTTCCGTGGTAGGCCCAATGCCACGGCAGCCTGAACGTCCACAGCAGTGTCACTGCCTGGTTAAGATCCTGGGCGCCGCGAAATACCAGGTATGTATTCCACAGCATCTGGAAAAACATGATGAAAAAGAAGATCAAAAAGCCATAGCGGAACCATTTGCTCTTCATCCAGCGGGGAATGTCCTTTTTTCTGGACAGACCGAACCGTCCACCAAGCAGGCCAAACAACTGTCCCCGGCCGCAGTAGCGGTTGCAGTAGCCCTTTGTCCCTTTGGAGATAGAAATGATCAGAGGGATGAAAAAACACAGCAGTCCCAGCCACGCAAACAAAATGTTGAAAAAGCCCAGGATCAAATAGGTCAGGGACAGCGCCCACAGGTAATCGTACCAATACTTTTTCATACCGATACCTCCCGAAACCCAATGACCGAAGCGGGGCATTCCTTGGCGCATTTTCCGCAGCCCACACACCGTTCTGTGTTGACCCTGGCCGCGATCCCCTTCCAGATCTCTATGGCGGACAGAGGACATATTTTTGCGCAGCAGCCGCAGGCAACACAGGTATTCTCATCTACAAACGCTATCCGGCGTTTCCTGGTCTTTGTTTCCATGCCATGACTTCCTGAATGGTTATAACTTTATTTTATTGCGATCCCCAGGCGATTACCGTGATAAAATCACACAGCTGATCGTGATGTCTCACAAGCGGGCGGAACACAAACGGCGCTGGCATCGTAAGCTCCAACATCATTTTTGCAAGTCGCACCGTAAATTCCTCCTTCAACCAATGGGGCAACTCAAAAACGCACAGGAACCTCAGTTTCAAAGGAGCTCTGAGAACTCCACTGGGCAAAATATACTATCTTCGGTACGCTGGTGGATGGAGTCATTGATGCTGTTGCCAAAACGAAAATGGGCGGCAGAGCAAATTCATTACACTCGTCTGCGGGCTCAATCAAATCGGGAGAAATGACCATAGGGAGCGGAACCCATGAAAAAATGACTTGCCAAAGCCGGAGAAGAGCTGATGCAAAGTGATTCCGTTCGAGAAGGTAGGACAAAGCAAACGAGGCCCAAGGGACAAAATTACGTCCCTTAGGCCTCCATTTGTTGCAAAGAAAGATATGCCTCAATGCCTGTCAGAGTAGAATTGCTTAATGTATGTGTTGCTTGTCAGGGAATTTATATAGATCTCATCGTGTTGCAGTATACTATCTGCTTCCTGTTTTGCCTCTTCTTCCGTCTTAAATGCAGAAAAAGCTATATACATGGGCTTGCTATCGGTATCACCATACAGGATTTTTACCGTTCCATCACTACATTCTTGAATGTCCTTTACGAGAGCGTTTACTAACAGGTTGGCGGTGTGTAGCAAAACCGTTTGCTTTAAAAAGCTGAATTCAATGGTGCTTAAAAAGGTTAGTGCAATCTTGTTGCCAATATTGAGCGAGTTGTTGCTATGGTTCATAGCTATTGATGTTGAATCGGTAGAAGTCAACTTGGCATTTAAGCGCACAACCTGTTTTTTGCAGAGAAGCAGATATAATTCGTCGATATCCTGTTGCTCTTCCTGAGGTAACTCGTTTAGCAAACTTGGTGAAATTGAAAGCCCGAGTTCATTCTCTATTGTATGCAACCTCTTAAAGAAAGCTTCATAACAACGGAAGTATTCCTTCACATCCGATAGAGAAACTTTGTCCTTCTCAAGATGTTCCTCATCTTCGTGCTTATAAAATTTTTCGAGGAGTGCCGCAGCAAGGCTAAAGCTATCAGCTACCTCTTTAATGTTTTTTGCTTTCTCAAACTGCACCTTATAGTTTATGGTGTGCCTGTTCTCACCAAGCAAGAAGGTAAAATGGAAAGAAACGACGGAGTCTGGCTCAGACCTCAAAATAACTTTGTCTTTTGTTCGACTGCGCAAAAGTGTTATGGTCTTTTCGTCAGTATCTACAACGAGTTGAATAGGGACAGGTTCTACTGCGGGACCGACAACAACACCTGATATATTGGTATGCTCTTCTAATGGAAACTTTGTTCCCTGATGCCTAACCTCAGTAGTAATTGAAGTGACGCCATCTATAGGAACGACACGCCCCTCCGCATGTACAATTTCCAAAGCGGCCAGGAAATTTTTGTATGCTTCATCATCTCTGAAATGCAAATTACCGTTCAGATTAAACATATCGTCAGAAAATATGTCTTTGATTTTATTTGGCATATTACCAATCCTTTCTGATTTCCGCCAACACCAGAAGTTTACTAATCAAAACATTCTTCTGCATGGGGATATCATCTTGGCATTCAAAACAACTATTGGGCAAATCCATTATTGTCCTAATGATATCGATTCGAGCATGGATATCTGGGACGATGATATACCGTATATCATCATACGAGAAATCCAGCCAGAGTGCCTTGTAGCGCTCATTCTCTAATCCCTTACTGATTTCATTAGAAAATGGGATCATAGTAGGATTTGCTATGATGCTTTCTGTTTTTAAAGAAGATAGAATATCAGCGCTCGGAACATATCTCCATTCACGTTCATCGTGAAAATTCTTATAGATTTCAATAGTAGCAGAACTCGAATCTCTACGAATTATTCTTCGCTTCATGATTCCTCGCAACGGTTTGATATATGCCAAACGATTTATCACATCCTGCGAATACTCATCTGGGATGTCATCATCTCTGAAGATTCGTTCAAATAGAGCGGAAAAGTCCTTGGCGTATTGTGAATCTTTGTTAAGATAATGAACTGGTTGCAGCTTTTTTCGCTCACCCCAGCTCTTAGAAAAAGCTACTGCATATTCCCCATAATAGGCAAAATGAGTGTTATTCTTCTCAAGATCTGCCCGTTCATCTTTGCTTAATGAGTCATAAACTTCTCCAACACCGTTTACAGAAAAAGTGTCTGCAAGTTTGTGGAAAGGAATATCACAAAAACACTTTTGTAAAATGGCAGCTTCATTAAATGCGCGTGTGCCGTTATGAATGTTTAAGTAGTCAATAGTCTCAACACAATAACGAGGGACAATGGCTCTGCGGAGAAGAATAGCATTCAAGTATTCTGGCTTTGTCATGAAATGAAAAAGCGTATTTGCGCTCTGTGCATAATCGTCATATGGTAAGTAGGAAACCTGATTGTTTGTTGGTGTCATTTTGTCTCCACCCAGTTTCAAAAATCTAAAATATAAAGCCGCATGGGATACACCCACACGGCTGCCTTGGTGGCGCAAAGGCTCACCGTAGAATTATTATAGGGGATAATGCTGGAAAATTCAAGTTTCCGCCGCATCTACGACCAAAAATACCGGAACTGCACCAGTTAGGGATGGGTTAGGGATTTTGCGGTTTTCGCAGTTTGCCCGCATCAAGGACAAAACCGCCGTTTTACCTCTTTGTCCACAGTTATTATGTGGTCAATCACATCTCAAAAACCGAACTTTAAACGCAGAAAAACCGCCTAAAAGGCGGTTTTTCGAAGAAAGTTGGTCCGAGTGACAGGATTCGAACCTGCGGCATCCTGCTCCCAAAGCAGGCGCGCTACCAACTGCGCTACACCCGGTTATTCAGTTTTTATCTGGCTGGGCGTATTCACCCAAATCGCCTGCGCTGACGCCTGGATGACATCCAGGCACATCAACATCATTTAACAAGCGCCTTTTTTATTATACAGATTTTTCTCCATCTGTCAAATGTTAAAACATTGTTGATGACTTTTTCCTGTATTTGGAGTACAATACTACTACTCGAAAAAACCATACGGGAGGAATTTTCCTTTGAGAAAGCTGAACGAGGCCATTGACCGTTTCTGCGCGCTGCACCCCAAGCTGGCCATTCCGGGGCTGATGCGGTATATTGTGGGTGCGAACGCGGTACTCTTTGTCCTGAGCCTGTTTGCCGGAGCGGGAACGCTGGACTTCCTGACGCTGAACGCCGCCGAGGTGCTCCGTGGGGAGATCTGGCGGATCGTCACCTATGTCCTTCTTCCCACGGAGTATGGCCTATATAACGGCATATTCCTGATCATTTCCCTGATGTTTTATTACTGGCTCGGCACAACGCTGGAGCGGCTGTGGGGCAGTACCAAATTTACTTTCTATTATGTCAGCGGCGTGCTCTTGACCGCGCTGGGCGCGATCCTGGCCTATCTCATTGACGGGATTTCGGTTTCTATCGCGGGGGCGAGCTATGTGAACATGGCCATGTTTTTTGCCTATGCCCTCAGCTTCCCGGACGCCATGGTGCGGATCTATTTCCTGATCCCCATCAAGATGAAGTGGCTGGCCGCGCTGGACGCCGTCTATTTCGCCGCCGCCGTCTTCCGATACGCCAGAGCCGGCCTGTGGGGCATGGCGCTGCTGCCGGTGCTGGCGCTGCTCAACTTCTTCATCTTTTTTGCCCCAGACTTCCGCAGGAAGGCGGATCAGGTGGTTGCCCATGGGCGGCCTCAGGCGGTGCAGTTCCGCAAGGCGGTGCGGGAGCAGCAGAAGCAGAAGGGCTATCACCACAAGTGCAGCGTCTGCGGCAAGACGGACGCGGAGTACCCTGATATGCAGTTTCGCTACTGCTCCAAGTGCGCGGGCTACCACTGCTTCTGTGAGGACCACATTTTCAACCACGTGCATTTCACGGAGTAAACGGCGGCGACTGGCGATCCACAGGAAACAGGCGGGCTCTTGGGCCCTGCGGCGGCATGGGCGCCGGCCTGGGATGGGGCAGCGCTTATTCCCATTTTTCCCACTCTTCGGGGCAGTATCCTACTGTGACGGCCTTCCCGTTGCGGACAATAGGGGTGTTGAAGAGCTGGGGGTTGTCAAACAGCTTTTCCTCCGCCGCGTCGGGGGTAATGTAGGCCATATACAGATCTTCGTAGGCCCTGCACTTGGTGTTTACCAGCTGCTCAAACCGAAGTTTTTGACGGACAGAACGGTACTCGCCGGGGGAGAAGCCCTTTTTGGGCAGATCGATGTACTGATACTTGATGCGGCGCTCCTTGAACCAGCGCTCTGCTTTCTTTGTGTCAAAGCACTTGGAGGAGCCAAAGATCTGGATATTCATAGCAAATCTCCTTATATCTTAAATATGATGTGGAATAGGGGGGACCGGGATGACAGAGGCGGTAAAGACTTTGAAGGAGTGGGTCGGCCACAGCGAAAATATCGTCTTTTTCGGCGGCGCGGGGGTCAGCACAGAGAGCGGCATCCCCGACTTTCGCAGCACCGACGGCCTGTACAGCCAACAGTATGACTACCCGCCGGAGGAGATATTGAGCCACAGCTTTTACCTGCGAAACCCTGAGGAATTTTACCGGTTTTACCGGGACAAGATGCTGTATCTGGACGCGCAGCCCAATGCCGCCCATAAAAAGCTGGCGGAGCTGGAGCGGCAGGGGAAGCTGAGAGCGGTCATCACCCAGAATATCGACGGCCTGCACCAGCTGGCGGGCAGCAGAAACGTCCTGGAGCTCCACGGCAGCGTCCTGCGCAACCACTGCCAGAAATGCGGCGCTTTTTACGGCGTGGAGGCCCTCGTCAACAGCAGGGGGGTGCCCCGCTGTGACTGCGGCGGGATCATCAAGCCGGATGTGGTGCTCTACGAGGAGGGGCTGGACGAGGACGTGCTGACTGCGGCGGTGTCCGCCATCCGGCACGCGGAGGTGCTGATCATCGGAGGGACCTCTCTCACCGTGTACCCTGCAGCGGGCCTGGTGCGCTACTACCGGGGGGATAAGCTGGTGGTGATCAACAAGACAGCGCTTCCCGGGGCGGGAGCTGATCTGACGGTCAGTGAGCCCATCGGCCAGGTCATGTCCCAGCTGTAGGAGACGTTACGACCAGTATAACAGAGAGGGGCGGTTTTCGCAACCGCCCCTCTTCGCAGGGCGGCGGCGTACTAAAAGAAAAAAGTGGGATTTCTCGCAAAATTATGGTTGACAAAGTGGGGGAGGGTAGCTATAATAATCTCTGCTGGTTGTCCCCGGAGCACAAAATGCGAGTGTGCTGGAACAGGTAGACAGGCACGTTTGAGGGGCGTGTGTCGACAGACGTACGGGTTCAAGTCCCGTCACTCGCACCACTCCTCCCATGGACGGCCGGCCCGATCGGATGCGCGCGAGTGGTGGAATTGGCAGACTCGCTAGATTCAGGTTCTAGTGCTCATTACGGGCGTGCGGGTTCAAGTCCCGCCTCGCGCACCATTTTCCCAAGAATGATTTCGTCCTTTGGGGCGAAATCATTTTTCGGGAAAATCTTCCGGCAAGTCCTGGCCCGGAGATCCGGTACTTTCCCATAACTGTATATGGATGCGCGCGAGTGGTGGAATTGGCAGACTCGCTAGATTCAGGTTCTAGTGCTCATTACGGGCGTGCGGGTTCAAGTCCCGCCTCGCGCACCAGATATCATCCGGACCACTTTTTTGAAAGCGGGTCCGGATGATTTATTTTAAGTGGAATATTCCCTATTTTCCCCTGCCGAGGCCGGAGCGGCTGCACGATCCGGTGCAGTCCGCCAGACAGAGCGGATGGAGCCCTTCCGGCTCCAAACAGCTACTAGGAGGATAGTATGACAATGACGATGAAGGATTTAGAGATCGGAAAGACGGCAGTCGTTTGCACCGTGGGCGGCGAGGGAGCGCTGCGGCAGCATTTCCTTGATATGGGCGTGATCCCCGGGGCGGAGGTGACGCTGGTGAAGTACGCCCCCATGGGCGACCCTATGGAGCTGCGTATCCAGGGATATGAGCTGACGCTGCGCCTGGCTGACGCGGAGAAAATCGCCATAGAGCCGCTGCAGGGGGACGGCGCCGCCTGCCGGGCAAAGGGTGGGGAGCTCCGCTCCGCCTTCCAAACTGCGCACCCCGGCCTCGGGGAGGGGGGCAAGTACCATGTGAAGGCGGACGAGCATCCCCTGCCCGTGGGGGAGACGCTGACCTTTGCCCTGGCGGGAAACCAGAATTGCGGCAAGACCACGCTGTTCAACCAGCTGACCGGCGCAAACCAGCATGTGGGCAACTTCCCCGGCGTTACGGTGGACCGAAAGAGCGGATCCATCCGGGGGTACGACAACACGGAGATCACGGATCTGCCGGGGATCTATTCCATGTCGCCCTACAGCAGCGAGGAGATCGTCACCCGCCGCTTTATCATTGATGAAAAGCCAAAGGGCATTATCAACATCGTAGACGCCACCAACATCGAGCGGAACCTGTATCTGACCATGCAGCTGATGGAGCTGGACGTACCCATGGTCCTGGCCCTGAATATGATGGACGAGGTGCGCGGCAACGGCGGCTCCATCCGCATCAATGAGATGGAGGAGATGCTGGGGATCCCGGTGGTCCCCATCTCCGCCGCGAAGAACGAGGGTGTGGAGGAGCTGGTGCGCCACGCCGTCCATGTGGCCCGGTACCAGGAGCGGCCTGGGAGGAACGATTTCTGCGATAAGGAAGACCATGGCGGCGCCGTCCACCGCTGCCTCCACGGCGTAATGCACCTCATTGAGGATCATGCGCAGGAGGCGGGGATCCCGGTGCGGTTCGCCGCCACCAAGCTGGTGGAGGGGGACGCTGCGGTCCTGGAGCGCCTCAGGCTGTCCCGGAACGAGCAGGAGATGATGGAGCATGTCATCTGCCAAATGGAGGAAGAGCGTGGCCTGGACCGGGCGGCCGCCATTGCGGACATGCGCTTCGCCTTTATCCGCAGGCTGGTGGAGCGCACGGTGGTAAAGCCCCAGGAGAGCCGGGAGCACGCCAGAAGCCGGCGGATCGACCGGATCCTCACCGGGAAGCATACCGCGATCCCGTCCTTTATATGCATTATGGGCCTTGTGTTCTATCTGACCTTCAATGTGATCGGTGCTTGGCTGCAGGGGCTGCTGGCGCTGGCGATCCAATGGCTGACAGACACCATGGCCGCCGCCCTGGCGGCCTGGAGCATCAACCCGGCGCTCCAATCCCTGATC
The DNA here is from genome assembly GCA_902373635.1 of uncultured Oscillospiraceae bacterium. Classification (GTDB taxonomy): domain Bacteria; phylum Bacillota; class Clostridia; order Oscillospirales; family Oscillospiraceae; genus Pelethomonas. The sequence continues at coordinate 29,595 of CABKMV010000015.1, forward strand.
ATCGACGGCATCTTTACCGGTGTTGGCAGCGTGCTCAGCTTCCTGCCCATTATTGTCACCCTGTTTTTCTTCCTATCCCTGCTGGAGGATACGGGGTATATGGCCCGTGTGGCCTTTGTGATGGACAAGCTGCTGCGGAAGATCGGGCTGTCCGGGCGGAGCATCGTGCCCATGCTCATCGGCTTTGGCTGCACGGTGCCCGGCGTGATGGCCAGCCGGACCCTGCCCTCTGAGCGGGACCGGAAGATGACGATCCTGCTCACGCCCTTCATGAGCTGCTCCGCCAAGCTGCCCATCTACGGCTTTTTGGCCACCGCGTTTTTCCCGGACTGCGCGGGGCTGGTGATGATCGCCCTGTATTTCCTCGGGATCCTGGTGGGGATCCTGGTGGCGCTGGTCTTCAAGCACAGCGTGTTCACCGGGGAGGCCGTGCCCTTTGTGATGGAGCTGCCCAACTACCGCATGCCGGGGATGAAAAACGTGGCGCAGCTGCTGTGGGAGAAGTCCAAGGACTTTTTGCAGCGCGCGTTCACGGTCATTTTTATTGCGACCATTGTGATCTGGTTTTTGCAGACCTTTGACTTCCGCCTCACCATGGTCAGCGACTCCCAGGACAGCATCCTGGCGGTGGCGGCGGGCGCGGTGGCGCCGATCTTCCAGCCCCTTGGATTCGGTGACTGGCGGGTCTCCACGTCGCTGATCGTCGGCTTCCTTGCCAAGGAGAGCGTGGTCTCCACCCTGACGGTGCTCTTCGGCAGCGTGGAGGGGATGTACGCCGTCATCACCCCGCTCTCGGCGGCGTCCCTGCTGGTATTCTGCCTGCTGTACACGCCCTGTGTGGCCGCGATCGCGTCGGTCAAGCGGGAGCTGGGAGGCAGGTGGGCCCTGGGCGTGGTGGCGGGCCAGTGCGCCCTCGCCTGGTTCTGCGCCCTGCTGGTGCACCTGGCGGGCCTGATGCTGGGCTTGGGCTGATATTTCTGACAAAGATTTAACCGGCCGCGTCCTTTACTTCCTCTGCCAGGGGGCGTATAATGGCTGCGGTTGAATGGGATGCTACATATCCGGAAAGGAAGTCTGTACCATGCGAAAAACAAAAATCGTCTGTACCATAGGTCCCGCCTGCGACAATGAGGAGACGCTGGAGCGTATGTGCCTGGCGGGCATGAATGTGGCCCGGCTGAATTTCTCCCACGGTACCCACGCCGAGCAGCAGGAGAAGATGGATCTTGTCAAGCGCGTCCGGGAGAAGCTGAACCTCCCCATCGCCATCATGCTGGATACCAAGGGCCCGGAGTACCGCATCCGGACCTTTGAGAGCGGGCACATCACATTGCGGGAGGGGGATTCCTTCACCTTTACTACCGAACAGATCGTGGGAAATCAGGAGCGGGTGGCGGTCAGCTACCCCGGCCTTGTGGACGACCTGGAGGTAGGGGACAGGATCTTGCTCAACAACGGTCTGCTGGTGTTCCGGGTGGAGGAACTCTCCGGTACGGAGGCCAGGTGCCGTGTGCTGGTGGGGGGAGAGACCTCCAACAACAAGAGCATGAGCTTTCCCAATAAGGTGATGAACCAGGTCTATCTCAGCGAGCAGGACAAAGCCGACCTGCTGCTGGGACTGGAGAACGATGTGGACTATGTCGCCTGCTCCTTCGTCTCCTGCAAGCAGGATATTTTGGATATCAAGGACTTTTTGGCCCAGCACACGGACAAGCAGATCGGGCTGATCGCCAAGATCGAGAACCAGGCCGGCATCGACAACATGGAGGAGATCTGCGAGGTCTGTGACGGCATTATGGTGGCCCGGGGCGACCTGGGGGTGGAGGTGCCCTTTGAGAAGCTGCCCGCCATTCAAAAAAAGCTGATCAACGCCTGCCGCCGGAAGGGCAAGCGCAGCATCACCGCCACGGAGATGCTGGAGTCCATGATCTACAACGCCCGGCCCACCCGGGCGGAGATCAGCGACGTGGCCAACGCCGTCTATGACGGCACCAGCGCCGTGATGCTCTCCGGCGAGACTGCCGCGGGCAAGTACCCGGTGGAGGCGGTGGTGACCATGGCCCGGATCGTGGAGCACACAGAACAGGATATCAACTACAAAAAGCGCTTCTGGTCCTCGGAGTTCCCCATCCGCAATACAGTGGACGCCATTTCCCACGCCACCTGCGCCATGGCTATCGACATCAACGCCAAGGCTATCGTGGCCTGCTCCCTGTCGGGCATGACGGTGCGGATGGTGTCCCGGTTCCGCCCGCCGGTGGATATTCTGGGCATGACCACCAATGAGCGCACCTGGCGGATGCTGGCGCTGAGCTGGGGCGTGACGCCTATGATGTGCGAGGAGGTCCCCTCCAGCGACGTGCTGTTCTACACGGCGAAGAAGGCGGCCAAGGAGCGTATGGCGCTGCAGGCGGGGGACGAGATCATCATCACCGCCGGCCTCACCAACGGAAAGTCCGGTACGACCAATCTGCTGAAGGTGGAGACCATCTGAAAACCCAAAAGAGAGCAAAGGAGGCGGGCCCTCAGCGGGCCCGCCTCCTGTTCCTGCCTGCCCGGGCGTCAGAGCTCCGGGGGCTCTTTGTTGAGAATATTGCTCCTGGCCCGCTCTACATGGCGGATGGCCAGCGTCTCCGCCTCCTTGGCGTTGTGGGCGGCCAGGGCGTTGAAAATGGCCCGGTGCTCAGAGGTGGACTTCTGGGCCCGCTGGCTGTCGCTGACCGACAGCTTCCGGTGGCGCATCAGCCGTTTGAGAAGGCCCGTCAGCTGTTTCTCAAAGACGCGGCTGCCGCAGAAAGCATAGATGGCGGTGTGGAAGCGGCTGTCGGACTCCAAGATACGGTCGGGCAGGTTCCGGGATACATAGAACTCCTGAAGGGTGACGATCTCATCCAGCGTCACCAGCTGCTCCTGGGTGATGCGCTCGCAGCACATGGCAGTGGCGAGGCCCTCCAGGCGCACCCGGATCTCCAGGATATCCAGCAGGTCCCGGTGGGTGACGCCCACCACCACGCTGCTCTTTCCCCGGCTCTCCACCAGATCGTCCTGTTCCAGGCGGCGCAGGGCCTCCCGCACCGGGGTCCGGCTGACCTTCAGCTTTTCCGACAGCTTCAGCTCCGTCAGCGCGTCGCCCCGCTGGTAGACCCCTGTGAGGATATCGCGCTCCACCTGGCTGTAGACGATATCCGCCAGTGAGGTCACTTTCTCTTCTGCCATACCGACTCCTTCAGCGTGCCAGGCGCCCGGGGGCAAGCTCCTCGATTTTTTCTTCCAGCTCATGCCGGGACATGGCGTTCTGCCGCCCGTTCTCGTACTCCTGGTCCACCCAGGCTTTCAGCTCCACCACCAGGGGATCGCTCTTGCTGATAGCCGCCTCGCCGGCAAGGCCGTAGTTCTCGTTGATCCAGTAGGCGATGCCCGCAAGGCCCGAGGTCTTGCTGATCATTACGGAGGCGGGGCGGTTAAGGAGGGTCTTGGTATCAAAGATATTATAGATCTCCTCATCCTTGAGCAGGCCGTCGGCGTGGATGCCCGCGCGGGTGACATTGAAGTTCCGGCCCACGAAGGGGGTGTTGTCCGGGATATCGTAGCCGATCTCATGGCGGAAGTAGTTGGCAATGTCGGTGATGGCGGTGGTATCCATCCCGTCCAGAGTGCCCCGCAGGCCGGCGTACTGGAACACCATGGACTCCAGGGGGATGTTGCCGGTGCGCTCGCCGATACCCAGCAGCGTGCAGTTGACGGCGCTGGCGCCGTACATCCAGGCGTGCCCGGCGTTGGCGGTAGCCAGGTAGAAGTCGTTGTGGCCGTGCCACTCCAGATAGCGGCTGGGGACGTCGGCATAGTGCCGCAGGCCGTAGACAATGCCGGGCACGCACCGGGGCAGGGTGGAGCCGCCGTAGGGGACGCCAAGGCCCAGGGTGTCGCAGGCACGGATCTTCACAGGGATGCCCGCCTCACGGCTCAGATCCTGCAGCGCGTTGACAAAGGGGACGACGAAGCCGTAGAAGTCGGCCCGGGTAATGTCCTCCAGGTGGCAGCGGGGGATGACCCCGGCGGAGAAAGCCTCCTTCACGGTGGCCAGGTAGGTGTCCATGGCCTGGCGGCGGGTCATGTGCAGTTTCTTGAAGATGTGGTAGTCGGAGCAGCTGACCAGGATACCCGTCTCCGGGATGCCCATCTCATGCACCAGCTTGAAATCCTGGGGGGTTGCGCGGATCCAGGAGGTGATCTCCGGGAAGCGGAGGCCCAGTTCACGGCACTTATCCAGGGCGTCCCGGTCTTTTTTGCTGTAGATAAAGAACTCTGTCTGGCGGATAATGCCCTTGGGCCCGCTGAGCCTGCTCATCAGCTTATAGAGCTCCACGATCTGTTCCACGGTGAAAGGATCCATGGACTGCTGGCCGTCCCGGAAGGTGGTGTCGGTGATCCAGATCTCCTCCGGCATACCCATGGGCACGCGGCGGTGGTTGAAGGGGATCTTGGGGGCCTCCTCATAGGTAAAGGCGTCCCGGTAGAGCTGGGGCTCCGCCACATCCTGCAGCTGGTACTTATAGGATCTCTGCTCCAGCAGATGGGAAGAGTTGGACAGTTCAAGCATTGTGCAGCACCTCCTGTATGATTGTATACAATTATACAGATATATGGTGGGTTGTCAAGAGTAAATTTGCAAGAAGAGAGAAATCAACTTGCAAAAAAATATAAAAATTGTTATACAGATTGAAAATATAAGCGCGGAGGTGCAGGATGGAGTGCCATAAAATTGATTTGGAGGGCTATCCAAGGCGGGACCAATTTCATTACTTCCGCTCCACGGCGCAGCCCTACGCAGGGGTAACGGTAGCGGTCGACATAACAAACCTGCGCGGCAGCAGAGGGAGGGCTGTGCCCCCTTGAGTGCCCCCTCTGATTTTCAACAGGCTGAAAAGAGCGGCGCTTTGCAACAGGCAAAGCGCCGCTCTTTTACAGATATCCTGCGGGACTGCCCCGGGGCCGCCGTGGAAAACGGGCGGCCAGGGCGGCGTTCCCCTTGGCTGTGACGGACCCTGACTGCGGGCCCAGCGCCTTTTCCAGGAGCGCCTTCTCCTGGAGAAGGCCGCCTCCGTGGGGGACGCCCACTGCCCCGGCGTCGGAGCCGGTGGCGATCAGGGCCCCGGCCTCGGCAGCGAGGCGTAGATTTTCACACTGGGCGTCCAGGATGCTGCCGACGACCTGGGAAGAGAAGCCGGGACGGCGGGCAAATGCCTCCATTGCGGCCAAGGTAGGGACCCAGACGGAGGCGGAGGCCGCAAGGGCCGTCAGACAGGCGCTGTCCATGTAGTAACCGTGCTCAATGCTGTCGGTCCCCGCCTCCAATGCGGCCAGGACCGCATCCCGGCCGTTCACATGGGCCATGACGGGGAGCCCCTCCTCGTGGGCGATACGCACCAGCTCCAGAATCTCCTCTCTGGGCAGGGAGGGGCAGGAGAGCCTGCCGAACACGTCAAACTCCAGGATACCGGAGAACATCAGCTTGATGAAATCCGCGCCCGCCCGCTTTGCTTCTGCAACAAGGGCCCGGTATGCCGGGATGGTATCATATCCCCGTCCCACAATGCCGCCGTACCGGCCGGTACGGTGGATAGCAAAGATGGGTGTGACATAGGTAAGACCATATTCTGCCGCCAGCTCCGACGCCCGGCGGGATACGCCCAGGGCGTCGCCCCCATCCCGGAAATAGGAGATCCCCTCCCGCCGGTACGCCGCCAGGTGAGAGCGGATCAGCCCCTCATCCGGCCCGTTTTTATGCGCCAAAACAGCGGCGCGGTAGTCCGCACCGTTCATAAAGATATGCCCATGACATTCCAATAACTTCTCCATGACGACTACTATAGCAGATTTTTTGCCGGTATGCAATGGCCCGGCGGCAGCCCTGCATAAAAATGCAAAAGTCCCGCGGCATAGGCCGCGGGACCCAACAGGTCGCCATTATTTCAGCAAATAGTTTCTGACTAAAATCTGCAGGAGCTCGTCACGATCGACTTTGCGGATCAGGGTCCGCGCCTGATTATGGTTGGTGATGTAGGTCGGGTCCTCAGAGAGGATATAGCCCACGATCTGATTGATGGGATTGTAGCCCTTCTCCTCCAACGCCTGGTATACTGTCAGCATAATGCGGTGGATTTCTGCGTCCTGTTCCCCGGCAAAGTCAAATTTGCGTGTAAAATCGTCCACTCCGGCACCTCCTCCATCACTGCTTGTCATATAGTATACTCATTTTTGGTGAAACTGTAAAGAGAAAAATCTGAATGTTACACAAGTGTAATATTCGACGGATTCCGCAAACCGCGTTCACATCGTTTCAGCTTTCGGGTGCGGGAGCAGGGGCGGAAAAATATGCCTGCAGTCTGGCGGCTGCAAAGAAATTGACAGTGGGCTGGGTTTCAGGTACAATTATTTTATAGCCAGCGGGGCAGGCCCTGTCCGGACAGATCGGAAAACAGAGATAGTGTGAGAAAGCTGCCATGAGTAAAAAGTATTTTTTCCTGACAAATCAGCTCAATGAAGTGGAATCCGGTATTATCACGAATATCGTGGACCATCTGGAAAATGGGGAAAAGAAGGTCAGCATCGCCCAGATCGCGGCGGAGAACTATGTGTCCACTGCGTACATCATGAAAATGTGTAAGCGGCTGGGATTCAATGGTTATACGGACCTTGTGTATAATCTGGCGCAGAACAGGGGAAACCCCATCGTCCAGGGGGCCTACGGGCTGGATTCCTTGCTGGATCACTATGATGAGAAGAAGGTCGAGCAGTTCCTGCAGTTCCTTCGGCAGTACCGCGACAGAAAGTTTTTTGTGGTGGGCGCCGGGTTTGCCAATGTAGCGGCGGACTATATTGCGCAGCGGTTGTCGGTATGCGGCTTTATGGTCTTTCACCATGTGCACTTTTATGACTACATGCTCTTCCGGGAGAACAACGGCGACGCCCTTCAAAACAATATCAGACCCGCTGTCATTATAGCAATATCCCAGAGCGGTGAGACGGATCTGGTGCTCAACGACGTCCGCCGCGCGCAGCAGAACGGGTTCCGCGTCGTCTCCTTTACGAAGATGGAAAACTCCACGCTCGCCGGGCTGTCGGATCTGACATTTGTTGTGGACAGCGCCAGCCAGTCACTGATCTCCGCTGTGCCCAACCCCTTTTTCGGAAAGGTCATCCTCGCCGTGGAGGAGATGCTGGGCTTGTTTTTCAGCAGAGACGAGTAAAAATTTGTGTTGTGAGACGGATCCCCGCCTGACTGGCGGGGATCATTTTTTGCGCCGTTTGTTGTGGATTTTCCGAAAAACAGGCAGCTTTTATGACGAAATGGAGACGTAAAAATATTCACAAAAGAGTTTATGTTTTTTGATTTGGCCCATGCTAGAATAGAGATAAAGCATTCACTATTTTATCTGATGGAGAAATGTATGGGCCATAGGATTGAGACGGTTGTTTTTGACCTGGATGGGACACTATATCTGAACAACGACTTTTATCGCGATTATATCCACTTCCTCCTGGAGGATACGGACAAGGTGGAGTGGGAGGATGATCTGATCAGATATGCCGCAGGGGTTTGCAGCGGCGAGCATTTGGTGATGAATACATATTATAGGAGCGGCGTGATCCGGTCCGACAGCTCCAAGGAATTTTTCTCCCGGCTGGAGGAGGCATATCTGCCGGAGATGCGCTACGAGGAGGCCCTCTGCAGAGGAGACTGCATCTACCTTGGAGACGTCTGGGCGGTGGTAACGCTGATCGGGAAGGCCCTTGGCGTCCTCGACGGGGAGAGGATCGAAACGGTATACCGGAGAACCAGAGAAAAAATGAGTATGGACGGGATGGAGGGGAACCCGCGCCTGCGGAATGCCATAGAAGCGCTGGGAAGGCGCTGTAATACGGTCCTGCTGAGCAATTCCTACGAGGAAACGGCGCGGGACTTCCTCCGCCAGCTGGGGTTCGAGCATGTGTTCCGAAAAGAGATATTCTCCGCGAACAAGCCCTGGAGCATGGCGGAAAAGCTGATGGAACAGGGTGTTGATCTGGACGCCGAGCCCCAATGTGTGCTCTCCGTGGGCGACCACGCCTTTAATGACCTGATGCCAATGGGGCGGCTGGGCTGCAAGACCCTTTGGGTCAATCCCTTTGGGAAGATTCATGAGCCCGTCTATGATATGGCGGTACATACGCTCGACGAGCTTGCTTGCTGTCTGGAGGGCATGTGCTGGTAGGGAAGGACATGCGCTTCATTTATTATAGAGGCAATACAGAGACAATAAAATGATGAAAGGAAACCAAAATCATGAAGAAAAGAATCTCTCTTGTCCTGGCGCTCCTGATGCTGTGCGCATGCCTTGCCGCATGCGGAAAAACGCAGGGGGACGGCGGAGCTGCGTCCAACAGCGGCGGAAACGATGAAGCGCCCGCCCAGCCCGTTGAGATCGTTTTGTGGCACACGTATACGGACCATCACCAGGAGGCGCTCAATAAGATCATTGACGGCTTCAACAGCTCTCAGGACCAATATGTCGTCATTGCGGAGCAGCAGCCCTACAGCGAGTTTGATGCCAAGCTCCTGCAATCCGTCAGCACCGGGACCGGCCCTGACTTTGTCACCATGTTCCCCTCCGACGCGATAAACTATATCGAGGACGGGTATCTGCAGGATTTCGCGCCCTTCATCAACGACCCCGAGATCGGCATCCCTGATTTTCAGGAGCAGGTCGCGCCCGGCCTCTACGCGGAGATCACCCAGTGGGGCAATGACTCCATTTATCTGATCCCCTCCACCTATGGCAGTGAGGTCCTCTACTACAACAAGACCATGTTTGACGCCCTGGGGCTCTCCGAGCCCACTACCTGGGCCGAGCTTGAAGCGTGCGCGAAAGCAATTTATGATGCATATGGGATCGCCGGATTTGGCACGGACTCGATCACCGACTCCTTCCAGGGCTGGATCATGCAGGCCGGAAGCGGCTATATCGATACCGAGGCAAAGAAGATCAGTATTGACCGGGATATTGCCATTGAAAAACTCAACTGGTTTGCAGACGGCGTAAAGGCGGGCTACTTCCGCCTGGTGGGCGAGGACTACTTCTTTTCCAACCCCTTCGGCAGCCAGGCTGTGGGGATGTATGTGGGCGCCGCGGCGGGTATTGACTACGTGTACGCGGCGATCCCCGAGGGAGAGGGACACTTTGAGGTGGGGTGCTGCCCCATACCGCAGGACGGTCCGGTGGATTATATCTCCAGCTGGGGAAGCACCTATGTCTGCCTGTCCCGGGACGAGGAACATGCCCGTGGTGTGTATGAGTATCTGAAGTACATGACGCAGGCGGACAGGCTGACCGACTGGGCCATTGCCTTCGGTGCGCTTCCGGCCCGCAAGGACGCCATTGACAGCACCAAGTTCCAGGAATATGCCGCCACCAATATCGCGGTCAAGGCCCTTTCGGAGGAGTACCACCGCATCGGGTATCTCCCCAGCGTCCAGGGCGCTGCCACCGTGCGCACGGAGATCGACAAAATGGTACAGTCCGTGGCCCTTGGTACCAGCGACGCGGAGACCGCCTATGACAACTTTGTTGCTGCCAGCAACGCGGCGCTGAACGACAACTAGACGAGGCGGATGATCGATGGCCGTCCCCGACGGCTGAAGATCTGCTTCCGGGGACGGCCGATTCAGAAAAGAGACAAACCCGTGGGAGAGGTCGTTGTTTCTCCTATGGATCGACAGAGGTGGATATGAGTAAAGTCCTGGTATTTTGTATAGACGCTCTCTGCGCGAGCGATATAGCTGACATGCGCAGAATGCCCCATTTTGGAAGGTTCATGGAAAAGAGCGCCCTTGTGGAACAGATTGAGCCGGTGTGGCCGGCGCTGACCTACTGCTGCCACACCTCCATCATCACCGGCTGCTACGTGCAGCGCCACGGTGTTGTGAACAACGAGAAGATGCGGCGCGGCGGGTTCTTCGATCTGCCCTGGTACGGCAGGAAGGCCGACGTGAAGGTGCCGACACTTCTGGACTATGCCCGTGAGCACGGCCTGACCACCTGCTCCCTGTCCTGGCCTGTATCCGGTGGAGCCGACTACGACATGAACATGCCAATGATCGTCCCCTATCACTACGAGGGCTGGGAGCCGGAGCCCTATCTGGAGGGGATGGCCACCAGAAACCTTATGGACAGGTATTTTTATAAGCACGGCCGCTACATCAAAGGGCCGGACCGCAGCCTGGATTTGTTTACCATGGCCCTGGCGCTGGATATACTTGAGGATTATGACCAGCCGGATATCATGCTTGTAAAAATGTGCGACCTGGACGGATGCCGGCACGAGTACGGAGTACACGGTCCCCGTGCGGCGGATCAGCTGCGCAAGCACGACGAGGAGTTCGGAAGCCTTCTGGAGACCCTCCGCCGGAAGGGGACGCTGGAGGATACCAATATCGTGATCCTGGGCGACCACGGACAGACGGATATCCGTGACATTATCCACCTGAATGTGCTGCTGCGGGAAAATGGCCTGATCCGTCTGAGGGAGGACGGCACACTGGAGTCCTACGACGCACTCATCCATTCCACGGGGCTGTGCGCCTATGTGGAACTGGGGAATCCGGAGGATCAGAAGATGAAGGCGAGGGTGCGGGAGTATCTGGAGTCGCTGAAGACAGATCCCCGGGTGATGCTGGACTATGTGATGGACAGGGAAGAGGCGAAGCGGGTGTTCCATGTGGACGGCCCCTTTGACTTTATCATTGAGAGCAAGCTCCCCATCGCCTTCGGTGAGCGGATGGACTGTGAGAGCATCTACGGCAGCAAAATCCCCGGAGACCACAGGGCGGCGGTCGCGACCCACGGGGGCAGTCCCGCCCGCAGGGAGCTGACAAGCTTCATCGCGGCGGGGCCGGACATCAGACCGGGAGTGGTCATTGACCGGAGACCCATGGTGGACGAGGCGCCCACCATGGCGCGTATGCTTGGATTTTCAATGCCGGACGCCGACGGGCGGGCCATTGAGGAAATGTTGAGGTGAGCATGGAAATCAGGATGGAGCAGCTTACAAAAAAATTTGGCAGTACCGTTGCGGTCAACGACCTGTCGGTGACGCTGGAGAGCGGTAAGCTCATCGCACTGCTGGGGCCCTCCGGCTGTGGGAAGACGACAATTCTCAACATGCTCTCCGGCATACTGCCTGTCACCTCCGGAAAGATCCTCTTTAACGGGCGGGATGTGACTGCCCTGCCGCCGGAGAAGCGGAATATTGGTCTTGTTTTTCAGAATTATGCCCTGTATCCCCATATGACGGTGCTGGAGAATATCTGCTTCCCGCTGGAGATCAAAAGAGTGCCGAAGCGGGAGCGCCTTGCCAGAGCGAAGGAGCTGGCGGAGCTGGTGCGTATCTCCGGCCTGCTCTCCCGCAAGCCGGGGGAGCTGTCTGGAGGGCAGCAGCAGCGGGTAGCCATTGCCCGGGCCCTTGCCAAGGAGCCGGAGCTTCTGCTGCTGGACGAGCCGCTGTCCAATCTGGACGCCAAGCTGCGCGTGGAGATGCGGGAGGAGATTCTCCGCATCCAGCGGGCGTCGAAGGTGACGACTGTGTTTGTGACCCACGACCAGGAGGAGGCTTCCTCCATCGCCGACGAGGTCATCCTGCTCAAGCTGGGGGTCCTGCAGCAGCAGGGCTCTGCCCGGAGCCTCTATGACGAGCCGGACAACTACTTCGTGGCGGACTTCCTGGGCGCGCCGCCCATCAACAAACTCCACGGCGTGATCCGGGCGGGAAAATTCCTGCTGGACGGGACGGATATTACCTATGAGATCCCCATGCGCCGTCAGGCGGCGGAGGGGACAAAGGCAGTGCTGGCGGTCCGCGCGGAGAGCGTGGTGGTTCCGGCGGCGGGCCAGACCCTCACGGCAAGGGTGCTGGAGCGCTATTCCATCAATAAGGATGAGCTGTCCGTGCTGGAGCTGGGCGGCCAGCGGATACGGGGGTTCATCAGCGGGGAATATCCGCTGCGCATTGGCCAGGAGATCGAGATCAGCTTGAAAAACCGGGGCGTGTTCCTCTTTGACGAGGCGACGGGGGAGAGGCTGGCATGAGAAGAAATCGGATCAGGGAGGATAGGGAGAAGCTGACAGCCCGCACCTTTCTGGTGCCGGCGGCATTTTTGGCGCCGTTTCTGATCGGGCTGATCCTGTTCACGATATATCCTTTTATCAACGTTGTCCTGATATCTTTCAAGGAAAATTACAAGGTGCTGACCGGCGAGTTTTCCGGTTTTGGGCTGGACAACTACAGGGATGTCATTGCCGATCCCAACTTTCTCAATGGCCTGAGAAACACGGCGCTCTATGTGCTGTTTGTGGTCCCCATCGCCACGGCGCTGTCGCTTCTGATCGCCACGCTGCTCAACGGCAATATCAGGCTGAAGGGGCTGTTCCAAACCTGCTACTTTTTGCCGATGGTCACGTCGGTCACGGCGGTGGGCCTTGTATGGAAATGGCTGTTCAATTATGACTACGGCCTCATCAATTACTTGTTTTCCCTGTTTGGACTGCCGGCGGTCAACTGGCTGAACGACCCCGCCTACAACTTGACCGCCCTGGTGATTTACGGCATTTGGAGCATGATCCCCTTTACCACCATCCTGCTGCTGGCGGGCTTCCAGAATGTGAACCCCCAGTACTATACGGCGGCGCGGGTGGATGGGGCCAAAAGCGGGAGGATCTTCTTCCGCATCACGCTGCCCCTTCTGGCGCCCACCATCGGACTGACGCTGATCATCAATATGATATCTGCATCGAAGGTGTTTTCCGAGCTGTTCCCCCTCTTTAACGGCAATCCCGGCGCGGCATACTCCCTCTACACGGTGGTCTACTATCTCTACGACGCCTTCTTTGTCAAGTGGAAGCTGGGCCGGGCCGCCGCCAGCGCGGTCATATTATTCCTGATCGTTCTGGTTTTAACGATGATCCAGCTGTTTATACAGCGGAAATGGAAGAATTACTGATGAAAAATGTGAAAAAGACGATTGTATATCTGCTGCTGGCTGTCGGCGCCGTCATTATGGTGTTCCCCTTTGTGTGGATGATCCTCTCCTCCCTGAAGACGGCCGCGGAGGTGAATACCACCCCGCCCACCTTCTTTCCAGGCAGCCCTACCTTCGAAAACTACAGATACGCCTTTGAGAAGGCGCCGTTCCTGACGTACTTTCTCAACTCGGTGGCCGTTACCGTCGCCTGTGTCGTCTGCACACAGTTTACAACGATCCTGGCGGCCTTTGCCTTTTCGAGGCTCAAGTTCCCGGGAAGGGATCTGCTGTTCTCCCTGCTGCTGTCGATGATGATGATCCCCTTTGAAATGCTCATCATCACAAACTACCAGACCATCGTGAACTGGCATCTCATCGACAACCTGCTGGCGCTGATCATCCCCTTTACCTCCAGCATATTTTATACCTACATCCTCCGAAACTTCTTCCTGTCGATCCCGGACAGCCTCTACTACTCCGCCCGGGTGGACGGGGCCTCCAACTGGAGGTATCTGTGGCGGATTATGGTGCCGATGGCGAAGCCGGCCCTTGTCACCACCGCCCTGCTCAATGCGATCACCTGCTGGAACTCCTTCCTGTGGACGGTACTTGTCACCAACAATCCCGAATCCAGAACCCTGCCCTTTGGCCTTTATGCCTTTATGACCTCCAGCGGGATCCGCTATGAGCGGCTTATGGCCGCGGCCACCATTGTGGTCATCCCGATGATCATCCTGTTCATCTGCTTCAGGAAGAACATCGTTACCGGCGTCTCCAGAGGCGGCCTCAAGGGGTGAGAGGGGGATCAGATGAAAGAAATTCAAATTGATATTCTTGCCCACGCCGACTTTTCCGGACAGCTGCGGAGGACCAAGAAATGCCCGGGCATGGCCGTGTTCGGCGCGGCGATCGAGGCCATACGCCGGGAAAACAGGGCCGGGACCCTCCTGCTGGACGCGGGGGATGAGTTTTCCGCCAACTTCTGGGGCGGCGGGCCGATGGTGAAGGCGGTATCCCTGCTGGGAACTGATGCCATGACGCTGGGAAATCACGAGTTTGACCGGGGAGAGGGGTTCCTGGACAGCTGCATTGCCGCCGCGCCTTATCCGATCCTGTGCGCCAACATCGTCCGGCGGGATACGGATGATCTCATACCCGGGGTGCGCCCCTGGGTGATGCTGGAGCGGGAAAATGTCAAAATCGGTGTCCTGGGGCTCACCACGGAGTATACGCCCTATATGGTCACAGCGTCCTCTTTTGCACCCTATGAGGCCCGTTCCTGCGCAGAGGCCGCACGCAGATACGTCCCACAGATGCGGCTGGCCGGTGCGCAGATCGTGGTGGTGCTGGCCCACATCCCGTTCTATGCTGCGGAGGATGGCGGGCTGTCCGGAGAGCTGATCGACCTCCTGCAGGATATCCCACAGGTGGATGTGTGCATCGGAGGCCACATTCCCGGGGACTATGCGGGAATGGTGGGGGATACCCTTGTGATGAAGGGCGGTTTTTCCGGAAAGAGCCTCTGCCACGCCACGCTCCTGCTGGATGCGGAAAAGGGAGAGATCACAGGCAGAAGCTGCCGTGTTGTGCAGACGGAATGGGACGCCGAGCCTGTTGCGGCCTATCAGCGGTATATAGATTCTGTGACGGAGCCCTTCCGGGACTTTTTTGAAAAGCCCCTTGCCGTCACAGCGGAGAGGTGGGAGATCCATCTCTCCGCCGAAACAAGGCTGGGAAATTTCCTGGCTCAGTGCGTGCAGGAGGCCGCCGGAACAGATGCGGCCTATATGAACGCCACCAGTGCGGGGGGAACCATCTCACCTGGCGTTGTAACGGCGGAGGATATCACCGGGGTTATGGGTTTCAACGACCCCATTTTGCGGGCGGAGATCACCGGGGCCCAGATCTGGGAGCTCTTTGAGCTGGTGTATGTGCCGGAGCGTTTCGGCAACAACGCGGGACTTATGTACTCAGGGCTCATTGTGTATGCGGATCATACGAAACCGGCTTTTCAGAAGATACAGGCCATTACGCTGCGGGATGGGACGCCTATCGAAAGGGATCGTGTGTATACGATAGCGACTTCGGAATATATGGCCTCCGGGGGAAATGACACCGCAGCGGTAGCTGATAAGCTCTCCTGGCGGGAGATCGGTGTGCGTATGTACGAGGCGATTTTTGCCTCCCTGGAGAAATATGGCGAGATGCGGGTGTCCCCGGAGCAGCGGCTGTATGAGGTTGGCAGGCCGGAAAATGATCATTCCCCCTTCTGACGCATAAAAAGAGATAGACCGGAGGGGATCCATGTGCTACCATAGGGTTGACGGTTTTCCGAAAGCCGGAATCCCCGGTGGGAGAAATCAGCGGATGAGGGGTAGTGCGAAATGGATGTCAATACAATGCGTCTCCGCTTTGGAGAAAAGATCGGCGCTTTGCAGCGGGAGCTGCACCGGCACCCGGAGAGGAGCTCCGTGGAGTATAGGACTACTGAGCGCATCCGGGCGGCCATGGGCGGGCTGGAACTGGAGGAGCGGGGGATAGGTATGCCCACCGGCGCGGCCTTTCGCCTGCGTACGGGGAGGAAGGGGCCGGTTATTTGCCTGAGGGCGGATATCGACGGCCTGCCTGTGCAGGAGGCGGAGAGCCATGAGGAGCGGTCTGAGGAGACTGGAATGATGCACGCCTGCGGCCACGATGTCCATGCGGCGGGCCTCTATGGGGCGGCCCTTGCCCTCTGCGCGGAGAGGGAGTCTCTCGCCGGGGATGTGATCTTTCTGTTCCAGCCGTCGGAGGAGTCGGAGGAGATGGGACAGGGGGCGGAGGGGATCTGCAAGAGCGGCTTTTTTGCACGGGAGGGGATCTCCGCTGCCTTTGGCCTGCATAACATGCCCTCCATGCCCGTAGGGACCATAGGCGTGGGCCAGGGGCCTGTGATGGCCGCGAAGGACAGCTTCCGGATCAGCATACAGGGGCGCGGCGGCCATGGCGCAATGCCGGAGCAGTGCTGTGACCCGATTGTCGCCGCGTCCGCTGTGGTCATGGCCCTCCAGACTGTGGTGAGCCGCGGAATCAGCCCTCTTGACGCTGCCGTTGTCACCGTGAGCGCGATACACGGCGGGGACGCGGATAATGTCATTGGAGACGGGGTGAGCATGGGCGGGAGTATCCGATCTTTGCAGCCGGAGGCCCGGAGCACAGTGATCCGGCGTATGGAGGAGATCGTCCAAAATTGCAGCGCGGCTTACGGCTGTATCGGAGAGATACGCTTTACAAGCGGCGTCCCCGCGACCATCAACGCACCGGAGCTGGTCAAAATTGCGGCGAAGGCCGCGGGGATGACGGCGGAAGCGGCCCATGTCCTGCGTGCTAACCCGGTCATGATATCGGAGGATTTTGCTTACTATGGGCAGCGGCTGCCTGCATTTTTCTATTTTCTTGGCAGCGGCATGCCGGGACGGGAAAACGCGCCGCTCCACAGCGCGGATTTTTGCGCCCATCCGGACACCGCGCTGTATGGGGCCTGCCTCCTGGCGAATACGGCGCTGGCCGGGCAGGCGTAAGCCTGATAAAATCATGCAAAAAGCTCCCCTCCGGAGAGATGGCGGACAGCGCGCCTTTTCTCCGGAGGGGAGCATTCTATTTTGCGGGGGATCAGTCAGCGACCTTTTTGGCCAGAGCCTTGTCCAGCCAGTCTTTGCCATCCACAAAGCGGGAGACAACATAGCTGACCACATAGTCGCCGGCGGCGTTGATCATGGTCGCGGGGGGATCAACCAGATTGCCGATGGCAACCAGAATGGGGAAGGCCATCTCCATCTGGGTGGGGAAGAAGATGGAGCAGATGATGTACTCGCCGATGTAGCCACCGCCGGGGACGCCGCTC
Source organism: uncultured Oscillospiraceae bacterium (assembly GCA_902373635.1). Classification (GTDB taxonomy): domain Bacteria; phylum Bacillota; class Clostridia; order Oscillospirales; family Oscillospiraceae; genus Pelethomonas. Next base: position 46,535 of record CABKMV010000015.1, read on the forward strand.
ATACCCACGGAGGACAGCACCGCCACCAGTACCACGGGAAGCAGCATTTTGAAGCTGAACTCCTGGCCGAATACGCCCATCACGAAGGCGATCTTCAGCACGCAGGAGAAGCAGGAGCCGTCCATATGCATCGTGGCGCCCAGGGGCAGCACCATATCGGAGACGTCCTTGGAGATGCCGGTGTCGGCGGCCTCCTCCATGTTGGTGGGGATGGTAGCCACAGAGGAGCAGGTGCCCAGGGAGACCACGGCGGGCTTGGTGATGTGCTGGAACATAGTCTTTACGCCGTGCTTGCCGCCGCCGAACCGGGCGAAGAGGGGCCAGGCGGTAAAGATATAGATAAAGCACAGGGGGTAGTACACCAGCAGGGCGCGGCCGTAGTTCTCGACAACCTGGGAGCCGTAGCTGGCGACCAGATCGGCGAAAATGGCGAAGAAAGCGATGGGGGCGTAGTAAGTAATGATCTTCACGAAGCGCAGCATCACGTTGGTCAGATCCTCAAGGAATCTGCCGACAGGGGTCTCGCTACCGCCGTTCAGATTCACGGCAAAGCCGAAGAGCAGGGAGAACACGATCAGAGGCAGCATGGCCCTCCGGCTGAGCAGACCCACGAAATCCTCCGCGGTGAAGAAATTGACAAGCATATCGCTCATGCTGGCATACTCGCCCATCTCTTCTGTGGGGATAACGGCCCAGGGCTCCAGGACAGGGGGGATCAGCTTCATCAGCACAAACATGATCACAGCGGCGATGGCGCCGGTGACAACGAAGGTGGCAACGGTGACACCCATGATCTTGCCGGCCCGTCTGCGGCTCTTCATGCCGGCCACGGCGCTGGAGATGGAGGCGAACACCAGAGGGACCACGATGCAGAACATCATGTTGATGAACACGGTGCCTAGAGGCTTGAGTACGGTGGCGCCCGCCTTCGTGATGTTGTCCTCCGCGTCCTTTACCACGGGGAACAGCCAGCCCACGATGCAGCCGAGGATCATAGCGCCCAGCATGATGGCAAGGAATGCGTAGTTCTTCGCAACAGACTTTTTGTCAAGTTGTTTGCTCATGTTTCTTTCCTCCTAAAATTTTCTGTAAGGCCACCTGGCACACAGCCCAGGGAGCCGAACATACCAGTTCGTTACAGGGCCAGCTCCTCGTCCCGGACCTCGCCCTCACACACGAGATTGGTGGGCCCGGTGAGCCAGACGGCGCTGACCTGATCGCCGTCCCGGTCGATGGTGACACGCAGCGTGCCGCCGGGGACGGAGACGGCCACATCCTTCCCGCTGACCTGGCCCATCAGGGTCAGGGCCAGCACCGTAGAGCCGGTGCCGGTGCCGCAGGCATAGGTGAAATCCTCCACGCCCCGCTCGTAGGTCAGCTCAGTCACCTGGTCGGGGCCGGTGATCTCATAGAAGTTGACGTTGGCGCCCCTGGGGAAGGCGGGGTTCCACCGCAGAGCGCGGCCCAGCTCCCGCATCTGGTCCATGGTTTTGGCCCCCAGCCCGGGATAGGGAACGGCGGCGTGAGGCAGACCGGGGTCCCCCAGTTCCACATAGGAACAGGGCCAGAGTTTGCCTGCGGACTCCACGGGGTAGTCCAGGCGGATCACGCTGGGATCGGTGAGGCGGATCCGGTAATTGCGCCGGTCGATGCGAAGGCCGGTGACGATCCCGGAGGGGGTCTCCACGGTCTGCTCCACACCGGCCAACCCGTTTTCATAACCGTAGCGGCAGATGCAGCGGGCGCCATTGCCGCACATCTCGCCGGCGGAGCCGTCGGCGTTGTAGAACAGCATCCTGTAGTCTCCGCCCTGGTTGGGGCGCTCCACCACCATCAGCCCATCCGCGCCGATGGACAAGTGCCTGTGGCACAGCGTCCGGGCCAGGGAGGGGAATACGGCGTGGTCCAGGCGCTCCTCCATGTTGTTGAGGATAATAAAATCGTTTCCCGCGCCGTTCATTTTACAAAAATGCAACAGGGGTCTCTCCTTTCATAGGACGATCGCAGAACTGACAAAATAAAGAATACACGATTTTTTAATTAAAGTATATATCAAAAATTGACATTGTAAATCCCGCTCGCTGTGAAAAACTATGCAATTTGTGTTTTCTCCGCGTTTGTTGCGCGGAGGGATCTTTTATGCTATAGTAAAAGCTGTCATAAAAGGGAGGGGGGACTGCCATGCGGAAGAAAAATACGCGCAATACCAAGGGGAAGATCATCTCCGCAGCTTGGAAACTGTTCTATGAGCAGGGATATGAGGACACCACTGTGGATGACATCATCTACGAGTCCGGCACCTCAAAGGGCTCTTTTTACCACTATTTTGAGGGGAAGGACGCCCTGCTGCGGACACTGAGCTATCTGTTTGATGAAAAATATGAGGAGTTGATGGAGCGGATCGAGCCCGGGATGGGCGCTTTTGAGACGCTGATGCTGCTCAACCGGGAGCTGTTTGCCATGATCGAGAACCAGGTGCCCATGGATCTGCTGGCCCGCCTGTTTTCCTCCCAGCTGATCACCCGGGGGGAGCGGCATCTGCTGGATCACAACCGGACCTACTATAAGGTCCTGCGCCAGATCATCTCCCAGGGACAGGAGAAGGGCGAGCTGCGCCGGGACCTGTCGGTGAACGAGATCTCCAAGGCTTACGCCCTGTGTGAGCGGGCGCTGATGTATGACTGGTGCATCTGCAATGGGGAATACTCCCTGCGCCAGTACGCCGGGACAATGATGCCGGTTTTTATGGATTATATCCGGGCAGCAACGTCCACCTGTTGAAATAAATTTTTTTGTATATAATTTAGTCTGGACTTTAGTCTATAAAAAATAGCTGTAAAATAAATCAAAATTTAAAAATGTAAGAACGATGTTTGAAAAATAGTTCAAACATCGTTCTGTGTTTTAGTCTGTTTTTCTCCGTGATATACTGATCGTTGTTGTATCGCGTGGGCGCGGCGCGCCCGGAAAAGGAGAGAGAAACTATGACAAGCGCGCAAATCTGTATTTGTATCGCCATCGTGGCCTACCTGCTGGCCATGCTGGGCATCGGGCTCTGGTATTCCAAAAAGAATGCCACAGTGGATGACTTCTACCTGGGCGGCCGGAGGCTGGGCCCTCTGGTCACGGCCATGAGCGCGGAGGCCAGCGACATGTCCTCGTGGCTGCTGATGGGCCTGCCGGGCGTTGCCTATCTCAGCGGCCTGGCGGAGGCGAGCTGGACTGCCATTGGCCTTGCGGTGGGGACTTACCTGAACTGGCTCATTGTGGCCCGGCGCATCCGGACCTATACCCAGCACATCGGCAGCTTCACTCTGCCTGATTTCTTTTCCAAGCGCTACGGGGACGGCAGAAACCTGCTCTCCGGTATCGCGGCGGTGGTCATCATGATCTTTTTCATCCCCTACACGGCCTCCGGCTTTGCCGCCTGCGGGAAGCTGTTCAGCAGCCTTTTTGGGGTCAGCTACATGGCGGCGGTGGTCATCAGCGCTCTGGTCATTGTGCTTTACACCGCCCTGGGTGGATTCCTGGCCGCCTCCACCACGGATTTTATCCAGTCCATCGTCATGACCATTGCACTGATCGCGGTGGTGCTCTTCGGCGTACAGGTGGCGGGGGGAATGGACGTGGTGGCCGACAACGCCCGGGCGCTGCCCGGCTACTTGAGCCTGACAGAGAGCTACGTCCCTGCCAGCGGCTCCACCAGCCCCTACGGCTTCCTGCCCATCGTCTCCACCCTGGCATGGGGGCTGGGCTACTTTGGCATGCCCCATATCCTGCTGCGCTTCATGGCAATTGAGGACAAGGAGAAGCTGAAGTTATCCCGGCGGGTAGCCTCCGTTTGGGTGGTCATTTCCATGGGAGTGGCGATCCTGATCGGCGTGGTGGGCTACAGCATGTCCAAGGTGGGGGCAATTGATGCCCTCGTGGCGGCTGACTCGGAGAACATTGTCATCAAGATCGCTGACCTGCTCAGCCGGCACGGGCTGGCAGCGGCAGTGTTGGCGGGGGTGATCCTGGCGGGCATCCTGGCCTCCGTCATGTCCACTGCGGACTCCCAGCTGCTGGCTGCCGCCTCCAGCTTCTCACAGAACCTGCTGCGGGACGTCTGCCATGTGAAGCTGAGCGAGAAGGCGGCCATGCTGTGGGCCCGCTGCGCGGTGGTGGTCATTTCGCTGATCGCCGTATTCCTGGCAAGGGACCCCAACAGCTCCGTATTCCGCATCGTCTCCTTCGCGTGGGCCGGTTTTGGCGCGGCCTTCGGCCCAGTGGTGCTCTTCGCCCTGTTCTGGAGGCGCTCCAACAAGTGGGGGGCTTTGGCGGGGATGATCTCCGGTGGGGCCATGGTGTTTATCTGGAAATACCTGGTGCGGCCCATGGGCGGCGCTTGGGACATCTATGAGTTGCTCCCGGCGTTCCTGGTGGCATGCGTAGCCATCGTCATCGTAAGCCTTTTGACACCGGCGCCGGATGGCCAGGTGACTGCGGATTATGACGCCGTGAAAAATACTTAAATTGAGGTATATTGAAGGCATATAGACGTAAATTGCGTGCAGAACTGCTTGTTCCAGATTGGACAATGACGGAAATGATATGACTGCATGACAAAGACATAAAGAAAACAGGTTTCCCTGCGTTTTGCTTGTAAAAAGAACTTCACCACTTTGCGTGCAGCAGTCGTTTTTGTGAGATTTTTAGGCCGCTTATGAACTGCAGGCTGGGCAAGTGTACCCACACTTGCCCAGCCTGCTATTAGTGCGCTGCCTCAAAATAGGCAGAAGAGGAGCCCTTTTTTATCAAAAATTCCCATTCTTTTACCTGAATTGCCCTACCCAATAGTGCCTTCAGCGGCGGGCTGATATTTTCCTGGCAAAGCTCCGCTTCGTGTTTGCGTTGTTGACGCTGTCCGCAATCATTCCCCCGTTTCAGTTCAATCAATATTCAATGCTCCCTCTGTGCGGACATCAAAAAAACGCTTTGTAATTTGCAGGAATTTTCGTACTACCTCGGATTCTGGATGAGACTTATAGAACATCCCAAAAGATAGCTTTGGCGCGTTCTCTGTTTGGATCTTTACTACCCTGTTATCTTCTGTTACCGCCAGTTCCGGTAGAATGGCAATGCCTAAGCCAGAAGCCACCAGCAGGACAGCGGCTTCTGGGGAATCGCAGTAGTGGGAGTATGCTGGGCTTTTCTCTTTGGCAAGCTGCCACTGCAGATTGGCGATATTCGGGTCAAGACCCATGGGATTGCAGAAGATCAACGGCTCGTTTTTCAAGTCCGCTCTTGTGATGACCCTCCGCTCCGCCAGCGGGTGGTCTTTAGGACATACACAAACCAACTCGCTCCGCTTCAGTTCCTTGAAGGTGAATCTTTCCATCCCATCGTTCCCCTCCCGCAGATCAAAGAGAACATCTACCGCTTCCATTTCCAGCAGCCTCAAAAGTTGATTGTGGGGGACAACATACAATTTGGGATGAAGATTCGTACAGGTGGCAGACAGCTCCTTTAGAATCGCTGGCAGCGGGGCGATTAAGGAAAAACTGCCGCAAGCGATGGAAATATGCTCTATTACGCCTTCACCCGCGTGCCCAAACCGGAGCTTGGCCTGCTCCGCGATGGCGACCATGGCTTTTGCGTCCTCAATGAACGCCAGTCCATCCGGCGTCAGTTCCACCATGCGAGTGGTACGGTGAAAGAGCCTCGTGTCAAGCTCCTTTTCCAACGACTTGATCTGACCGGTGATGGCTGGCTGGGAGATATTCACCTGCTTTGCGGCCTGGGCGAAATTCAAGGTATTTGCCACGGCAAGAAAACAGGAAAGCTGAAAAGTATTCATATCGCCGCCTCCTATTTCAGAATTTTCCTTTGATAAGGATACCATATGTGATGGTGGTTTACAACTGCAATTTATAAGTAAAAGTTATTATAAATAATAAAAACAAAATAATAATTTAGCACTCTGGTGTTGACAGTGCTAAAACGGGCGGCTATAATAAAAGCATGAACAAAAACAAGTCCCGGCAATGGGACGCACATCGAAAGGAGCAATTGACCATGTTAATGCCTTATGCTATCGCAAAGTCCATGTTTGATGAAGTTTTCGATTCCGCTTTCAACAACCATAACCTGGGCGGCATGATGAACACCGACATCAAGGAAAACGACCAGGGCTATGAGCTGATCATCGACCTGCCCAGCGTCACCAAGGAGGATCTTTCCGCTGAGCTGAAGGACGGCTATTTGTGCATCAGCGCGAGCGTGGGCCACACCAACAGCGAGGACGCACAGAGCGAGAAGTTCCTGCGCCGCGAGCGGTTTGTGGGCTCCTGCCGCCGAAGCTTCTATGTCGGCGACAAGCTGACGCAGGAGGACATCCGCGCCAAGTTTGAAAACGGCACGCTGCACATGTTCATTCCCAAGCAGCCCCAGTCCGCTCAGCCGGAAACAAAGAACCTGATCGCCATCGAAGACTGATCCAAGGGAAGAAAGGACGGCACTGCCAGATGGCAGCGCCGTCCTTCTTTTACTGCCGCATTTTTTGAAGTATCCCCAACTTTTTAGGAGGTGTTCTATGACGACAGCATCCCTTTCACATGGAGAGAATCTACTGGGGACGGAACGGATCGGACGCTTGATGCTCTAAATAGAATAATGATCTGTGGGCTGCGGGAGGGCTTGCCTATCTCACGAGGCTCACAGATCACGGCGAGGGAGTGATGTTTATGGCGTTTATTTCACGGGAGTGCCTGACCTGCACCGAGGGCACAAAACGGTATGCGGGCGGATTCAGCGGCAGAGATGAGCAAGGCAGACCATTCAGCGGGAAAATGTATCTCTGCGACAACATGATCTGCAAGATCAACCTTGTCCGCCTTAGGTCGCAAAAGGAACTGCGATACTTAGGGCGTTAGTCATATGCGGCCACTCGATCAAATCATCATAAATAATAAAGATAAGAATAGAGACGGAGCGGGAGGGCACTGGAAGGACAGAGCGACTCCCGCCCTGCGCTTCCAAAGGCAAAAGTAAAATAAAATTGAAAAAGATCGAAAAAAGTACTTGACAAACAGAGCGCCTTTTGGTATTCTTATCAAGCTGTCCGGTCGAGAAGAGAAGAGGGCAGGCACGGGAAAAACTTTTTGGAAAAGAAGGAAGAAAAGGGTTGACAAAGGTCAGCGGAAGTGA
>CABKMV010000016.1 GCA_902373635.1 uncultured Oscillospiraceae bacterium
GGCTGGCTCGTCTGCGTGTCATTCGTGCTCCCGCCGTTGTTCCCGCTGTTCCCGCATGCGCACAGCAGGACCAGCGCCAGCGCCAGCAGCGCCGCCATCATCTTCTTGCTTCTTTTCATGGATCTATGCTCCTTTTTCAGAACTCCCCGTTATGATGGGCCGCCAATTTTTTTGGCAGCCCACCATACCGGTTTAAGGTTTTTCTAAGCTTTTTCCGCTATACTGCCTTTAAGGGTAAGACAGTTCCTCTTACTGCTTCTTCTTGTTCTTCAGGATGAACCACGCGGCAACGGCCACCACGACCACGACTACCACGCCGATGATGATCGCCGTGCTGTTGCTCGTCTCCGTGTTCACCGCGGGCTCGCTGGGCTCTGCGGGGGCCTCCGGCTGCTCCGCGGGCTCCTCGGGCTGCTCTGCGGGCTCCTCAGGCTCCTCAGCGGGCTCCTCCTCAGCGGCAAGCAGAGCGCCGTTGAGACCGTGGGAAGCATCCAGGTGGCTGTGGCCGTAGTCAACGGCGTCCAGATACTCCATGCTGTAGGGGAAGCCGGAGGTGCTGGCGTTCTCCTTGTCGACGGTCATGCCATCGTTGTACTTACCAACCAGCTCCCAGGCATAGGCCCACCACTCGTCATAGACGTAATCCATGGTGTCGCAGACATACTCGGTCAGATAAGCCTTGGCGCCCTCAACGTCGCCGCTGTTGTAGAGCTCCAGAGCTCTGGCGTCGACGTCAGCCTGCTCCTCGAAGAACTTGGCCTCGATGGAATCACGCTTGGCAGCGATGTCGGGATAAATGATGTTCCAGCCCATGGTAGCCCAGTTGTTCACGAAGTTGAAGGCCCACCAGGCACAGCTCTGGTCGAACTCCCAGCGGTTGCTGTTGCACCACTCCTCGGGGACCTCGGTGGTACCGGCGTAGATGGGGACATGGACCGTGGTATCGGGGGAATCACAGCCGTACCACAGGACCGTGCCGATCTCGGCGGGCATGTCGGGACGCATCTGGGAAACGAAGCTGTAGGAGCAGCGATAGATCGCGATGGAACGCTCCCAGTCGAAGTTCATCACATCCTCGGGCTTGTTGGCTCTGGTAGCCCTGTAGCGGACGGGGTTGCCCCAGGGGCCGGCGGCCAGGCCGACGGTCATGTCAAAGGGGGTCCCTTCATAGTGGTCATAGTAAACCGCCATGATGTCCTGGAGGGAGACCTTCTCATCGGGCTTGACGGAGAAGGGCAGAGCGGTCAGGGCCTGCTCCTCGTTGCAGATGGGGAAGTTCTGGGAATTTGCCAGCAGATCGTACACACGCCACACGCGGCCGGAGCAGGTGTAAGCGACGTTGCCCTCAACGGTATCAAAGATGATGGAATAGTTGAAGGGCTCGCCTTCCTTCCAGTAGCCCAGCTCCTCGGGATACACGGTGATATCGGTGGACCACATGTAGTTCTCCGTGTCGTTGAAGTCGATCTCACGCAGGACGGAGCGGTTGGCGCCGGAGTGGATCTCGTCGTCAGGCACGCGGCGGGCTGCCCAGTGGGCGCCGGGCTTGCCGCTGTCGGGGGTCCACATGGGGCCGGGGCCGGAGATCTCGAAGATCCACACCTCGTTGGCGTCGCCGACCAGCAGGGTCTCGCCGCCGTCGGCATAGCCGTACTGCTCAGCCAGGGCGCCCATGATCTCCACACACTCGCGGGCAGTAGAGGCGCGCTGCAGGCCCAGGGCCTGCAGGTTGGCGATCACCATCATGGCCTGCTCGCCGTTGTAGAATGCGGCATAGTCGCCGCTCCAGGTGTGCTCGCCGATCGTAACGCCCTTCTCGTTCATGAAGGGATAACCGGTGTCAAAATATGTATAGGTCTCTTCCACCTGGGGGATCTGGCCTACCAGCTCAACAGTGCGGTAGCCGTCCTGGCAGGGGTCGCGGTAGATGTCGACCATCTCGCCGGGCTCATGGGTGCCGCCGGGCACGACCTCGATGCGCTCATCATACCAGCCATCGACGGAGTGTGCGATCATCGTGGACCCGTCAACAGTGGCGTCCTTGCCTGCCGCTATCGTGGTGCAGGCATTGGCGACGACCGCGGAAGAAAACACCGCGACGGCCATGATCAAACATACGAGCTTCTTCAATCGTTTCATATTTCCTCCTAATTTCCTCCCAATTTTTTATCTTTCTGTACACTGGGTATGCGGATAGCAGTGTATATCGTGATACTACCTCCTTTCTATTTTCATACCGCGGAGGCTGCTAATCTCCGCGGTAAAAACTAACAGGCTGACAAGGTCCGCTGCCGGCTGCCGGCTCCTCGGCAAATCATGGAGCGGCGTCCTCACCCTCACCCATCCCCTCGGCGATCTGATCCACCTCGGCGATGTAGGTCGCGTAGAAAGTATCCCAGTCCACGCTGTCCAGGCATTCATCGTATACCACGGCGGAGGCGCTCCGCTTCTCCACCAGGAGCTGGTCGAGATACTCCCTGGCGATCTGCACCTTGCGGCTCTCATCCTCCTCCAGCGCGGCCATCAGGTCCCGGCGCAGAATGATATGGAATCCATAATCGCTCTGCACGATCTCGCTGATCTCTCCGGGGGCCAGCAGGGCGGCGGCGCTTTCAAATTCCGGAACCATGGTCCCTGACGTATAGATAAATCCGGTGGGATTGTCCTCCCGGCCCGGGTCCTCGCTGTACTCGTCGGCCAGCTGTGCGAAAAGCGTGACCGGATCGTCAGAAGCGCGCAGCTGCTCCAGAATGCTCTCCGCCAGCTTGTACTTCTCCATCGTCTCCTCGGGTGTCAGGTTCTCGCCTGTCTGCATATTCTGGCTGGCGATCAGAATATGGTCCGCGTAGGTGGCATATTTATCGTAGTCCTCGTCCGGGAGGTACAGATCGCTGCCCTCCGTAAACACCAGGTCCAGCAGGTTGGCGTACAGATAGCTGGTGGCGGAGATCCTGTCGAAATTCGACTTGCTGATGCCCAGCATCTCCAGATAGCTGAGAAACTCGGATTTGCCGCCCATCTCTTCCACAGCGCTCTGGAAGTTGTTCTCCATATCCACCAGGTTCGCCGTCGTCAGGCCGGCGCCCTTTTCCTCCGCCAGCTCCTCAATGGCCATATAGTACTTAATGGTGCTCTCCGCCTGGGACTTGGCATAGCCCATCAGGGGCATACCGGCATAAGTCGCCGTCCAGTCCACAGACATGGTCTCCTTGTCGATACAGGCGCTGTACATGCCGTAATTGCTGTAGTCGTTCAGAATATTATACTCCAGGGAACTGCACACATAGCACAGCCAATAAAAATAAAGCTCCGCCGGGACCTCCATCTCTCCCACCGTCATAACGATCTTGTCCTGCGGGATACCGGTGATATCGGCAAAGATGGTGGGGACGACCTCGTCCTCCTCCACGGTTACAGGCTGTGTTCCATCCTGCTGGGCCTGCTCTTCCTCGCCGCAGCCCGCGCACATGGCGAGGACCATCAGGAATGCCAGCAGCGCGCTTACAAGTCTTTTCGTGTTGAGACGACCTCCTCTTCCAGTACTCCCCGCCGCGCCGGCGGCAAGCCGGACGCGGCCAGAGATCCAGTAAGACCTCCTGTGCTGTACGCAGCCAAGAGACATCTTGTTTTCTCAAAGCACAGCCCCCTCTCCGGCAGGGGCTGAAAACTCCATATTTTCTTTTTCATCCTCCCCAATAAAAACAAGCCTGCCGGCGGCCCATGCCCGTGCTGTCTCCCGCCTTTTCCGATGGGTCGGGAGTCCGCCCCGTCCCAAAGGCGCCGGTATTTTTATCCATACCGGCAAAGGCTGCGGGGCGTCCTGCTGTCTGCATGGCGCGCAGCGGCCCCAGGGCCGCCCCGGTATGCACGGTCTATAAATTTCTAGCCTATTGTACACTATTCCCATTGTTTTGTCAATTCCGACTTTTTCTGGCTGGATATATCCTCTCTGTTTTGTCACATTTTTGTCACATTTTATAGTGCCGCCGGCTCTGAAAACGGTTCCACTGCCCCGGGCGCCGCAGGGGGGAGGGAGCCAGCCGGATTCCCCGTTTTGCCTCGCCCGTGCATAAAAATAGCGGCTCCCATGCGGGAGCTGCTAAAATTTTATTGGGCCGCCTGGGGACGGCGGCCTGCCTCATCCCGGCAAAATATGGATTCAGCTCATCTTCAGTATCTCTTTTTTCAGGCGGTTGATGATCCGTTTCTCCAGGCGGGAGATGTAAGACTGGGAGATGCCGAGGCGGTCCGCCACCTCCTTCTGGGTCTGCTCCCTGCGTCCACACAGCCCGAAGCGCAGCAGGATGATCTCCCGCTCCCGCTCGGAGAGCTTATCGATAGCCGCCTCCAGCAGCTGGCGGTCCACATCCGCCTCGATCGGCCGCATCACCGTGTCCCCGTCGGTGCCCAGCACATCGCTCAAAAGCAGCTCGTTGCCGTCCCAGTCGGTGTTCAGCGGCTCGTCCAGGCTGACCTCGTTGCGCTGGGGAGCGTTTTTCCGCAGGTACATCAAGATCTCGTTCTCGATACAGCGGCTTGCATAGGTGGCCAGCTTGATATTTTTGTCCGAGCGATAGGTGTTCACAGCCTTGATCAGGCCGATGGTGCCAATGGAGATCAAATCCTCAATGTTGATCCCCGTGTTCTCAAACCGCCGGGCGATATACACCACAAGGCGCAGGTTCCGCTCAATGAGGACCTGCCGCACCGCCTCGTCCCCCTGATCCAGCCGCTCCAGGAGCCGGGCCTCCTCCTCCCGCTGGAGAGGCGGCGGCAGCGTGTCGCTGCCCCCGATGTACAGGATCTTCCCGGGACGCAGCAGCCCCAGTCGCGCCAGCAGCCAGCAGAACCGGTCCCTCAGTTTACGCAGCATGTCGTTCCTCCCCCTCCATTCCGCCGCCCCACAGGGCGGTATACCCCCCGCCGTCGGACACCTCTGTCGGCGACAGGGCCACTGTCACAGCGCCCAGGTCTTTGCCGGCCAACACAGCTCCATCCGAATGAAAGCACAGCAGCAGCCCCGCGCCGATCCCGACCGCCCGATAGGGCAGGATGTGGAAAAGTCCCGGCGACACGCCCGCCAGCCGCTCCAGGCACCAGACCGCCCCCTTCTCCTCCAGGTGCGAGAGCGTCTCCCGCTCTTCCGCCGTCCACAGCGGCTCCAGCGCCGCCCAGTAGGCGGTCAGCACAGGCCGTCCCGTTGCGCTGTCGGTAAGGGTGTGTCCCGTGTCTAAGAGAACGGTGATCGACGCCCCGCGGCCCCGGAATACCACACGCCCCCCATACAGCTGCCCGGCCACCGCGTGGCGGGCGCTGCCGCGGAACACGACCGACAAGATGAGATAGCACACTCCGCCCGTAAGGAAAAAGACTTTCCAATTCAGCATTTTCAGCACTTCTATGCCTCCGCTCTCCTGGAAAAGGCGGACAGCCGCCATGAAAACGCCGCCCATCGTACAGGAGATCATGAAAAACAGAAGAAACTGCCGCAGAAACGCTCCCCGGCGGCCGAAGGCCACCCATACCAGGAGGGCAGCCATTGCCAGCTGGGGAAAAAAGCCCGCCCCGGCCTGTAGAGTTGGCACCATGCACAGCGCCCCATAGGCTCCCCCCAGCGCCGACGCGGCCAGCACCCGGCGGCGCCGCACCGGCAGCCCGGAGAGCCTCGCCGTCACATACAGCGCCAGCCAGTCCGCCAGCGCGCTGAGCAGAAACGCCATATCCAGATAGATCACCAAGGTCTGTTCCCCCTCTCCCACTGTCGGAGCCTATTATAGCCCTGTCCCAGTGGAAAAAGGCGTCGCATTGGGGCGCCGGCGGCACACAATGGCAAAGGAAAAGCCGCGCACCCAAGAGTGGGTGCGCGGCTTTTGAATCTGTTTCCCTTCCTTCGCTTAGTCCAATTGGAAATCCAGATACACAGGGTTGTGGTCGCTCCAGCGGAAGCCGGTGTCCACTACCTTGCTCTCCAGAACGGAGACGTTGCCGGAGACGATAAAGCCATCCACCGTCACCTGGTAGTTGTCCGGGCCGTAGGGCCGGTCGGCGTTGCGGCAGGAGGCCACGGGGTCCGCCCCGTCAAAGGGGGCCACGATGGACATCCCCTCGGGAATCAGCTCCTCCGGGATGGCCTGGGCCCAGGTGTACTCCGGCCCGGAGACGCCGAAGATCTCGTCGGAATTGCCCAGCAGATCCTTATTGAAATCCCCGCCGGCAACGGTCCAGTTCCCCGCCTCGTACTCCGCCAGCATGTCGGCAAAGAGCATCTTCAGCTGCTCCTCGGCAATGGTGCCGTCGGAGGTGTAGGCGGAGAGGTGAAGGTTATAGAGCACCAGCTCTCCACCGCCGTCTACGGGGATCCGCGAAACAGAGTAGCACCGGTCCAGATCCACCAGCTTCATGAACCCCTCCTCGATGGGAAGGCTCCGCCGCAGGGCGGAGGAGACCGTGTACTGAGAGAGTGTCAGCTGCCCCGCCTGGTTGGCGCCGTGGGGCTCCAGAAGGGGCCAGAAGAGATAGGGGCTGTCGTAATTCTGGGCAAACACCCGATAGCCGTACTGCGGCAGGAGGGACTCGATATAGGCCTTCTCATCCACATGGTGGCTGCGGGTGCCGTCCACATCCACCTCCTGGACCAGGAGGAAGTCGGGGACCAGCTCCTCCGCCACGGCCATGGCCCCGCCGATGTTCTCATGGACGTCCAGCACGGACCTAGCCCGGCTCTCCGTGCCGCCGTCCATAAAAAAGCTGTAGTCGTCGCTGTAGGCCCCAAAGCCGATGTTGTAGCTCACCACACGGTAGGTCTCCCCTGCCGCCGGCATGCCGTTCACAAAGTCGCTCTGCTCCACCTCCAGAGGCATGTTGTCCTCCAGTCGGTAGTAGGCGATGAATACGTAGGCCACATAGGCCCCCACCACCAGCACCAGGGCCAGCAGGATACCCAATACAATTTTCAAAAGCTTTTTCATGTCATCCGCTCTTTTCCTGTTATTTCTGTCACGTCCAACCGGCAGACACGGGCGGCCCGCCCGGCCTGTGCCGCGTATTTCGCAAAGTCGTCCATCTGTTCCGGGCAGTATCGCTGCGAGATGGCGCGCAAGGCCGCCAGCTTCTCGTCCTCGTCCGTCACCACAGTCACCCGCCCCCGCAAAACGGCGGAGCGGAAGGTAATGGCAAAATAATCAGGCCCCACATCCGTCACCAGCGCCATGGACGCCTCCGGCCACTGGCAGAGGCAGTCCAGCTTCTTCCCCTCCATGGCACAGTGGAAGTAGACCTTCTCTCCCACCCGCGCGGGGCTCACCGGCACGCCGTAGCTGCCCTCCCCGTCCCGCATGCTCAGGACACCGTAGGGGGCCTGGTCAAACACTCTCCACGCAAAATCTTCCTCCCGCTGCCTGTCTTTTCTGCGCACAGACCGCCCCTCCTTCTCTTTGATGGGGAATATTATACCATGCAATTCCGGAAAAGTACAGCGGGAACCGCTCTTTGACGCTGTTATGATCTTTTCAGTTGCCCTTTTCATTGAAATATAGTAAAATGGCTGCAACATCCCATCTCCAAAGGAGAAGAACCACTATGGAACTGGAATTTATTGCCGTGGGCCAGATCGTAAACGCCCACGGGATCCGGGGTGAGGTAAAGCTCCTGCCCCAGGGCGTGGACGCGGACCTCATCGCGCGCTGCAAAACGCTCTATGTCGACGGCCGCCCGGTCTCCCCCATCGCCCGCAGGCTCCACAAGGGCTGCCTGCTGTTGACTCTGCCCGGGGTGGAGGATATGGACGCCGCTCTGGCATTGAAGAACAAAACGGTCTCCATCCGGCGCACCGATGTGAATCTTCCGGCGGGTATGTACTTTGACCAGGAACTGATCGGCCTGGCCGCCAGGGATGCGGCCACCGGAGAAGCTCTCGGAACTGTGGAGGAGGTCCTGGACTATCCTGCCCATAAGGTCTACGCCGTCCGCGGCGGAAAGGATGAGTACCTGATCCCCGCTGTTCCAGCCTTTATAAAGGAGATTAACTTAACAGCCGGGACCATGGATATTCACGTCTGGGAGGGGATGGGCAGCCATGAGGATTGATATCATGACCCTGTTCCCCGAGACGGTGGGGGACATGATGAACGAGTCCATCCTGGGCCGGGCCCAGGAGCGGGGCTTCATCCGGATCGAGGCCCACCAGATCCGCGACTACACTGTCAACAAGCAGAAGCAGGTGGACGACTACCCATACGGCGGAGGCCGGGGAGCTGTCATGCAGGCAGACCCGCTGTACCGCTGCTGGGCCTATATCAAGGAACATTTTGGAACAGAGCGCACCCGCACCATCTACATGTCCCCCTGCGGGGAGACCTTCTGCCAGAAAAAGGCCCGGCAGCTGCTGGCGGACTACGACCACCTGATTTTGGTCTGCGGCCACTATGAGGGTATCGACGAGCGATTCATTGAGGAGTGCGTGGACGAGGAGATCTCCATGGGCGACTTCGTCCTCACCGGCGGGGAGATCCCCGCCATGGCGGTGGCTGACGCGGTGTGCCGGATGGTACCGGGGGTTTTGCCGGAGCCCGCCTGTTACGAGGAGGAGAGCCACTGGAACGGCCTTCTGGAGTACCCTCAGTACAGCCGCCCGGAGACCTGGCACGGGCGGAAAGTGCCGGAAGTCCTGCTCAGCGGCCACCATGAAAACGTGGCCAAATGGCGAAAGCGCCAGTCCATGCTGCGCACCCTCCGCCGCCGGCCTGACATGTTCCGGGAGTCGGACTTCATGGGGACCAAGCAGGACCGCAGGCTTCTCGCCGAGGTATATGACGAGCTGCGCCGGGAGGATCGCTCCGACGGTGACAGCCACTCAGCACCCGCTGCCGCTGACGAAACCGGTTCGCAGTAAAAGGCGTCGGAGCCAGAGGCCTTTCCCTTGACAAGGTTTTCAAATTACGGGATAATTCTATATATCCCCAACCGTATGGAGGTATCGACATGAGACAATGCATGGATGCGGAGAATCTGCACCGCCGCTTAAAGAAGATCATCGGCCAGGTACAGGCCATTGACCGCATGGTGGATGAGGATATCCCCTGCGAGGACGTCCTCGCCCAGATCAACGCTGCCAAGTCCGCTCTGCACAAGTGCGGTCAGGTGGTGCTGGAGGGCCATATCAAGCACTGTGTCCGGGATGGGATCGAGCATGGGGATGCGGATCAGACGATCGAAAACTTTACAAAGGCGATCGAGCGTTTTGCCAATATGAACTGATCCTATTTTGACTAGAGACGGGGCCAGCCGAAAAAATCGGCTGGCCCTCGTTTTGCCTCTTGACTTTTATACCCCAACCGGTATAATATACCTATACCCCATAAGGTATAAAGAGGTGATATCTCATGGAAAAGCTGGAAAAATTTTTAGAATGGGGCGGGGTGAAAAAGGATATCGCATGCCTCGCCCTCTCCGGCGCCGCCTTGGTCTGCAGCATGTTCGGCCTGCTCCCCCTCCCTTTTGACGCCGCCTGGATCGCTGTTGTCCTGTGCGGCGTCCCCATCCTCCTGGAAGCGGTGATCGGGCTCGTCACTGCCTTTGATATAAAGGCTGATGTACTGGTTTCTATCGCCCTCCTTGCCTCCATCATCATTGGAGAGGATTTCGCCGCCGGCGAAGTGGCCTTCATCATGCAGCTGGGCGCCCTGCTGGAGGATCTTACTGTGGCAAAGGCGAGGGCAGGTATTGAAAAGCTGGTCCATCTGACTCCCCGGACAGCCAGGGTCCTTACAGGCGGGCAGGAGGCGGTGATCAGTGCAGAACAGGTCCATGTGGGCGACCTGCTGCGGGTGCTCCCCGGAGAGATCGTGCCGGTGGACGGGATCATCCGGGCCGGCCAGACCTCCATCGACCAAGCGGTAATGACCGGAGAATCCCTGCCGGTGGATATGGGCGTTGGCGATGAGGTGTCCAGCGGGACCGTCAACCAGTTCGGTTCCTTCGATATGGAGGCAACGAAGGTCGGCGAGGACAGCTCCATCCAGCGCATGATCCGCCTGGTACAGTCCGCCGACGCAGGGAAGGCGAAGATCGTCGGCCTCGCGGACCGGTGGGCCACCTGGATCGTCGTGATCGCTCTGGCAGCCGCTGTGCTGACATGGCTCCTGACGGGCCAAATCATCCGCTCTGTTACCATCCTTGTGGTCTTCTGTCCCTGCGCCCTGGTTCTGGCCACCCCCACCGCTATCATGGCCGCTATCGGCAACGCCACAAAGCATGGCTTTCTGGTCCGTGAGGGGGACGCGCTGGAGCGGCTGGCCGCTGTTTCCGTCATCTCCTTTGACAAGACCGGTACTTTGACCTATGGTATGCCACAAGTCGTTGCCGTACAGAGCCTTCGGCCCGATCTCCCTGAATCCGCCCTCTATTCCTATGCCGCCAGTGCGGAGCAGCGCTCCGAGCATCCTCTCGGCAGGGCAATCCTCCGCTGCTATCAGGCCTCCGGCGGCAAAGACGTCCCCGCCGCTGAAGCGTTTCAGATGCTCCCCGGCAGGGGCGTAAGGGCCATCGTGAAGGGCAGGGAGGTGCTGGCAGGGAATCTGGAACTCCTGCAGGAAAACCAGGTATTTGTCAGCCCCCAAGAATACGCCTGTGCCGACACATATCGGAACGAGGGCTGCACTGTCATCTACCTTGCCCTGGACAGGGCGCTTGCGGGGTTCATCAGCCTGGCCGACACGCTGCGTCCGGAGGCAAAGGCCATGATCGGCGCGCTGAAGCAAACCGGCGCCACGCCTGTACTGCTCACTGGAGATAACGAAAATGCGGCCCGGTATATTGCGTCTCAGCTCGCCATCACAGAGGTCCGGGCGGGGTGCCTCCCGGAAGATAAGCTCAACTACATCGGCGCCTCCCAGGCAGATCACAAGCAGGTCTGCATGATCGGCGACGGCATCAACGATGCCCCGGCGCTGAAAAAGGCCTATGTCGGCATCGCCATGGGGGGAATTGGCAGCGATATTGCAGTGGACGCCGCAGATATCGCGCTGGTCAACGACGATATCCGTGAGATCCCCCACCTGCTCCGCCTCGCCAAGCGGATGATGCGGATCATCCAATGCAACCTGGCCTTTTCCATGGCGCTCAATTTCATCGCGATCGTTTTGGCCATTACAGGAGTCCTGAACCCTGTTGTCGGCGCGTTGGTGCACAACGCCGGTTCCGTTTTTGTTATCATCAATTCAGCATTCTTATTAACATGGAGGGAAAGAAAATGAGTGGGATTATTTTTACTGTGGCAGCGCTGTTGGCAGGCGTCGCCATTCTGGCTGGGGGATTGTACTACCTCCTCAGGGAAAAGGAGGACCCTGAATCCCGGAAGGTCTATTCCATTGCCTCTGCGGTGGGCGCGATCATTGTCATCTGCATCGTAGTCAAGATCGTTGCCCTTGGTTTTTGACGGGCCGCAGCGCCCATATCCACCAGCACTCCGGGACCGGCAGCAGAGTCTGCTGCCGGTCCCGGAGCGTCAGGCAGGATAGCCCCTCTCTATCCCGATCACAGCCTGGGCCGCCTTGGAAAAATTTCCAAGGCGGCCCAGATTTTCTTCTGGATCTGCTGTTACCTTTTTTACCGCACTGTAACTTTTTCCTTGTCGAATTGGGTAATTTTTCCGCATCATAACTCGGAATTTCTATGTTTATGTCAACCGATTATTGAAAAAGTATCTAAAAAGCTTGACAAATCAGAACTTTTCCGTTATACTACACGAAGTTTTCAAAAAGTAACAAAAGTTACAAATCGGTTGCAGGCCAGATGTTTAAAAAAGGAAATTTTGGTAATCCTTTCTTTGGATATCGCTCCGGCAGAAAGATTTTTTCACTGCTGTAGCACGCAGCTGTGCAACGATTCCGGATTTTAGGTTCTTTTTTGAAAACCAATGGAGGTTCAAGTATCATGTTTGAAAGAAGCAAGAAAGCCGCTTCCCTTGTGAAACGGTTGATCGCTGTCGCAGCAGTACCGGCCCTCTCTGTCCTCGCCCTTTCCCTGGCGCCCCATGCCACTGATGAGGACGCCAGCGCGTTGTATGTCGTCGCCAACGAAGGTTATATCGACGTTGACGAGCTGACTGCAGAAGTTTTCCTCACCGACGGCTCCGCCGAACTGGTCTCCCGCAGCAGCGGCAGCGACCTGCTGCTGGCTCCGGGACAGGATGTCACCATCTCCTACCAGGGCGAGCTGGCGGCAACCGCAGTGTCACGAAATGAGACCGTGACGGAGCTTCTCAGCCGGATGAAGATCCAGACCAGTCCTCTGGAGATGATCTCCGTGGCCTTCCAGGAGGACGCCGTCACAGTCAGCATCGACTCTGAACTTGTCTTTTATGAGCGCGTATCCTCTGTTACCGAGCACGAGATCGTCTATCGGTACAACAGCCAAAAGCCCGATTGGTATGAGGCCGTCCTGCAGGAGGGCAGCGACGGCCTCTACAGCGAGGTCTATGAAGTCATTTATCAGGACGGCGTGGAGACTGCCCGCCAGCTGATCGACGTCATCGACACCGAGCCGGTCCCCACCATTATTGAAAAAGGCACCCTGGAAAACTTTGCCAATAACGCCGACCCGGTCTCCGCCATCGTCACCAACGAGGATGGGACCGGCACCATTACCCTTGCCAATGGCGAGGTCCTCACCTTCAGCGAGGCGCGGGTGATGCGCGGCACCGCCTATACTGCCGGCGAGGGCAAGGTGGACACCGTCACCGCTACCGGGACGACAGTCCGGCTGGGCGTAGTCGCCGTGGATAAGCGGGTGCTGCCCCTGGGCAGCAAGGTCTATGTGGTTTCCAACGACGGCGCTTACGTCTATGGCTTTGCCATTGCCGAGGACACCGGCGTGCGGGGCAACACCATCGACCTGTATATGAATACCTACAACGAATGTATCCAGTTCGGCGTACGGGACTGCACCGTATATATTCTGGACTGACCAAAACGGGCAATAAACAAACTGCGACATGATCAAAAGGACGCCGGCTTATGGAAAGCATAAGCCGGCGTCCTTTTTCTTTCAATGCAGCAGCTCATAGAGCATTTTTGCAAACAGCAGCCCCAGCACCACAAAGATCATCCCCCGGATCTTCTTTCCGCCGCCCCGGATGGCGAACATGGCCCCGCAGGTATTCCCCGCCATGCTGCACAAGGCAGCAGGCAACACAAGCTGCCACAATACGCTGCCCCCCGCGGCATAGGAGACGGCCGCGGCGACATTGGAAGCCAGATTAGCTACCTTGGCGCAGCCGGACGCCGTCACCATATCCAGGGATAAAAAGGCCGTAAAGGCCATGATCAAAAAGGTACCGGTGCCGGGTCCCACGATCCCGTCATACAAGCCAATGGCCAGACCGACGGCCAAGCTCACGCAGGTTTCGTAGCGCCGGCTGTACACCTTCTCCTGCTCTTCCTGCCCAAAATCCTTCCGCACCGCCAGAAAAACCGCAACCAGCGGCAGCGCCACCAGCATCAGACTTTGTAGAAGAGCATCGGATAAGCTTTTGGCGATCTCCGCGCCGATAAAGCCGCCAGTCAACGATCCCACGGCGGCGCACAGCGCCACCCGTACCTGGATTCTTCCGCAGCGGAAAAAACGTGTTGTCGCCGCGGCGGTTCCGATACCAGCCACCACCTTGTTCGTCCCCGCCGCAAAATGGACAGGCAGTCCCGCCATCAGATATGCCGGCAGAGTAATCAGTCCGCCGCCGCCCGCCACGCTGTCCACAAAACCGCCCAGGAAAATCAGTGGGCAGACAATCAGGCAGGCCCTCAGCAGCTCATTCATCGATTTTTCTCCCTTACCTGGATTTGCCGTGCCATTGTATCACACTTAGTCCCCGCTTTCCACAACTTTCGACTATATTTTTTTGGAGAAATTCCCTTGTTAAAAATAGGGTGGCACTTTTTCCTGGGGTATGGTATACTGCTGGAGAACAACGCAAGGAGGATGCTGCATGGATCTCTGTGATATACAGGATATCAAAGCGCTTTTAGGCCGCCATGGCTTCCGTTTTTCCAAGTCCATGGGCCAGAACTTTTTGATCGCGGACTGGGTGCCCCGGGATATTGCCGAGGCCAGCGGCGCGGCGGCAGACTGCGGCGTCCTGGAGATCGGCCCGGGCATCGGGCCGCTGACGCAGCAGCTCTGTATGCGTGCCGGCAAGGTCGTTGCCGTGGAGCTGGACAAAGCCCTGCTGCCGGTACTGGCAGAGACCATGGGTGCGGCGGAGAACTTCACCCTGATCCCAGGCGATATCCTGAAGCTGGACATACCGGCGCTGGTGGATGGGCATTTTCCGGGCCTGCGGCCCCTGGTATGCGCCAACCTGCCCTATAACATCACCACCCCGGTCCTCACCGCCCTGGTGGAGGCGAAGCGGTTTGAGACCATCACGGTCATGATCCAGCGGGAGGTAGCCCTGCGGATCGCCGCGGCGCCTGGTACCGGGGACTACGGCGCTTTCTCCGTCTATATGCAGTACCACACCCAGTCGGAGGTGCTCTTCGACGTGCCCCCCTCCTGCTTCCTGCCTGCCCCGAAGGTAACGAGCGCCGTACTGCGCTGCCGGGTGCGTTCCGCACCCGCCGCAGCCCCGGCCTGCGGGGAGGCGTTTCTCTTCCGTACTGTGCGGGCGGCCTTTGCCCAGCGGCGGAAAACCCTGGTCAACAGCCTCGGCTCCGTATTCGGCGGGCAGCTGGACAAGGCTGCGCTGGGAGCTGTGATCGCCTCCTGCGGGCTTTCGCCCGACGTGCGCGGCGAAAAGCTGGGGCTGGAGGAATTTGCCGCCTTGGCGGACCGCCTTTTTCAAGCCATACAAAAATAATCACACAGAGCCACCGGGAAGGGATTCCCGGTGGCTCTGCCTATGGTCGGAGTTCTCTAGTCGCTGCTCACAGTATAGAGGGAATAGAAATATCCCTTCGCCTCCATCAGGCTCTGGAACGTCCCCTGCTCGCAGACCGTGCCGCCGCGGAGGACGATGATCCCATCGTACCGCTCCAGCAGGGCCGCCTCCAGCCGGTGGGTCACAACCAGGCAGGTCAGGCCATCCAGGCGCAGGATAGCGTCCGTCACCTCAAAGGCCGTCTGATTGTCCAGGGCGGCGGTCGCCTCGTCCAGCAGCAGCACCGGCGCGCCCCGCAGCAGGCACCGGGCGATGGATACCCGCTGCCGCTCCCCTCCGGACAGGCCCACCCCGTTCTCGCCGCAGCGGTAGCCCTCTCCCTTTTGGGAAATAACCTCTGACAAGCCTGAACGCTTGATAGCAGAATCCACCAGTTCGTCCGGGAAATCCCGGAACATGGTGATGTTGCGGCGGATGGTGTCGTCAAAGAGGAACACGTTCTGGCCGATCAGGCTCATCAAGTCGTAAAGGCTGTTGGGGTCGATCCCCCGCAGCTCCTGGCCGTCCACAGTGATCTCTCCCTCATAGCTGTCGTATGAGCCCATAAGGAGGTTCAGAAGGGTGCTTTTACCGGATCCGGACGCCCCCACCAGGGCATACTTCTTCCCTGCCGCAAAGCGGGTCGACACATTCCGCAGCGCCGGCTTGCCTTCCTCATAGGCAAAGGTCACGTTGTCCAACGCGATCTCCCTGTTCAGCGCCGGCTCAATGGCCGCGCCCCGGCGGGAGGCATTCTCCTCAGCGAGCGCCGCCAGCTTCTCCACCAAGGCCCCGGCCGCCTTGCGGCTGGCCCAGTACTGGGGCACGATCTGGATGGGCTGGATGAGGTAGTTGCACAGGTTGACAAAGATCAGCACCGTGCCGGCAGTCATGTGCCCCCGGATGGCCAGGTAGGCCCCCAGGAAGAAAATGCCGAATTGCAGGATCTCGCTGCACATGTTTCCGCTGACTGCCCCGATCAGGCCCTCCCACCAGCGTCGGCGGCGCCTGGTCTCCTCCAGGGCCTGATCGGCCTCGCCAAAGAGCCGCCCGGCCTCCTTCTCCGCCTTGAAGCTTTTGATCACGGCAAAGCCGGAGAGCAGGTCCTTGACCTGGGAGACAAAGCCCTCGTTCCGGCTGCTGACCTCCTTTTCCCGCACCGCCAGCTCGTTACCCATGAGTACCGACGTCAGGAGCGGCAGAACGCTCAGCAGGAGAGCGGCCACCGTCAGAAGCGGGCTGTACCAGAACATCATGACCATCGTCCCCACAAAGGTCAGGACATAGTAGACCAGCAGGAAGGAGCGGTTGAGGTAGTTCTCCTCTATGGAGTTCACGTCGTTGGTCAGGACCGATATGTACCGGCCTGTATTTTCCCGGGAAAAGGCGCTGATGCTCTTCTCCGAGAGGTTTCTGAAGGCCAGATC
This sequence comes from uncultured Oscillospiraceae bacterium, assembly GCA_902373635.1. Taxonomy (GTDB): domain Bacteria; phylum Bacillota; class Clostridia; order Oscillospirales; family Oscillospiraceae; genus Pelethomonas. Next base: position 16,339 of record CABKMV010000016.1, read on the forward strand.
CTTGTACTGGATCAGGGCCCTTTTCAGGAAATCGGACCGGACGCGGTAGGCGGCCACACTGATCAGGAAATAGGCAGCCACAAACGCCGCCGTAAATATCCCGACCCGCCCCAGCCTGGACAGATCCCCGGCGGTGATGATGTCCAAGATTTCTCCCAGCAGCCAGGAGCCGATCAGAGCGCCGGAGGTCATCAGGAGCATCAGGAGCATGCACAGAATGTACCGCAAATGGTTGTGCTCATAGAAGGCCCGGAAATACTGCCGGGCTGCAGGTCGGCTTTCTTTCTTCATACGATACAGTTCTCCTCTCATGCCTTGTCTTTGGATCCGCCGCACCGCAGCCAGGGCCTTCCCCGCTCGATCCAGCACATGTGGTAGGTCTGGTTCTCCTGCATCAGGCTGCGGGCCGCGTACAGGAAGGGGACCAGCTCCCCGGTGTCGTTGATCTTATAGGCGTTTACCATGCCTGTCTCCAGCTCCAGTTCCAGTTTAGCCAGCAGGTGGGCCGACTCCAGCAGAGCCAGGATCTCCTCCACCTCCTGCGGTGGGAACCCTACCCGCTTGGCGACCGCCTCCGCCGTGTAAAACCGCTCCTTCTCGCTGTACAGGTGCAGCAGCACCTCCAGGCTTCCCGGCCGGGCCAGGGCGGAAAAGAGCAGGCGGTATGCCTCATTCCCGCTGAAAAAGGCGGCATATCCCGCCGCAGGCTCCGGGAAGACGGACATATAGGCCAGGTCCTCCGCGCAGACCCCCACCATCAGCCCCTGCTCCAGCGCCAGCTTCACGCGCATCAGCATTGGCTCCTCGCCTTCCCTTTCCGTCGGCATTTCGCACCTATCCAAATAGCTGATATTGGACAGTTTGAGGCGGTTGACGCGCAGCTGCTTTGCCGATTCCCACAGCAGGCGGACCAGCTCGCTCATTTTGCTCTCCTCCGGCAGTGTGGTCATCCAGAGGCGCACCGTCTCCCACATGTCCACCGGCGCGCCCTCCTCCCGGCCAAACAGCGCGTCGACAGTAACATGGAGCGTGTCCGCGATGGCAGGCAGCAGCGCCACGTCCGGCGCGCCGCCGCACTCCCAGCGGCTCACCGCCTGGGTGCTGACCCCCACCGCCCTGCCCAGCTCCTCCTGGGTCATGCTCAGGGTCCTGCGGAACTTGGCGATCTGCCCACCGATCAGATTCGTGTCCATTGACTTTTTCCTCCATATCAATTATTACTTGTATTCTAACTCAAAATTAACTTGATTTCAATGCATGTAGTTTTGCCAAAAATCAAGTTTTACTTGATTTTATAAATCTATGCGTAAAAATAAATTATCTGTATATGCTATTGACAGGCGCTATACTCTATGGTATCATCTGCTTGTCATTTATTTAACGTTAATTTTTTAACGTTAACATGAATAAAAATCTTTCTATTACGGAGGTAGTGTCTATGAAAATGAAAGGCTTCGCCATGCTGGGGATCGGAAAGACCGGCTGGATCGAAAAGGATGTTCCCGCTTGCGGCCCCTTGGATGCGATCGTAAGACCCATTGCGGTCTCACCCTGTACCTCCGATATCCACACCGTCTGGGAGGGGGCCATCGGCGAGCGCACCGACATGATCCTTGGCCATGAAGCTGTTGGCGAGATCGTGGAGGTCGGCAGTCTTGTGAAGGACCTGAAGGTGGGCGACCGGGTCATCGTACCCGCCATCACCCCGGATTGGGGCAGTCTGGAGGCCCAGGCCGGCTACTCCATGCACTCCGGCGGCATGCTCTCCGGCTGGAAATTCTCCAATTTTAAGGACGGCGTCTTTGGGGAATATTTCCACGTCAACGAGGCGGACGCAAATCTGGCTATCCTCCCGGACAGCCTTGATCCCGCCTCCGCGGTGATGCTCAGCGACATGGTCCCCACCGGCTTTCACGGCGTGGAGCTTGCGGACGTCCAGTTTGGCGACAGCGTGTGCGTCGTGGGGATCGGCCCTGTGGGCCTGATGGCTGTTGCCGGAGCGGCCCTGCGGGGCGCCAGCCGGCTGTATGCGGTGGGTTCCCGTCCCAACTGTGTGGAGGCGGCCCGCTTCTACGGCGCCACGGACATCATCAACTACCGCGACGGCGACATTGTGGCGCAGATCATGGAAAAGACCCACGGACGCGGCGTCGACCGGGTGATCGTGGCCGGCGGCGACAACGACACCTTCATCCAGGCGGTACAGATGGTGCGGCCCGGCGGGCGCATCGGCAACGTGAACTATCTGGGCTCCGGGGACTACGTGAAGATCCCCCGTGTGGAGTGGGGCTGCGGCATGGGCCACAAGACCATCGCCGGCGGCCTGATGCCCGGCGGGCGGCTGCGGATGGAGAAACTGGCCTCCCTGATGGAGACGGGCAGACTGGATACCTCCAAGCTGCTGACCCACCGCTTCAACGGCTTTGAGCACCTGGAGGAGGCTCTGCTCCTGATGAAGGACAAGCCCCGGGATCTCATCAAGCCCGTGGTCATGATCTAAAAAGGCAGAAAAAATGGAGCAGCCGGTGGGCTGCTCCATTTTTTCTTGTATGCGCAGGTTACATATCCCGGTTATAGATGGCCGCTACGTGGCTGCGGCCGCGGACCATGAAAACATAGACCATCGCCAGGGCAAACGCATTGATCCCCGCCACGACCACTCTCTCTGAGAAAACTTCGGCCAGCGCGCCCGCCGCCAGATTCCCCAGAATGCTTCCCGCGGAAATCATCATCTGGAAGATCCCGTTAAACCGGGCCCGCTTGGTGTCTGGGACGTAGGCCTGGGTGGCGGCCGTGCGGATGGTATAGGATGTGACCCCCAGGACCCCCTGGATGAACTGAAACAGCATCATCAGCGGGATGGGCAGGAACAGGACGGTGCCGTCCAGCAGGCAGATCGAGACATAGACGAAGAGCGCGATAGCAAACTTCTTCTCCTTGGGGAAGGACAGCTTATACTGGAGCAGGCCCCCCGCAAAGCGGCCCGCCACATTGCAGTTGGACACGACCGCGTACAGCGTGGCCGCGGCCACGGGCCAGGCGGCAAACCGCCGCGCGTGATTGAGGAAGTAGGGCAGCTGCAAATTGTCCGCTCCATAGCAAAAATTGCTGACCATAAAATACAGCGAAATGATCAGAAGGCCCCGTTCCTCCCGAAGGTAGTCGATCCCCTCCCGGAAATCACGGCGGAAGCGGGCTCCGGCCCCCAGCCCGCCGGCAGGCGGGGCGGCGGCCATGTGGGTCTCCTGGTAGCGGATCGTCCGCTCAAAGCAGGCCGCGAGAAAGAAGCAGGCCGCATTGACCGCAAGAATAGGGGTCACGCTGCCCGCATAGTCGTAGATCGCCGCAGCCACCGGGGTAGTCATGGCGGCGATGGGCCAGAGCATGCTGGACACAGAATAGGCCTTGCGGTAGCACCCCTCGGGGATCAGGTTGGGATAAAAGCTGTCGTAGGCCACCATATAGACTCCGTTGATGGCGCCAATGACCACACAGGCCAGCAGCAGCACGGGATAGCTGAACCACCCCGTCCGCAGCAGCAGAAACAGCAGGAAAAAGATGCCTGCAGAGGTAAAATCCAGGGTGTAGATCACCCTCTTCCGGCTCATCCGGTCCAAGTACGGCCCCGCCAAAAGGGGGCAGACCAGCATCGGCAGCTGGTAACAAACATTAAATAAGGCATACAGGAATGTGGACCCGGTATCGTCCAGCACCAGCAGACTGATGGCAAAGCCGGACAGGGTTCCGCCCACCATGGATACAACGCTGCCGAGGGTGATGATGGTAAAATCATAAGTCCACAGCCTGTTCGACTGCATATTCTCCATAAACGCCTCTCGTAAATCTGAACCTGCGTCAGGCGAACCTATCGGGCCGTCTCTCTGGGGCCAGACTGGAAGCGTTCTTCCATGACCATAGGCTCCAGCTTTCCCGCGGACAGCTCCGTTACCTTCTCCCGGAAGGCGGCCACCTCCTCTGTGGGGAATGTGACTGTCAACAGCACGTCGGCACCGAAGTCCGTATCTGTGATCACGCCGCCGCTCTGCTCCACCAGAAGCCGCATCCTCTCATAGAGCGAATACGTACAGGGCACCGCCAGCTCCGCCCAAAGCCGCATCCGGCTGACGCCCGCCGCGTCCAGGGCCAGCTTGGCAGTGCCGCCGTAGGCCCGGGTCAGGCCCCCGGCCCCCAGGAGGATCCCTCCGAAATACCGGGTTACAACACAACAGACATTGGTGATCTCCCCTCTGACGAATACGTTCAACATGGGCTGGCCGGCGGTGCCCTGGGGCTCCCCGTCGTCGGAGTAGCGCAGGATGTTTCCATCCCGTATCACGTAGCACCAGCAGTTGTGGGTTGCGTCATAATGGCGCTTTCTGGTTTCCTCAATGCGGGATCTGGCCTCAGCCTCGCTCTCCACACGCCAGATATGGCCGATGAAGCGGGAACGCTTCTCCACAAACTCCGCCTCAGCCTCGGCAAAGGGGACCCGATAGCTATCCTCCATTCCGCTCTCCTCTCCGCCTCTCCCAATCCTGCCTCAGATAGACATAGAGGTAGGTCAGGCGGTCTTCCGCGAACTCATCGCTGAGCCGCTGGGTAAACACAAAGGTAAACCCGCTTTTCTCCACCACCCGGCGGGAGCGGTCGTTGCCCTCGTAATGCCCGCACCAGATCGCATCCAGGCACAGGGTCTCAAAGCCGTAGCGCAGCAGCTCCGCCACCACCTCCGGCATGATCCCCCGGCCCCAGTAGTCCGGGCTGAGCGCGTAGCCGATCTCATCGGAGGGGCCGTATCCCTCCCCATAGCTCCGCCCCACAAACCCGGCGGAACCGATGACCCTGCCCGTTGCCTTGTCCACAACGGCAAAGGTAGCCGGCGCGGCAAACACGGTACGGATGATCTTCCGGCTCTCCTCCAGGCTCTCATGGGGCTTCCAGCCCGCGATGGGGCCCACCCGCGGGTCCTTGGCATAGGCGTATAAATCCTCCGCATCCGCCTCGATAAACGGCCGCAGGAGGGTTCTCTCTGTCTCTAACATATTGCTCCCTCTTTTCCGCCCTCAAGGGGCGGGGGTTTGATGGGGGCTCCGCCCCCAGAGCTGGATATTTTTTCGCCCCTGCGGGGCAGGCGTTCATTTGCGATCCTCCCCGGCCCGCGCCCGGGTCACTTTTCCCTCGCAGGAAAAGTAACCAAAAGTGCGCCAGCCTGCGGCTGGAGCGCTTCATTAATGTTTTGTTAGGGGCGCGACGGCAAGGACTGGTCTTGTCTACCGATAGTGCCAACTGCGGCGCCGCTGGTCAGAAGCGTCTATCCCTCCGCCGTGCCCTCTGGGCCTACCGCTCCTTGGGCCTGGGTTCTCGTCGCTTGATCCATATGAAATGTGGTGCGATACGCACGCTGATCCTTCTTTTCCACCCCAGTTCTTCCTACGGAAAAACAGATGGCTCTATCCCATTAACAGGGCCAAAGGCCGAAGTTGGACCAGAAACCCGGCAGAGATCAGATGCCCGAAGGATTTCTTATTCAGTGGCTGGATCAATCAAAGCCTCGCCGCACTGATCAGACAAGGGATTCTTAAACCGTAGGTTTAAGCGATCTTTTGGGTACTTTTCAATCGCTTGAAAAGTACCCGCGGGTCCGGGGCGCGTAGCCCCGAGAAAAGAGGGTGTGGGCCGGCCAGGCCCAAATATCATCACCGCACGTCCGTGCGGCCCGCCAGATAGTCCAGCGTCACACCAAAATGATCTGCCAAGGCGCAAAGATTATCAAAATTCGGCTTCTGTTCTCCTGCCTCATACCGCTGATATTGGCGTACTGTCAGCCCAATAGCCGCAGCAGTTTCGGTCTGCTTTTCTTTTTTCTCCTTGCGGAGAGCATAAATTCTCTCGTGTAATTCCATAGCGCCTCTCTTGACATGAAGTTTTCTTCGTGCTATTATGAAGAACGAAGAAAACTTCGCTCTTGAAAGGAGAATAATGAAATGACTGATTTTATGCGCTGGCTGTATGCCCACTATATCAAGCCCCAGCTGAAAACAGCTGACACAACAGGCTATGAAGCGCACATATCCCTGATGGAAACGGATTTAACAGAGGATCAACAGGAAAATTACGGAAAAGCCCTGGAATTTTACTCCTGCGAGGCGTTCCTTCTGGGCCTGCGCACCGGGGTCGGCTTGTCCGGCCATTTGCAGGGTTGATTTGTATGAAATAAACTCCCCATAAGCAAAACGGAGTTTTGCGCAAAAAGTTCTTTTGATTCTTTTCTTTCAAGAAAAGAATGTATGCCTAATCCTCCCAGTCCTCTTTTGGGGCCACCCATCCCTCGATATAGGGTTTGACGAGGCCAATGGCCTTGGGGTTGCAGACGGCGACAACATCGATGGTCCCGGCGTAGTCCACGGACTCCACTCTGGCCTCCCGATAGAGCACGTCCAGCAGACCGCCCTTGTCGTAAGGCAGGTGTAAAGTCACTCTCCTTGTCCCCTTGTCCAGCATCTTGTCGATAGCGCGCAGCAGCTCGTCCAGGCCCTCGCCGGTCTTGGCGGAGATATTGACCGCATCGCTGCCGTGGGGGCGGATGTCGCCCCAGAAGAGGTCGGATTTGTTGTAGACCCGCAGGCAGGGCGTCTGCTCCGCCCCCAGCTCTGCGATCAGTTCATCCACGATCTGGGCCTGCTCCTGCCACTCGGGGTTGGAGATATCGATGACGTGGAGCAGCATGTCGGCGTACTCCAGCTCCTCCAGGGTGGCCTTGAAGGCGTCCACCAGCTGGTGGGGCAGCTTGCGGATGAAGCCCACGGTGTCGGAAATGACCACCTCCATGGTCTCGCTAACGGTCAGGAGGCGGCTGGTGGTGTCCAGGGTGTCGAAAAGGCGGTTGTTGGCGGGGATGCCCGCGTCGGTAAGGGCGTTTAAGAGGGTGGATTTCCCGGCGTTGGTGTAGCCCACGATAGCCACCACAGGGATCTCGTTTTTCATGCGGCGCTGGCGCTGGGTGCCTCGGACCCGGCGCACCTCCTCCAGCTCCTCCTTCAGCTTGTCGATCTTCCGGTGGATGTGGCGGCGGTCGGTCTCCAGCTGGGTCTCGCCAGGTCCCTTGGAGCCGATGGGCCCCTTGCCGCTGGTACCCGCCTGGCGTTCCAGGTGGGTCCACATGCCGGTCAGCCTGGGCAGCAGGTACTGGTACTGAGCCAGCTCCACCTGGAGGCGGCCCTCCCGGGTCCTGGCCCGCTGGGCAAAAATGTCCAGGATCAGGGCGCTGCGGTCCAGCACCTGGACCCCCAGGTCCTCGGTGAGAGAGCGCTGCTGGGAGGGCGAGAGGTCGTTGTCGAAGATGACCATGGTGGCCTCCTCGTTTTTGACCAGCTCTTTGATCTCCGCCACCTTACCCTCGCCGATGAAGGTGCGGGGTTCCGGACTGGCCCGGTTCTGCAGGACCGTGGCAGCCACTTCCCCCCCGGCAGTCTCCACCAGGGCGGCCAACTCCTCCAGGGTAGCGTCGTCGGCGTTGTCCCGCTTGTCCAGCTTGGGGCTGCTCAGGCCAGCCAACACCGCCCGGTCCCTGGGCTTTTCCAGTGTCTGTTCCTTCTTTTGTTCGTTCATAGTACCTCGCTGGTTTGTTGTTTTATTTAGTATATCCGAAATATGAAGATTTTGCAAGAGCTGCGAGCTTGAGAAAGAATAAGGGTTTGCCGTGTGCAAATGCATACGGCAAACCCTTATGTCTGATTCAATTTCTTTGGCTGTCAGCAGTCAAATTTCCGGATAACGACCGTCTTCACATCTGTCATTTCGCAGATCGTATCATAGGGACTCTCCTTCCCGCCGGAGCCACTGTCCTTAATCCCTCCGAACGGGCTGTTCGGTACGTGGGTGGCGGGAGACTCATTGATGATGATCCCGCCGTAATCAAGCCCATCTATCGCCTTGAGAGCAAGGTTGATATTTGTTGTATAGGCCGCCGCATGCAATCCGTAAATCGTGTCATTGCACATAGCAATTGCATCGTCAAAATTCTCATAGGGAATCACAACAACAACCGGCCCGAAGATTTCATCCTTTACAACCTTCATATCCTTTGTCACGTTTGTGAGGACAGTGGGCATATATACGTAGTCGGAGTACTTCTTTCCCCCGGCGACAATCTCCGCCCCGCATGCTGCAGCTTCTTTGACCCAGCTGTCAACACGGTCAACATCCTTGGCAGAGATCATTGGTCCGACATTTGTCCCTTCCTTCATGGGATCGCCAACTGTGACAGTTTCCGCATACTCTTTCACGTATCCCACAAACTCATCGAAAATATCTTTATGGACGTAGAGCCTCTGGGGACGGAAGCAAACCTGACCCGCATTGTAGAATCCCGTGCCTGCGCAGCTCAAGGCTGCAGCTTTGACGTCCGTATCTTTGTGGACAATTGCAGGCGTCGTGTTACCCAGGTCCATGGAGCATCTTCTGAGCCCTACGGTGTTGCGGACATGAACGCCACCCTCACGGGACCCAGTGAAGCAATAGAACGCTACATCCTGGTTTTTCAGGAGGGCCTCTCCTGTGGTAGCACCGCGCCCCAGGATCAGCTGAATATGGTTCTTCGGGAGGCCAGCTTCCAGCAGCGCCTCCACAAGTTTGACCGCATAGCCCGGGCAAACCTGTGTCGGCTTGAGAACAACCGTATTACCCGCAGCAATCGCCGGCGCAAGCTTATTCACAGTCAAAACCAGAGGGAGATTAAAGGGCATCACAATCCCGACTACGCCTATCGGCTGGCGGACCGTAAAGCAAACCTTGTCTTCATGCCCACTCTGACCCTCTGTAGGGATCATTTCTCCACAGATTCTACGCGCCTCTTCCGCAGCAAGGTCAAAGGACGTAACCGCGCGGACGACCTCCCACGCCGCATCTCCATATACACGGCCCGCCTCATGCGTGATAATCTCGGCAATCTCATCCTGATTCTTCATCAGAATTTCCGCCGTCTTTTTCAGTATATTGTAACGGTCGGTGGCGCTCAGCTTGATCTCTTCAAAAGACTTTTTTGCAGCGGAAATGGCTTCATTGACTTCTGCCTCGGAAGTCACGGCATATTCCGCATACTGTTTGCCGGAGAATTTTTCATAAATTGGATTTACAGATGCGCCCTCTCTCCACTCGCCGTTTACATACATTTTGTAATGATTCATTTTCTTCCTCACTTTCCATAAATAAAATCGTTTCATTTAAACCGCGCCCGCGGTTGGATCACTGATCAGTTTTCCTCACTCAAGGGGAACCGAGCCTTCCCCATCTATTCCCCCTACATCCGTCTAATATGGAAGCCTCCGTCCGCGTTTATTACCTGACCTGTGGTGTAATCCAGCAGGCCGCTGCAGGCCGCCAGCACAGCGTTCGCAACATCCTCCGGCTCTCCAAATTTCCGGATCGGCAGGATGCCGTCGTCAATGAGCTTGGCATATTTTTCGTGGACGCCCTCCGTCATATCCGTGGCGATAATGCCGGGTCGAATCTCAAATACCCGAATCCCATCCTCCGCCAGGCGGTCGGCAAACAGTGTGGTGATCATAGAAATTCCCGCTTTGGAGATGCAATATTCCGGTCTGTTTGTCGAGGAGGTATAGGCCGAGATCGACGAGATATTGATGATTCTGGGCGCGTAGTCCCCGTTCAGCGTCTGTTTGAGCACAACCATATGTCTGGCTGCCTCCTGGCACATGAAAAATGTTCCAAAAAGATTGATGTTGAGAACCCTCTCGAAGCTCTCCGCTGTTGTCTCCAGCAGATCCTGCCGGACCAAGGGCGCAACGCCGGCGTTGTTTACCAGGACATCCAGCCTGCCTTCTCTTGCTATGATTTTCCGGAAAACTTCCTGCCTATCCCTATTTGAGGAAATATCACATGCCAAATAGTAGCAGCCATTTGGCATTGACGCTATCTCCTCAGCGGTTGGCCCCAGTCTGTCCTCCGGAGTCCGGCTGGAAAATATGACTCGATAGCCGTTCTCAGCTAGCTTTTCCGCCACCCTGAGCCCAATTCCCCTCCGGGATCCCGTGACAAATGCAACTTGCATGCTTTTTCTCCCTACTATTGTCTGTGCAACCCTATACCTGCGGTGCGCCCCATGCCGCCAACCGGATAACTGGATGTCATCTTTCCCTGGATCCGTTGCCGCCCATTACCCGCAAGCTACCGTAATGGTAAATTCAATCTCATACTGATCACTCAGCAGGCGCGTGCCGCAAACCGTGCGTGCGGGCTCGCTGCCTTGGCTCACCCACTCGTCCCATGCCCGCTCAAACTCGTTCTGGTCTTCGATATTCTTGATATAGGCATTGCAGACGATTACATCCTCCTTCTTCATTCCATTGAGATCCATCTGCTCCTCCAAGCGGGCAAAGACCTTTTTACAGTGCTCATACAGTCCGCGGGCGCTGGAATCGCCGCACACATTGCCTGTAAAATAACTTACACCGTTGTAGGTGACAAAACGGCAGCAGTTGTGCCCGGGAGATTTCCGTGGAATATCCAAGATATTTTCAGTATCGGCAAAAGTCAGCGCAAGCTCCAGCTGGTGACGCTTTTCTACCGGGCGGCCCTCCACCATGGTCCCGGAGGGCTTGTGTCCCACATGGGTCCAGCCGATCCAGACATTCTCATACTCATCCTGCATGGTAATGTCCTGCACAAAAATATTCCCGTTGAGGATATTCTCCTTCCGCAGCTTGTTCACGGCCAGGAGCGTGTCATAGGTGCGCATCACTTCCCGCGTCTGTTCCCTCAGACTGTCCCGGCCTCCGTCAATACTCCGACCGGAAAAATAGGCAACACCGCCGTAGCGAACCAACATTCCCGTCCCATCGTTCAGACAGGTCCGTCTGATGTCATCCGTCAAGGCAACATTGAGGGCCACAGAAACATGGGCGCCATGAGCCAAGCCCGCGCGGATTACCGTCAGCGCCGGCTCTTCCTCCTTCGGGATCCAGCTTTTCCATGTCTCAAAAAAACCCTGCGCATCGGCCTCATGCGACAATATAACAAGACCGCTGACGATATGCCTGCGGTCCGGCAGCATATTGTCATACTTTTCCAGAATCGCCTTGGTCTGGGCAGCTGTTCCCTCATATTCCGCCGCCGTCACAGCGGAGTAATATGCCAGATTGTTGTAAATTGATGCCTGTGAAACCTTGTTCTCTGCTTTGATACGCTCAACCATGTTTTAACCTCCTGTAGCGATATTCGCCGCGGAAAAGAATCTCTCCGCCGCTTCAACATAGCTCTCCCTTGTAGGAAAGTGGGGCGGTTCTTTTTCCTTCAGCCTTTTGACAAATGTGCCGGAATCCACCAGCAGATCCGTAACAATACCTGACAGCAGCTTGGCTCCGTCGGTATAGCAGGTGTCATCCGTTATGCGGAAATTCGCTGCATGCAGAGAGCCGCTGCACCCGGATAAATAGGGCTGGATGACCGGTATGCACATGGACAGGTCGCCCAGATCAGTGGCACTGTAGCCGGGAGGCAATTGCACCACCTGCTTTCCGGTAATATTTCTTGCCACGCTCTCAGCCAGCCAGTTCATCTTCTTGCTTGCCTGGAACGGGAAGTATCCATGCAGGGAAGTGATCTTCGCCCGTGCGCCTAACGCCTGAGCAGCCCCCTGAAACGCCATCTCAACTTTTTTCATGGTGCTGTCAATTGCGTCCTTGCTATTGCCACGAATGAGCATCTCCACCCGGGTATGGCCCGGCACCACATTCATAGCGTCTCCCCCCTTGGTGATGATGGGATTGACTCGGATCGCATCTGATTCCCTGAAGGTTGCCCGCCACGCATTCAGAGCACTGATCCCAAGCTGCGCTGCGTCCAGAGCGTTCACACTGTCCTCCGGATTGGTGGCCGAGTGTCCCCCTTTTCCATATATGTCGACCATCACCGCCTGAAATCCGTTCAGGCCCGTACAAAGTGCAAACCGCCAGTCCTTCGAAGGTAGGGAGTGGATTGCAACAGCCGCATCCACTCCGTCAAATGCGCCGCGCGCGATCAGTTCGGACTTGCCGCCCAAAAACTGGATCACCCCCTTGCGGCGCAGCTCGCAGCGGAACCCCAAGTCCACATATTCCTCCGCCGGAACGGCCATAAACTTGATCTTCCCGCATAAGAGCGGGAGCACCCCGCTGCAAACAAGGGCCTTCGCCGAACCATACGCCGTCACCATCTGTACATGATGGCCGCAACAATGGGCAGCTCCGGTTTCCGGGTCTGCGTTGGGATGATCCGGACAGGGTAAGGCATCCAGTTCACACAAAACCGCCACTGTAGGGCCTGGAATCCCCGTGTCCAATGTTGCACAAAACCCCGTCAGCGGAGTAAACATCTCAATTTTCAGAGGGAGAGTCTGAAAAGCCCGCAGCAGCCGCGCGGATGTTTTATACTCCCGAAACCCCAGCTCAGGGCAGGCGTTCAGATCCTCTGCAAGCGCACACAGCTCTCCATGGAATTGCTCTGCCGTTTCATATAAATTTGTATAAACATTCGTCTCCTGCATGCTCTCTCACTGCTCACTCCCTTCTGCCGGCCGCTCCACACCGCCGGAGCGCAGATCGGCGCATTCTGCGCGCGCAATGATTGACATCAGTCGGCGGCTTTCACCATCCTCGCCTGCCGCCCTGCACAGTTCCGCTTCCCAATCACAGGCAAAATCAGGGGATATTGTCCATGCCTGATCCCTAAAAACAGCATAGAGATGGGCAGTATGGAACAGAAAGTCTCGGATTCCCTCCGGAGAAACCCTTTGTCTCGGGCTGGACGTTTTCTTCGCATCCAGCCAATGGAACTCGCAGGCCCCGCCGTCCAGATCCGTCAGACGACGCGGCTGGTATAGCCGGAGCTTGGGCGAAAAGCCCTCCAAAATACTCATGTCAATGTAGCGGCAATAATGCTGGCCGTATCGTATCAGGTTTCTCTCTCGCCAAGCCGTCTCCCATGGACAGGAGCGCACCTCATACGCTAGGCAGCTGTCTGGAAGCGGATGTTTCTCAAAACCTGAATCAGCAGCCCACTCCCCATACGAAAAGTAACTTTCCATATCAAGGGGTTCCTGGTTTTTAACACAGCGGCGGGCCATTCTCCTTCCCCGCTCTCTACCATATTGGCTGACAACGGCTTTTAAATAGTCCTCCGCCCTTTCCCCCAGCAGCTGTTGGCTGGCTTTGGCTGCATATGCAAAAAATAGTGCGTGATCTTTGGGGGTAAACGGCGGCGTCCAGGTTTCAGCCAAGTGCCGGCCCCTCTCCACAACTGCCGCGCAGATCGTCTGGAGTCGGGTTCCCATGGTCCGCGCGGAGCATATCAGCGTCTCCTCTGGGCAGGAGAAGAGGTTTTCAAGCGCGGGGACAAGCAAATCCGAGTATCCCTGCATGCACAGCTCCAGCATCCCGCCGGGCGTTGCGTCCTTACGCGCTTTGAAGACGATAAGCTCCCTGTCCTCCTGCTCAGCCTCGTAGTAGTAGAGGTTAAACAGCGGATCTAGAAACGCGCAAATCTCCTCTTCAGCCAGACCTGTCTGTTCCAAAAACTCCTTTACCGCCTGATACCATGTGATATTGGCTAGCTCCAGTCGCTTCTGGAAGTCCTCCGGAATGGAAAAACCACAAGGTGGATTTGGCAATGGATCGGTATAACCGTGCAGCTTCAGATGGTGGGCGCGCAAAAATCCTGCACACTGATGGTAATCAGTCTTTACGCCCCGTTCCTGCAGAGTCTGCGCAGCTATGTCGGCCAGCTCGGTCAGAGGATGTGCCGCGATTTCCGCAGCCAGAACGGGCATATTCCATGCAGGCGTCAGCTCCATGCACCGCCCCATTGGCTGGAATAGCCGCGCCAGTTCATCCTTCTCCTCCCTGCTCCAGTTGTCCTGTTCCGGGAAGGTGAAGAGGTGACTTGCTCCTCCCCAGACTGTGCGGCCATTGATGGATGAGATCATATTGGGGATAATATTGACCACCCGAATATCTGCGCCAAGCCGCTCCAAATAGCGCCTGCCAGCGGGGCTGGGCGGGAATGCCAGGAGCTGTGGAAGAGGGCCGCCTGTCTCTCTGATGTGCTGATAGTAGGGAAGCAAGCATTCTTCCAGCAGCTGTGGTGCCACAGCGGGAGGTGGGGCAAACAGAATATAGTCCGGTTGTTGTTCCAAGAGCATTTCCAGATTTCTTTCCAGACGTACCGGAATCCCAAGTCTTTGACGCTTTCCCTCTAAATCCGTCTCGTCCGCTGTACTTGCCTCCACCTGGCAGCCTGTGCGTTCGCCGAGGACGGCCCGCAGGCACGGGAAAATATACTCCATCAAGTATCCGAGACCGATGATGGAATAGCTGCACTCCTCCAACGCTCTCATCGCTTTCCTCCCTCTCTACGCCTTGTCAAACAGATGGCACGCCACCTGGTGTCCATTCCCTACATCTAGCAGCTTTGGCTTCTGCTCCTTACAAACAGCCTTCGCATGGGGACAGCGGCTGACAAAGGGACATCCAGGCGGCGGATTGACCGGACTGGGCACATCACCCTCCAACGGCACCAGCTTCTTTTTCAGCTTTGGATCCGGCATTGGAATGGCATTGATCAGCGCAATTGTATAGGGGTGGAGCGGAGAGGTGTAAATATCCTTGGAATCGCTGATCTCCACAATATTGCCCAAATACATAACCACGATCCTGTCACAGAGGTGCTTAACCACCGAGAGGTTGTGAGACACAAAAACATATGTCAGGTTATATTTTTCCTGGAGTTCCTCCATCAGATTGAGAATCTGGGACTGGATCGAAACGTCCAATGCGGAAACAGGCTCATCACAGATCAGCAAATCGGGGTTCAGTGCCAGCGCACGGGCTACGCCGACGCGCTGCCGCTGTCCGCCTGAGAACTCATGCGGATATCGATTGTAGTAGGACTCCGCCAGGCCGACATCTCTCATCAGCTTCAGCACGCGCTCTTTCTGCTCTGCCCGGGTGCCGCGTCTATGGATCGCCAGCGGTTCCCCAATACTGGCGCCTATCGTGAAGCGTGGATCCAGCGTGGAATAGGTGTCCTGGAAAATCATCTGCACCTGGCTCTTATAGGCGAAGCGCTCCTGTCTGCTCTGCTTTGTGATGTCCTGTCCTCGGAAAAGAATTTCTCCCGCCGTTGGCTTCTGAAGCGCGACTATGGCACGACCTGTGGTGCTCTTGCCGCATCCAGACTCACCTACCAGGCCCAGCGTCTCACCTCTATATACGTCAAAGCTGATGTCATCAACAGCTTTCACGATCTTCTTTGCAAAGAATTTATGGCTGTCGTTGATAGTGAAGTGAACCTTCAGGTTCCTTACCGACAAAATATTCTCGCTCATCCTTCCCCTCCTTCGTCATATAGGAAGCAGCGCACACGTCTTCCATCGCCCAGATCATAGAGCGGCGGCGGCTGGTCGATACAGCGCTGGGTGCAGTGATCACAGCGTTCCGCAAAACGGCAGCCGGAAGGAAACTGCGTGGCATTGGGTACTGAACCGCGAATGGTATAGAGCTTTTCTACTTCCTCATTGAGTTTTGGGATTGAGTTGAGCAGGCCGACTGTGTAAGGGTGCATCG
Source organism: uncultured Oscillospiraceae bacterium (assembly GCA_902373635.1). Lineage (GTDB taxonomy): Bacteria > Bacillota > Clostridia > Oscillospirales > Oscillospiraceae > Pelethomonas. Next base: position 31,956 of record CABKMV010000016.1, read on the forward strand.
GCTTCTCGAAAAGTTGGTCACAGGTAGCATATTCCACTGCCTGGCCTGCGTACATGACCATAACGTTGTCCGATGTCTCAGCAACCACGCCTAAATCGTGCGTAATCAGGACAATCGAAGCCTCCATCTCATCCTTCATTTCCATCATAAGGTGCAGAATCTGCGCCTGGATGGTCACATCAAGAGCCGTGGTCGGCTCGTCCGCAATCAGGATCTGCGGCCGGCAGGCGAGCGCCATGGCAATCATGATGCGCTGGCGCATTCCACCGGAGCACTGATGGGGATATTGGTCGATCACACGTTCCGGATCGGCAATTCCTACCAGCCGGATCATTTCGATTGCCTTTTCCCGAGCCTGTTTCCGGTCCAGCTTTTGATGGTGGCGCAGGGGCTGTGAGATTTGCTCCCCTACGGTAAACACCGGATTGAGGGAGGTCATGGGTTCTTGAAAGATCATGGAGATCTCGTTGCCGCGAATATCTCTCATCTTTTTTTCCGAAAGCTGCAGCAGATCAACGTCTCCGAACAGGATCCTGCCGCCGATAATGCGGCCGGGCGGAGACTGAACAATGCGAAGGATGGACAGGGCGGTGGCGCTCTTTCCACAGCCGGATTCGCCCACGATAGCGAGCGTCTCTCCCTTTCTCACTTCAAAACTCACGCCATCCACACCAGGGACAACGCCTTCATCCGTATAAAAGTAGGTTTTCAGATCCTCTACATGCAACAATACATCTTCCATATCGCCCCTCCTCAACTGTTCTTCAAGCGCGGGTCCAGCGCATCCCGCAGGCCGTCTCCCACCATATCAAAGCTCAGAACCGCCAACGTAATTGCCATGCCGGGAGCTATCGCTTCCATCGGATACAGTCGCAGGACATCACGGGCAGAGTTGAGCATAGCCCCCCACTCCGCGTAGGGCGGCTGCACACCCAGCCCGAGGAAAGAAAGGGAAGAAGCTGTCAAAATAGCAATTCCCATGGAGTGTGTGATATTGACGATCAGAATGGAAATCGAGTTAGGAAGAATATGCTTGAAAAGAATCCTGATAGGATTGGCTCCAAACACATCGCATACCTGTACATACTCATTGTTTTTAATGGAAATCACGCTGCTGCGCACAACCCGTGCCAGACTCGGTACGCCGTAAAAGGCCACCGCCAGCATGGTGTTAAAAATCCCATTACCCAGGACCGCTACAATCAAAATGGCAATCAGCAGTCCAGGGAATGCCAGCATGATCTCCAGAATACGGGAGATCACCGCATCCACCACGCCGCCATAGTAGCCGGCCAGAAGGCCCAGCAGAATGCCAACCACAGCTCCCATAAACACTCCGCAGAAGCTGATACTGAGAGATATCCGCGCGCCGCTGACAATGCGGGAAAAGATGTCACGTCCCAGATAATCCGTACCCAGCCAATGTTCAGAGGAGACTGGTGCGTGGGTATTTGCCAGGTCCTGCTCCGTCGGAGTGTAGCGCAGAAACAGTGGGCCAAATACAGCCACCAGAATAAAAAGCAGCAGCACAAACGCGGCAACTACAGAAACCTTACGCTTCAAAAAACGCTTAAAAATGTCCTTTGCCATAATTCTCTCCTTTCTCCGCTACTTGACTGACACGCGCGGGTCAAATAGGCCGTACAAGATGTCTGCCACCAGTGTCACGCCAATAAAAATAATGGAGAAAACAAGAATTGTAGCCTGAATGACCGGATAATCCCGGTAGCTCACCGCGTCTACCAGCAGAGAGCCCATACCGTGGATAGCAAAGACCTTCTCTGTCAATGCGGCGCCCGCAAGCAGGCCGCCAAATCGCAATGCAATAATCGTTGTCAGCGGGATGAGGGTATTCTTAAATGAATTTTTAAAAATAATTACCCGATTCGGCACGCCGCTTGCCTTACTTGTGCGGATATAGTCCTGGTCAAGCACATCCATCATGGATGAGCGGGTCATACGGGTCATCATACCGATCTGTTGGAACCCCAGGGTCAGGATCGGCAGGATATAGTGCTTGGGTGAATTGAGGCCAAAGCTGGGCAGCCACCCCAGATGAATGGAAAACAGGAGAACCATCAGCATGGCAAAAAAGAACCCAGGTGTGGAGATTGCAACCATAGCGATCATGGAGATGAGATAGTCCACAAAGTGGTTATGCTTTACGGCGGAAATCATACCGAATATGATACCAAGAACCACGGATACCACAATTGCGCCGACAGCCAGAATCAGCGTGGGAACCATCCGTTCCGAGATCAGCGTCTCCACTGGAAGCTTATAGGAAAAAGATTTTCCCAGTTCCCCGTGGAACAGATCGGTCAGCCACACAAAATACTGTTTCAGTGCCGGTTGATCCAGTCCCAATTCGTGGCGCACAGCCTCTACTGTTTCAATACTGGCGTCCTCTCCCAGCAGGGTGCGCACCGGGTCTCCCGGCATCAGCCTTACCAACATAAAAACAATAAAGGAGACGATAATCAGTACGGGAATCACCTGCAAAATTCGTTTTAATGTGTATTTAAGCATTCGTAAGATTCCTTCACAATTTGATTTCGGCCAGAGCCGAAATATGGGTTGAAGCGGTTGGTTCGCCTGAGACGATTTATCGCTAATATTATATATGGTAGGGGGCACTGCGCTCTGCAGTGCCCCCTACCATACGGACTGTGTCAGGGACACTCCTCCATCAATCAACGATCAATCAATGGTCTTATACATATTTTCCATATGGATCGAGCCGACAGGGTCCGTCCAGAAACCATGGACGCTGTTGTTCATGCCGTGGGCGGTCACAGGATCATAGATGTAGATCTGAGCCGGATCCTCCAGCCACAGGATCTCACATACACGGTGGTAGCACTCCAGGCGAAATTCCTCATCCACGCTGACAGCGGCAGCAGCCACCAGTTCATCTACCTCAGCATTGGAATAGAATCCATAGTTTGTTCCGGTATTGGTTCCATCCGGGGAAGTGGTGTACAGGCGGTTGAACGCGGTATCGGCATCCAGAGTGTCGCAGCCGGCCCCCATGATGAAGATAGGCTCATCAAAGGTTTCCGCTGTCTGTCCCGTCCATTCCTCCTGGATAGCGGCCCACTCCTTGACCTCCACTTCCGCCTCGATATTGACCTGCTTGAGCTGCTCAGCAATGGCCTCGGCCAGCTCAACACCCTTGGCATACCGCGTGGTTGTTACGATTTTTGTTTTGAAGCCGTCAGGATAGCCGGCCTCCGCCAGAAGCGCTCTGGCCTTCTCAAGATCGGGCTTATGTGCGCCCAGATTCACATAGCCGAACACGCCTTCCAGGGTAGCGGACGTGCACTCCTTATAGAGGCCTGGGAAGAGTGCGTCGTCAATGGCCTTGGCGTCCACCGTGTACATAATAGCCAGCCGCACCCTCTTATCGGACATATACTTGTCGTTGCAACCGAAGCGGAATACACGGGAGAAGGGGCCTGGGGCCAGGAAAACATTGAGCATATCGGGCATCGTCTCCAGAATCTGGACCTGTTCTGCCTGGATAGAGAGCGCGACATCAATATCTCCTGTCTCCAGAGCTGCGCCGCGTGAGCTGGCCTCTTGGATCGGATAGAGTACGATACGGTCAGTCACAGCGGGATCGCCGTGATAATACTCATTGCGCTCAAGCACGATCTGCTTGTTGGGTGTCCACTCAACCAGCTTGTAAGGCCCATTGAAGATATAGGTCTCCGGATTGATATTTACCTCTTCTTCCGGGTACTCAAACACCTTGGCGCTTTGGATCACACCGACATTGCACGCCAGGATATTGCGCATAGGAGGATAGGGCTCGTCCAAATAAATCTTCAGTGTGAGATCATCGACGACTTCCATGCTGCTGATGAACCAGAGCTCCGCGCCGGCGGGGGAAGAAGGATCGGTAATATAGGTGTTCAAAGTCGCATACACATCCTTCATCGTCAGGTCGCTGCCATCGGAGAACTTCAGGTCCTTCTTCAGGTACAGAGTATATTCCAAGGCATCGTCCGTCACTGTCCAGTCCTCCAGGAGGTCATTGACAATGGTACCGTCCTCGGCTACTGTCCAGAGAGTACTGTAGATCTGATAGTAGAGCTGGTTCGTATCGCCGTTATTGGTTTTTGTGGGATTCAGGGAGGTGTGCTCCGTGCCATAGCCAATATAGATCGTATCAGCTATTTTTGCAGCGCTGCTGTCTCCGGAGCTGTTGTTTTCACTGTTGGAGCTGTTGTTTCCGTCCTTTGAAGTACCATCATTGTTATTCTGGCCGCAGGCAGCAAGCGCCAGGACCATACACAGGGCAAGTACCAATGCTAGAAATCTTTTCACTTTCTTTCCTCCTGATTTTTTATTTGCAAGAAACCTTTCCGTTTCGACTGCACCGTAAAGCGCCGCAGCAGATTGTTATTTCCACCACTGGCCATAGACCCGAATCCAGTTCTCGCCGAGGATCTTCTTGATCTCCTCGTGGTTGAAGCCACGCTGCAGCAAGCCGTCAATAATACAGGGTATATTGGCTAGGCTCTCCAGCCCCTCCGGGAACTTTCCAAATAGATCCCGTCCGGCGGCTGCACTCTGATATGCAAAGCTGGAATCACCTTGGCTTCGGGCAAGCTTGGAGAACTGCTTGATATCACGGTGTGGATATGCGCCCGGCGTAGCAATGGAGTCCACGCCCAGAGCCACATGCTCCACACCGACCAGCTCCGCCCAGTAGGCCAGAGAATCGATGTAGTGTTTGATCGTGGGCCACTCCTTGCCGTTCCAGAGCATCACATTGTAGCAGCTCACACCGATCACGCCGCCAAGCTCGGCACATCGCTTTGCCATCTCATCCGTGATGTTTCGGGGGGTGTCAAAGAGGGCGCGGGGATTGGAGTGGGAAAAAATCGGCGGCTTGCTGACATAATCCATGCAGTCGAGAGCCGAGCGGTATCCCATATGGCTCAGATCCAGCACAACGCCGTTTCGCTCCATCGCCCGGATCAGCGCCTTACCGTCGTTGGTAAGCCCCGCGTTGGACTCAGAAAAACAGCCGTCCGCCGCGAAGGTGCTGTGGTTATAGGCAATCTGCATGATCCGCAGGCCGATGTTGGCATACACCTCCACAGAGGCGTCCAGGCAATTGTGATCGACAAACTCGCAGCTCTGGGCTCCAAAGATCACACCCACCTTGCCCTCCGCCTTGGCCTTATAGATGTCATCCACCGTACGGACATGCATCAGCTTGTCGGAGAAGTCATTGATTACAGAGAAGTAATCAATAATCGTTCGCATGGCGTTTCCGGCGGCGTCCTTGGTACCGGGAACTGTCAGATTCAGCGCCGAAGCCCCTGACTCTTCCAGATGCCAGTTATAGTCCTCCAGATTATCCGTCAGGCCATCAACGATGATAGCCTCCTTCTGCAAAGCACGCGCCTCATCGGAAACAGCGGCATTGTAGGAAAGGGATAGCTTTTTGATCTCGGGATCCGCCACACACATAAAGCGCCTGCTGATATCGTTGACTCTTATGTACTTTTCCTGCTCTGTCAGGTTCATCTGCTGGTCGCCACCCTTCATCATGTTTCCTCCCCTCCGTTCCACCACTGGGCAAAGACCCGAATCCAGTTCTCACCCAATACTTTTTTCACATCCTCTTTTGAGAAACCGCGCTTGAGCATCCGGTCCACCACGCAGGGGATATTCGCATGGCTCTCCAGGCCCTCGGGGAATTTGCCGAATAATCCCCGGCCGGCGGTAGCGCTCTTGTAGGCAAAGGAGCTATCACCTTGGCTGCGTGCCAGCTTGGAGAAATACAGGACTTCTCGATGGGGATAAGAGCCAGGGGTAATGGAGGAATCCACGCCAAGGCCCACATGATCGATTCCGACCAGATCGGCATAGTAGGCAATGCAGTCTACAAAGTGATCGATGGTCGGGAACTCCCTGCCATTCCAGAGCATCACATTGTAGGAGCACACACCCATCACACCGCCGCGCTCAGCGCACTTTTTGATCTGCTCGTCCGTAATGTTACGGGGCGTCGGAAACAGCTTGTCCGGGTTCGAGTGAGAGAAAATGGCCGGCTTCTCACAGTAATCCATCGCCTCCAGCGAGGATTTACGGCCCACATGGCTCAGATCCACAATAACGCCGGCGCGCTCCATCGCCCGGATCAGCCGCCTGCCGTCCTTTGTGATACCGGCATCCGTCCCAGTAAAGCAGCCGTCCGCGGCAAAAGTGCGGTGGTTATAGCCGATCTGCATGATCCGTAGCCCCGCGCGGGCAAAAACCTCCAGCGATGCCTCCAGCTCATCGTGGTCCACAAACTCACAGCTCTGCGCACCAATGATGACACCAGTCTTCCCTTCACGCTTCGCCCTGTAGATATCGTCTACAGTCCGGATGAACATCAGTTTGTCGCTGTTATCATTTACCGTTTCGTAATAATCGAAAAAGCTCCGCATGGCGCCATCCGCCGAGTCCTTGACGCCGGGCACTGTGCAGTTAATAGCGGACAGTCCCGCCTGTTCCAGGTGCCAGCCATAGTCCTCCAGGCCAAAGCCGCAGGTGTCCACCACAATGGACTCGCGGTGCAGCGCTCTGGCCTCCTCACTGACCGCTGCGTTGTACGCCAGGGACAGCATCTTTGTCTCCGGACAGGGCGTACACATAAACTTCATACTGATTTCATGGATCATCTGGAACTTCTGTTCCTCAGTCATGGGATTCATCTCCTCTCTCATCCGTTCCACCACTGTTTAAAAATGCGCATCCAGTTTTCGCCCAGTACCTTCTTCACATCTTCCTTGGAAAAACCGCGCCGCAGCAGATGCTCTGTGATATTGGGGAAATTTGCCATGCTCTCGCAGCCTTCAACAAAGTAGCCTTTTACGCCGCGACCGGCCTCGTAGCTCTTGTACATCAGCGCCTCTTTTCCCTGGGTTGCCTGGGCGGCCTTGCAATAGCCTGCACAGGATCTATGGGGATAGGTCCCCGGACTTGCCCCGGAGTCGGAACCCAGGCCTACATGGTCAATGCCCACCAAATCCGCATAGTAGGCTATATTGTCGATCACATGGTCGATAGTGGGGAACTCCTTCTTATTCCAGCAGATGACATTGTACAGAGAAACACCTATCACACCGCCCTGGGCCGCGCAGGTCTTGATCTGCTCATCTGTGATATTCCTGAAATGCGGATACAGTTTGTATGCGTTGGAGTGGCTGAATATTGCCGGCTTTTCACAGAAATCCATGGCCTCCAGGGTGGATCGGCGCCCCACATGGCTCAAATCTACCACGATGCCGTTGCGCTCCATCGCCCGGATCAGTGTCTTGCCCTCGTTAGTAAGGCCGTCATCTGTGCCGGTTGCGCAGCCGTCCGCCGCAAAGGTCCGGTGGTTATAGGCAATTGTCATGATACGAAGCCCCAGCCGCGCAAAAGCCTCTACAGACTCTGGGATATCAGGGTGGTGGATAAAATCACAGCTCTGGGCGCCAATGATGATACCGATCTTTCCATCCCGCTTTGCCTTGAGGATATCTTCATAGCGGCGCACCAGTGTGACCTCGTCGATCTCATTGCAGAGTGCATAGTACTCAATAATGTGCTTAAGTGCTTCCGCCGGTCCATCCGTGCTTTCCGGCACGGTACAGTTGATTGCCGTCACACCCGACTCCTGCAAGTGCCAATTGTAACCCTGCAAATGCCAGGCACAGGTGTCGACGACAATCGACTCATCATGGAGCGCCTGGGCCTCCGGAGATACCTCCTTGTTATAGGAGAGGGCATACTCCTTAACGCTGGGATGGTCCTCGCAGAGATACCGCTTATAGAGCATCAGTATCTCATCCCACTTTTGCTTCTCTGTCATAATCTCCTCCTTATAAAAAATTTGTAATCAGCGTCTATAAAAATGCTTTTCTGTCTCCCATTTGTTGTTCAAAATTATATCCTGGATTGTCGAAACAATGTCGGCTATACTTGATGCGAAATATGTAAAATTTGCTCTATCCCTTTGCTGCAAACTGCAGTTTTTGCAAGTTTGTCAATCTTGTCTCTGCGCAATATCACAGCAGCAGTCTCCGCCTCTCCCGGTACTCTTTCCAGGTCGTCTCAAACCAGTCGTCGCAGTCCGGCAGCGGCCTGACCTTCTCCAGCGCGGATAAAAAAGCATGGTGCTCGTAGCGTGTAATGAGGCAGTACTCTTTAAATTCTTCCCTTACCGGGAGAAAGGTTTCCGGATGGTCAGGATCCACCACCAGTCCAGACCCGCGGCTTCCCATGGCCTGCGCTGCAAGCACCATGGCCGACAGCATCGCCCCCTGGGTAAGGAGGATATCCCTGTCACGCAAAAGCTGCGAGAGACCTCTTTCCGTCGAGAGCGCTGCAGAGGCAAAAAATTCCGGTAGACGCTCCGTTCTGTCCGACAAAAGCCGCGCCATCTCGGCACCGGAGCGCATATGGGCCGCCCATCGGGTCATCTCCCGCTGCGCTTCCCTCCTCTGCGGCACCTCCATACTCCGCTTGGGCCGGGAGAGAACCGAACAGATATTTTCCACAAAGAGGCACGCCTCCTCATCCTGCTCCAACATCTCCAGCGACACGGGTTCGCTGGGCCTGAAGACAATGTGCTCCGCTGCGCGGAGCGCTCCGGTCTGCCCGGAGGCAAGGGCCGAGCCGCCTGGACGGTAGGCGCCGAAATTCCCCGCTGCCTCCCCCACTGCATACAGATGGGGGATCGTCGTCTGCCAATCCGCGTCCACCGCCACACCGCCGCAGCAGTGCTGCGCACACACGCGGACTTCAAGCCTCTCTCTCCACAGGTCGATTCCATGGTCCTTGTAGAGATCGATAGCCGGCTGATTCATGTGTGCCAGCCGCTCAATGGGACGGGCCATCGCGGCGCCGGAGCGCTTCAAATACTCCTGACACTCCTGGCTCAGTTCGCTAAATTTCTCCGGCAGGCCAGTCGGGTCCCGGGTAAAATCCATATAAACCCGGTTCCCCTTTTGATTCTCCCTGTGAACCAGCACGTCGATCATGGAGGAACCCGGCAGTTTCCGCACATCAAATGGCCACTGGTAGCCCTTCAGGAAAACCATGTTAAGCGCCTCTACAGGGTTGGGGTAGTAATCCAGCAGGAACTCCCGCTCATTCCCCTGGGGATCCACAGACAGATAGCAGGGCAGCGCCTGCTGATATGTCCCGGAAACGTTCCAGCGGAACTTCACCGAGGCCAGGCCATACTGCCAGTCCATTAGATTCTGCATAGCCGCGCCGGCCTCTATCGCCATACCAGTCATGCCGGTCTGGCTCTCCGGGAACACCGATGCGTCATACGCACCCGCCGGGCCGCCGGTGGCGAGAATCACATTTTCCGCCAGGAAAAATGTGATTCCGCCGTCTGCCTGGTCGGCGCTGGCATCATTGACGGCAATTGCTCCATAGCAGCGTCCGCGGAACAGCAGCAGCTTTACGGCGCTCATTTTGTCCAATATGGCAATGCCTTTGGCGCGTACCGCCCGTTCCAGGCACTCCGTCATATACTTAGAGGTATATGGACCTGCCGAGGTGGCCCTGCGGCGGGGATCATGGTCTGTCTTATAGCCCACATAGGCCCCATAGCGGTTTGTGGGAAAGGGCACGCCATAGTTCGCCAACTTCAGGAACGACCGCGCAGAGCAGGATGCCTCCACCATGGCAATGTCCCCATGCATCCCGCCACAGTCAAACAGAGTGCGGGCCATCTCCCCCACAGAGTCGGGCTCCTCAGCGGACAGAGATAGCTTGTAAAACGTCTGCTTATCGCTGCCCGCATTGCGGGAAGTCCCCATATTGATCCCCTCCGTGATCAGTACGATATCCCGTTTTCCATAGTCATAGAGGGTATCCGCCGCGTTGAATCCCGCGCACCCGGAGCCGATCACCAGAGTCCCGGTTTGATAAACGGCATAGGTTTGATCTCCTAATGTATAGCTGAGCTGCTGCATATCCCTCCTCCTTCATTCTGTGTCAGCGGCTGATGGCGTACTGCTCTCTGTCATGCACAACACATCCGGAGTTCTGGAATTTGCGCATAAGGTTGGAGCAGTTCGTGCACGTTACACAGCAGTCCTTGCGGATCAGGGTTCCATCCAGCATCTTTTTGGCATACTGGGGACAAGCCAGCGCCAGGCGTCCAAAACCTGCAAGGTCGAAGTCACCCCTCTCAATCGCGGCGGCAAAAATTTTCCCGGAAAACTCTCTCATATAGGAGGCTCCAGACGCCACTACCGCCACACCGGGATTGGACAGCTTGATGGCGCGGGCGCTTTCCAGCATGCGGGCCACGCCCACAAAGGCATGTTCCGTCGGCTCCACCGGCCCTATGTCGTAGGGGCGATTGACAAAGGGATTAAAATAGGGGTTGCCCAGGGAGATATTGATCAGATCCATCCCAAACTCCCCGTGCAGCTGACGAACAATCTTGCACGCCTCCGTATAGTCTGGTTCCAAGCTCCCGTCCTTGGCCACACCAAAGCCGTAAGGATGAGGAAATCCGTCATAGGCGTTGAGGCGGCACGTGAGGAAAAAGCTCCTGTCGGCTTCTGGTTGAGCGGCCCGCATGCAGTTCATCAAAAAGCGGGTACGGTTTTCAAAGCTTCCACCGTAAGGACCCGGCCGGTCATAGGCCGAGAGGAGCTCACTGCCCAGATAGAAATGGGAGCACTTAATGTCTATCCCGTCAAAACCAGCCTGCTTGACGAGCTGGGCCACCGCACCAAACCGATCCTCCACCCGGCGCAGTTCGTCATCCGTAATGATATGAGCGTCAGCTAAAGGGGTGGGTTCAAGGTAAGGGTTGTGCTGTGCGATCACAGGGGCCGGCACATTATGTATTTTCCGGTAACGGCCGGAATGGGTCGCCTGTAAAATCAGCACAGGCTGAAAGCCATGGTTTTTTTCGTATCGCTGGCGGATTGCCTCCACTAAGCGTGCAAACTGGCCCACATTTTCCTCAGAAATATACAGCTGTCCGTCGCTGGAACGATAATCCGGATGCGCGGCCACCGCCTCTATCCAAAGCACCCCCGATCCACCGGCAGCGAAACGATCGTATTTACGGAAGGTCAGATCGCTGGGGCTGCCGTCAGCAAGCGCATCGCACCCCTCGATCGGCTGCACAACAAACCGGTTGTGTGCTGTTTTTCCATTGAATGAAATAGGCTGTCGTAGAATAGAGAGATCCTCCGTATAGGGAAAGCAGATATTCAGATCTCTCGCTCTGTCCCGTACCTCTTCCCAAGTTTTATAGTGGAATTTTTCATGCTCCATATTTGGTTTTCCTCACTCTGCTCAGTATTTTTATCCTTGATTTTACGGAAATTGCATCTATACTTAAGTTAGCATGAAAGCCGCCCGCCTGGTCGGCGATAGTTGATAGAAAATATGTAAAACTTGCTTACTAGGGGGTACCCATGATTCTTCGCCAATTGTTGAAAGATTGCCGCTATTCTGATACCTTAGGCTCTATCCAACGGCATTTCCACAATGATTATGAATTGATCTATATCAAAAGCGGCATCGCGCTTCTGAAGATCGAAGCAAAGACTTATCGTCTGCAAGGGGGATCTCTCGTCTTCGTCAGTCAGTTGGAAAATCATTCCATCACCGTTCTGTCCAACAACTACGAGCGCTACTATGTCATTTTTAACAGCGACCACTTGGACGACCTAGTACCTGATCCACGTCTCACCTCCATATTCCGGAACCGCCCGGAGTCCTTTTGCCATGTCTATGATATGTCTGCCAGGGCAGATGAAATGGAACACTGCTTCACCGGCATCATCCAGGAATTTTTGGCGGACGAGAAATACGCTGTGGAGAAGTTCAACGCCTATATGTCCCTCCTCTTTATCGCCGCCTTCCGCCTCTATCCTGGCGCTTTCCCCTCCATGTCCAGCTCCTTCAGCAAGGAGATTTTCAGTATCCAAAAGTATATTGAAGACCACTGCAGCGAGGACATCCACATCGCGAAAATCGCCTCTGACCACTTTGTCAGCCAACATTATCTCTCCAGGCGCTTCAAGCAGCAGACCGGATATAGCCCCAAGCAGTACCTGACCAATACGCGGCTGGCACGGGCTAAGTCTCTGCTTGCAGAAACCTCTCTTCCTGTCACGGTTATCGCCAACCAGTGCGGCTTTCAAGATGTCAATAACTTTATCCGGCTCTTTCGGGAGCGGGAAGGCATTACGCCAAACAAATACAGGAACAACACCTAGTATTCCTAATAAACACAGGCGGCCTCACGGAAGAACTTCCGTGAGGCCGCCTGTGTTTTGCAGATATGTCAAATTTTGCATATTTGCCGACAAATACGGATGACTCCTGCTCTATTTTTCTAATTATAATGAATCCATATCATTCTGCTTGGAGGCTACCAAAATGAATTCATACGACAGACATATCTCCACCCTGCGGGACGCCCTGCGGCGGCAGGACTATTACGACAGTGTCAAGCAGCTCTTTGAATTTGATATGTGGCAGACGCTCCCTCCAGCCGGCAGACCCTTCCGCGGAGAGGTTGCCGGTTTTCTCACAAAACAGGCCAAAGCACAACTGCTCTCGCCCGCTGTTGCCGACGCTGTGGACTACTTCAGCGCCATGTCGCGGCAGGAGTTCCGAGAAATCCGCCACTGGGGTGCCGCTCGGCGGCTCATCCGGCTCTACCAGCAAGCCTCACGGGTCCCTGACGATCTGGAGGCCGCACTGGTTACATGCTCCCTGGAGAACCAGATGATCTGGCGCGAGGCACTCAAAGCCTCCGATTTTGACCTCTACCGCCCCCATATGAAGCGTTTGTTCGAACTGAAGCGGGCGGTCGCGCAGGCGGTGAATCCAGACCTCCCACCCTTTCAGGTGATGGTGGATTACTTTGATCAGGGGCTGCAGATTGAGGACATCACACGCCTTTTTGACGAGCTGAAGCGGGCTATTCCCACCATGCTGCCCTTAGCTGAGGAAAGATCCAGCAAGGCTGATCCCTCCCTTCTCTCCGTGGTTGCGGAGCGGGGCGCAGCTGAGCGTTTTATGGCGGATTTCATGGCGGGTACAGGAATCGACCGGGACCGCACCAGCTTTGGCGGCGTGCTCCACCCTGTCAGCTACTGCATCGGCCCGCGAGATGTGCGCGTCACGGTAAATTATGAGAAAAATATCTGGCAGCTAATGTGTACCTTCCTTCATGAGTGCGGACATGCCAGATACCAGTATGGCACGGACGAGGAGTTGGCTGAGTTCGGGCTCTGGGGCGGCATCAGTGGCGCCATGCACGAAGGGATCGCCCGTTTTTATGAAAATCTGATTGGCCGTAGCAGGGAGTTCATCGAGTTTGCCTACCCCCACGTTGCCAAGGCATTCCCAGACGTGGCTGCCTACTCTCCGGAGGTCGTATACGATACACTCAATGTCGTCTCTCCCGGCGCCCGTCGTATCAAGGCGGACGAACTGACCTATTCCCTCCACCCCATCATTCGATTCGAGATGGAAAAGGACTATTTTGAGGGCAAGATCTCCATTGATGATTTCCGGGAGATATGGAATGAAAAATATCGCACCTATCTAGGCATCACCCCTGCCTCGGACGCCCAGGGTGTGCTGCAGGACATCTCCTGGAGCAGCGGCTATTTGGGCTATTTCCAGAGCTATGCGCTAGGGAACCTATATGGCGCTCAGATCCGCTCCGTCCTGCTGAAAGCAGTCCCCGACGTTTATAAGGAAATCCGTAGTGGCAACTTCGCTCCCCTTAATAGTTGGATGCAGGAAAATATCTTCCGCTATGGCAATTTGTTCAACGCATCTGAGACCATTGAGCGGATCTCTGGCAAGCCATTGGGCACAGATGACTTCCTTGCCTATCTCCAGGGCAAATACTGCGGTAACTGCTGATGGAGCACAGCAGAGATACGCATATCCGCCCGCAGCTGACAGAGGGAAACCTTGTCCGCTCCCTTGTCCGCTTTACCATTCCCTTCCTGCTGGCCAACATTCTTCAGGTATTCTATGGCACGGCAGATCTGATCATCGTCGGTCAATTTTCACCTCTCTCCTCCGACTTGGCCGCTATCTCCAATGCCAGCCAGATCATCCATGTCATTACCTTCTTTATCACCGGCTTTGTCTCCGGAGGTATGGTGCTGATCGGCCAGCAACTGGGTGCCCGGCAATACGAGGAGATACGGAAAACCATTGGGACGATCTTTTGCTTCTTTGCCATCCTGGGTGCGGGGATTTCCATCCTGACCGTGGTACTCTCCCCGTGGATTCTTCGGGCCATGAATGTGCCCGAGGAGTCGGTGGCGGCGGCTCATACCTACATGATGATCTGCGGCGGCGGGCTGCTGCTAGCCACAGGATACAACGTGTTCAGCGCTATCCTGCGCGGACTGGGAGATTCCAAAAGCCCTCTCCTTTTTATTGCCATCGCCTGTGGTATAAACGTCCTCGGCGACCTCCTGCTGATCGCGGGGTTTGGTATGGGGCCGGCAGGTGCGGCATACGCCACGGTCGCCGCCCAGGGCACCAGCGTACTGTTCGCCGCACGCAAGCTGCAAAAGGTCTATCGCTCAGACGTGCTTGCCTGGAAAACCCTGCGGATCGATTTTCCCATTTTGCATTCCCTCATAAAACTGGGCCTGCCAGTTGCTGTGGAGGGCCTCTTGGTGAATGTATCTTTCATGTTCATCAACTCCATGATAAACCGCCATGGCCTTATAGCATCTTCTGCCATCGGCGTTGTGGAAAAGGTTGGCTCCATTGTTCGTCTTCCGGCGTCTTCCTTCTCCATGTCCGTATCCGCCATGGTAGCCCAAAACATCGGTGCGCACAATGTGCCCCGCGCAAAGAAGACACTGTATGCCGGGGTTCTCTCTGCCCTGTGTCTGTCCCTTTTTACCTTTGCCGCCATGCGCTTTGCCCCCGATGTGATCATGCGGCTCTATACCCCGGATCCGGATATCATCGCCGCCGGACGGGAGTACATGCGCTCCTTCAGCTACGACACGCTGCTTGTATGCGGCACCTTTTGTATGGCCGGATTCTTCTCCGGCTGTGGAAAAAGTCTGTTCACACTGGTGCGCAACCTCATCAGCACCCTGCTGGTACGTGTTCCATTGGCTTATTATTTCTGCCATATCACACCCTTCAGTATGTTTCAAGTTGGATTGGCCGCGCCGATCGCGTCCGCAGCCTCTATCCTTATTGGACTAATCTATTTGAAATTGGGGACATTCTCCAAGAACTCCTCCCCGGTTTCCACATAACTCTCCAACAGAAAGGTGGTACCTTATGCACGAATATCTCATCAAAAACTGCCGTGTGGTGGATGGAACCGGCCGGGACGCCTACCAGGCAAACCTAGCTGTCTCCGCCGGAATTATCTCCTATCTGGGGCCGCAGATTCCCCAGGCCAAATATGTATTGGACGGCACAGGAAAGACCGTCACCCCAGGCTTCATCGACATGCATTCCCACGGAGACGTTTCCGCACCCTATTATCGATATATGGAGAGCAGCCTGATGCAAGGAGTCACGACGTTCGTCGGGGGGCAGTGCGGCTACGCCCCCGCTCCCTGTGACAGGTTCTGGACCTCACAATTCATAGAGATGGAGTGCCTGCAGCGCTTCGGCTCACGGTCAGGCGATGTTCCCCTTTTGGGGCCGCCGGAGGGAATGGCTCCGCTGATCCGGGAGCGCTTTGGTGTCGACTTTGACTGGCGCACCTATCACGAATATGTGGCTAAGCTGTCCCGCCAGGGAATGGGCGTCAATATGGTCTCCTTTGTTGGGCACGGCGCCATTCGCGCGCAGGTCATGGGGGAGGATCACCGCCGGGCCGCCACCCAGTCTGAAATCGACGCCATGAAGGAGTACCTGATTGAGGCGCTGGACGCAGGCGCCTGCGGGCTGTCCCTTGGCCTCGATTATGCCACGGGATGCTTTGCCGATCCAAACGAGCTGCTCCAGTTATGTGAATGTCTGCGGCCCTACCAGGGAATCCTGACTGTCCACTGGAGAAAGACTGGTCTTCGGGATGCCTCCGCCCGCCGTCAGAGGAGGATCGACGGTGTCCGTGAAGCGTTGGAACTGGCAAAAAAAACTGGTGTGCAGCTACAAATCTCCCATCTGGCAAGCGGATACGAAATCTTCCCCTCCGATAACGACGCCCTGGCTGTATGCGCTGCACGTGAAACCCTGCGCCTGATCGAAGAGTATCGCACGCAAGGGGTGAATGTCTACATTGATGTGATCCCAAACACCACCGGTGGCATCATCTACGCCCCTGATCTGGCCATGGCCCTGCTGCCGGAGATTCTCTCCTGCGACACCCGCGAAGCCTTTGCCCAACGCCTGACCGAGTCGGACTATTGCGCGAGCCTTATCCGGCGCATCCACTCCGGTCAGTTCTATGACATCAATCCCCTGATTGATCCAGAGTGGGACCGCGCCTGCGTTATACTGCGCTGCAGCCAGGACAGCTGCGTAAATCGGACAATTTTTGAGCTGGCCCGGGAAGCAGGCATTGACAGCGTAGAAATGGTTCTTCGCCTGCTGCGGGAAGACCCATATACCAAAGTTTTCCGTCCCATGCGCGGGGTCCAGCCGGCTGCCATTGCCGCAATGATCGACGATCCACACGCCTCCATCGGCACAGACAGTTTTTCTGTGGATCTCAGCCCGCTGTTCATCTATGATCAGAAACCCGACATGCCATGTTACTACCCCAATCCCAATACCTACCACGGCATGATCCACTATATACAGACCTATCCCCAGCAGCGCTTTGAAGATACCATCCATAAAATCACGGGCCTGCCCGCCCAAATCATGCGCCTTCAGGACCGCGGCACAATCACCGAGGGCGCCAAAGCGGATCTGCTTCTGTTTGATCCCCACCAGCTGCGCACCAATTCCGATCTGCTGGACCCCAGGCGCTATCCCTTCGGCATGGAGTACGTCTTCGTAAACGGGATACCGGCCGTGGCCAACGGGGAATTGACCCACAGCCTCAGTGGACAGTTCGTTGATTGGCAAAGCATCGTGCGCTGATTCGCAACCATAAAAAAATAAGGGACCCGTACAGGCCGGATATAACCCAGCAAGTACGAGTCCCTCAATTTATGCAGTTAGATTACAAAGCAGTCCGCCCAACAGGAATCACTTGTCCAAACCGAACTTCTTGTTGAACTTGGCCACGCGGCCGCCGGTATCAACCAGCTTCTGCTTGCCGGTGAAGAAGGGGTGACACTTAGAGCAGACTTCCACGCGGATATCTTTCTTCGTGGAACCTGTCTCAATTACATTACCGCAGGCGCATTTAATAGTAGTCTGCTGATAATTGGGATGGATACCTTCCTTCATTGCTCTTGTTCACCTCTTTCCTCGTAAACTGAGGGCATTTGCAGTTCTCACCACAAAGCCGAATGATAGTATATCACGGTTTTTCGCCCTTTGCAAGGGTTTTTTCAAATAATTCTGTTAATTCCTGTGTTTTCCCAGATATTCCACCCGAGTCAGCTCCAGCTCCAGGAGCTTTACCGGCTTTCCAAAGCGGCATATCTCGCCGGTCCCCACCTGGCGAAAGCCGGCTTTTTGGTGGGTGGCGAGGCCTGGATCGCGGGTCTCCTCAAAGCTGTTGTGGAGCTTGGGAATACCGCATACCACAAAGGCCCGGTGCAGCAGCAGCTCCAGGGCTGCGGAACCATAGCCCCTGCCCCGGCAGGGCGCGTACAGGACGACTCCCATGTCATACCAGCCCTCAGAGGGGGTGTAATGGAAATTCACTTCACCCACAAAGTCCCCGGTTCTTTTCTCCCGAACAAAGGCATAGAACTGCTCAGGCTCATGGCCCACCAGGCGGGCGTGCTTGGCCGCCCACTGGCTCTCCGGAAAGTCGATGCAGCCGGTGTCCGGGTGGTAGCCGGGATAGCTGACGTCCCAGCCAGCGTTGTAGGCCATGGTCTCCGGGTCCTCCTGCATCTGGCGGGTGAACCACATGTCCTCCACCTTTGGGATATAGAGCTCCAGCGCCGCTGCCGCCAGGCGCTGGCAGTGCTCCGTAAAGGCCGCCCGGTCCAGCCGGAAGGTCAAGCCATCGTAGCTCCCGCCCCGGACGTGGCGGATGCCCTTTTCCCGGCAGCACTCCCGGAAGCCCAACTTCTCCGCCAGCCCTATCATGCGGGTGTTTCCGGACCAAGTCTGTGTATATAGGTTGACATAACCTTCTTGCAGATGGTACTTCACAAAGGCGGTCAGGGCCTGGGTGCCCCAGCCGCCGGACCAATAGTCCCGGTCGCAGATGTCGATGCCCATGGCCCAGTTGAGCTTTTGGCGGTCCGCTTCTTCAAAGTATGCCTCCCAGTTGAAGGATTCATCAATACAATAGGCGTTGACCGCGCCGATGTGGACACCATCCGCGGTATCGATCTCCAGTCGAAACCGGTGATCCGTTTTCCGCGTCTGAATCCGCTCCAGCTCCTCTTTCCGGTATTCTTCCGGATCGAGAGAGGGATCCAGCTCCTCCCAGGGGGCATCCCACTCGCTCCACTCCGTTTCAGTGGTTTTCCAACGAAACCAATCCTCGATGTCGCTCTCCCGCATGTCCCGCAGGATGATATTTTGATATTTGATCTGCATAGATGCAGCTTCCTCCTCTTGTGATGTGGAGCCTTTCTCTTTTGTGGGCCTGGCCGGCCACAGCCTCGTTTTTTGTGGGGCTCCCCGCCCCACGCCCTGGGGTACTTTTTGTGCGCACAAAAAGTACCCAAAAATGCGCCAAAACCAATGGTTTTGGAATCCTTTGTCTGATCGGACTGGGTGGTATCCTAATAGCATCCAGCCACTGAATAAGTATTTTTTCAGGGAGTTCCGCGCTCCGGCGCGGGTTACTTTGCCCTCGGCGGCAAAGTAACCAAAACGCCGCCGGGGACACCCCGGCCCCCGGTTCCATCGGACTGGGTGGTATTCTGTAAGCATCCAGCCGCCGAATTTCAGATCCTTCGGGCATCTGATCTCTGCCGGGTTTCGCGTCCAGCTTCGGCTGTCGCCCTGTTAATGGGGTAGAGCCATCTGTTTTTCCATAGGAAGAACTGCGGTGGAA
>CABKMV010000017.1 GCA_902373635.1 uncultured Oscillospiraceae bacterium
GGCCCCGTCCATGGTGCCCAGCGTCACCGCGCCGTTGAGCATAAATTTCATGTTGCCTGTGCCGCTGGCCTCCTTGCTGGCCAGGCTGATCTGCTCTGAGAGGTCGCAGGCGGGGATCATCTTCTCCGCGGCGGTCACGTTGTAGTTCTCTACAAACACGACCTGCAGCCAGGGTGCGGTCTGGGGATCGTCCGCTATCACACGGGAGAGCGTGAGCAGGGCATGGATGATATCCTTCGCGATGGTGTAGGCCGGGGCGGCCTTGGCGCCGAAGATGGATACCAGCGGGACCGGGGGCAGATGCCCGGCCTTGATCTCAAAGTACTGGTGGATCAGATACAGCAGATTCAGCTGCTGGCGCTTGTACTCGTGGAGGCGCTTGGACTGGATGGAGAACATGGCATTGGGATTCACCGTCACCCCCTGCTTCTCCCACAGCCAGCGGGCAAGATCCTTTTTGTTCCCGGCCTTGATGCGGGCCAGCTCCTCCAGGGTCCGGGCGTCCCCGGCGAAGTCCGCCAGCTTCTCCAGCTCGCCGGCGTCCTTCCGGAAGCCGCCGCCGATCCGCTCCTCAATGGCGGCGGTAAGGGCGCCATTGCAGGCCAGCAGCCAGCGCCGGAAGGTGACGCCGTTGGTCTTGTTGTTGAACTTCTCCGGGTAGAGCCGGTAGAAGTTTGCCAGCTCACTGTTTTTCAGGATCTCCGTGTGCAGGGCCGCCACGCCGTTGATGGAGTGGGTAAAGTGGATATCCATGTGGGCCATGTGCACCAGGTTTCCCGTGTCAATGATGGCGGTGCTCTCATCTTCTGTACGCGCGCGGGCCAGCGCATCCAACTGCCGGATGACAGGCGTCAGCTGGGGGACCACCTGTTCCAGGTGCTCCATGGGCCACTTCTCCAGCGCCTCGGAGAGGATGGTGTGGTTGGTGTAGGCGCAGGCCCGTGTGACGATCCCAACGGCCTCCTGGAAAGCCACCCCCCGCTCCCCAAGCAGCCGGATCAGCTCAGGGATGACCATGCTGGGGTGGGTGTCGTTGATCTGGATGGCGGCGTAATCGGCCAGATCGTGGTAGTTGCTGCCCCTGGCGGCGCACTCATCCAGAATCAGCTGTGCGCCGGCGCTGACCATCAGGTACTGCTGATAGATCCGCAGGATACGCCCCGCCTCGTCGGAGTCGTCCGGATAGAGGAACAGCGTCAGGTTCCGGTCGATATCGGTTTTGTCAAAGGAGATGCCCTCCCGGATGATCCCCTCGTCCACCGTGTCCAGGTCAAAGAGGTTCAGCTGGTTGGTCCGCCCGCCATAGCCCGTGACGGCGATCCGATAGAGCCGCGCCATATAGGTCCTGCCCGCCAGGCTGACGGGATACACGGTCTCTGTCCGCTCTGCCCAGCCGGGATCCCCCAGCCAGAGGTCCGGCGTCTCCTTCTGCAGGCCGTCCTTGAACGTCTGGCGGAAGAGCCCGCAGTGGTAGCGCAGGCCAATGCCGTCGCCGGGCAGGTCCAGGGTTGCCAGGGAGTCCAGGAAGCAGGCGGCCAGACGGCCCAGGCCGCCGTTGCCCAGGCTGGGTTCCGGTTCCAGCTCCTCCAGATCAGAGAGACGCCTGCCGTTCTCGGCCAGGCACGAGCGGACCTGGTCGTAGAGCCCCAGGTTGATGAGGTTGTTGGACAAAAGTTTGCCGATCAGAAACTCGGCGGAAATATAGTACAGCTTTCTTCCCGCGGCGGGGCGCACACGGCCCCGGGCCTCCTCCCGCACCAGCCGGAGGAGGGCCGCGTACAGCTCCCGGTCGGAGGCATGGGCCACCGGCTTACCGCAGAGAGCTTCCAGCCTTTGCTGTATCGTCTGCTCCATAAAAGACGCTCCTTTCTGAGACAGGGAACAGTTTACCTGCGCCTGAAGGATCCCTTCCCCACGCATTATAATTATATTATCGCTTTTTTATCCCGCTATCTTGTATAATATCCGCAAACTATGATATAATCCTATCCAACAAGCCTGTGTAAGTCGCAGAAAGCACGAAAGGGGGCCCGGCCATGGAACGCGCCCAGGATTTTCAGGAGACAAAACAGCACGGCAGCGTGCTCTTCCCCTTTAATATCTATCCCTGCACCATCCCCCGGGATTTTCCCTCCGTCGCCCTGCACTGGCACAAGAGCATGGAGCTCATCTCTGTCAAAAAGGGGCGCGGGCTGGTACAGATAGGCCCCCAGGCAATGGACGCCGGGGGCGGGGATCTTTTCATCCTGCCACCGGGTACTCTCCACGGACTGCGGGGGCTGCCCGGGCAGGTCATGGAATATGAAAACATCATCTTTGACGTCAGCTTTTTAGGTTCCGGCGCCGCCGATATCTGCGCCCAGCAGTACCTCGTCCCGCTGGCGGCGGGGCAGCTGGCTCTGCCGCGCCGCCTGCAGCCCGGGCAGGGCGGCTACAGCCAGGTGTCCGCCTGTCTGGCGGACGTGGAGTTTTTGTGCGGCGAGCGGGGGGAGGGGTATGAGCTGGGCGTCAAGGCGGCGATGCTGCAGTGTCTGTTCCTGCTGCTGCGCATGCAGCCAGACCCCGTCGCCGCGGAACCGCCGGGCACGGCCCGTCTGAAGGCTGTGCTGCAGCAGGTGGAGGAAAATTACGCGCAGCCGCTGACAGTAGGGCGGATGGCCGCCTGCTGCGGGTGCAGTACCAGTCACTTCATGCGCTGGTTCAAGAAAATGACGGGCAGCAGCTTTATTGCCTATCTCAACGAGCGCCGCTTGGCAGCGGCGGCGGAGCGCCTGCGCCAGAGCGACGACACAGTCCTCTGCATCGCGGGAGAGGTCGGCTTTGAAAACCTGTCCAACTTCAACCGCTACTTTAAGCTGCGCTACGGCGTCACCCCCCGGGAGTACCGGCGGGGCTTCCAGCGCGGAGCGCAGCGGGCATGATATGACGGCGCTCCCCACGGCTCAAGCCGTGGGGAGCGCTGAGACTGTCAAAAAAGTGGCTTTGCCACTTTTTTGAAGAGGAAAACGCTGCGCTCTGCGCCTCGGTTGTCCGCTTTCAGCGGACAATTCGACGCTCGCTCCGCGAGAAGTGTTTTTCCTGCGTACACGCCGCCGGAAAAACGATTTCATTTCTTTTCGCCGTCTGCGGACGGCGAAACTCTGCGAGGCTTTTTGGACAGACTGATCTCTCCTCTCCCCGGGAGATCCTGCCGCTCATCCGCCTGAGATACGCCCAGCACGGTGAGCCGCTCCCCGTCCACAGAGAATTTTACATCCACACCGCCGAAGGCCAGCCCGTACACCCGGGATCGGTCCTCCTGATAGGGGGGCCTGGGATCCTGGGCCAGCACGCCGACGAGAGCCTGCCTCTTCTCCTCCGGCACCGCCGCCAGCAGCGCCGCCGGGAAATCCACCTCCAGCCGGCATCTTTGAACCTGGTCCACAAAGCCCCCCAGCGCCGCCGGATGGGCGTCGGCATAGGGGACATAGGGCTTGATGTCATAGATGGGCGTGCCGTCCATCAGATCGGCCCCCGCCACATGGAGCACCGGCCCCAAATCAGGATGGCACACAACCCCCTCCAGCCTGACGCAGGAGAGGCCCAGGGCATTGGGGCGGAAGGGGCTGCGGGTGGCGAACACGCCCATGCGCCTGTTGCCCCCCAGCCGGGGCGGCCGCACCGTGGGGGACCAGGAATCCCGCACTGCCTGGGAAAACTGCCAGATGAGCCAGATATGGGAGAAATCCTCCAGGCCCCGCACCGCCTCAGGATCCCGGTACGCCGGTTCAAACACGATGTCAGCATGCAGCTCTTCCACCAGCCCGCTCTGCCGAGGGATACCGAACTTGGTGGGAAAGTCGCTGCGGATACGGGCAATCGTTTTGATTGTGTATGTCTCGGCCATGATCTTCTCCTTTTCCAATGAGACAGCCCCTCAGGCGCAGCTGTCTCCTGCGCTGTCTGCCCGCAGGGCTCCGGGGCCCCGCCCCTCTGCGCATAAAGTCTGTATACGCCGCTTTGAAATTCCCCATTTTCCCGAAACTTGCCTTATCGATAAATATTCCATAGGCTCGTCTCCACTATTTCATCCGCACTGTCAGATTCCTATAACACACCATTATCATTGTACTCACAACTGCGAACAAAGTCAATTCCTGCGGCTCCATTTTGTCAGAGGGTTCTTGTCAATTTAGCAAGCGATCCCTTTGCCAGTGCAAAGGGCAAAAATCCGGATACATTCGGCGACCGGGGCTTGAAACAAAAATATGATCCTGCTTCATCTGCGCCCAGCCCCATGACAGAGCAAAACCCCTGGTTTTGGGGAAGCATTTCCCGGATAGGCAGCGGCGTTTCCCCAATTTCTCCCGTGCTTTGCCATACGCATTGCGGGAGCGCCTCCTGACGCCGAACGACCGGAACCGCAGGTAAAATTTACATCCCGTTCATCTTGCCGCCCGCCGGCTCGACTGGTTTGGCTATATCTACTTAAGCGGACTCCTCTGCTGTATATCTGCCGACGATTTCATCAGCTCCGCTCTGCTGCGTGTTCCCCCCATGCAGCCTGTTCCTTCTGTCGGAACAGCAGGGCGGCGCAGGAGCCAGCGCGGGATACTATATGATTAATCTATGAAAGCCACACTTTGTATTAAAATTAACGATTGGCTTTTTCGACAAAAAATCACTATAATATTTGCGTTGGGATTGGTTTTTTTAACAAAAAGGAGGAAATTTACAATGGAAATCCGCGCAAAAGAGGTAAGTTTGAAGAAAATCCAGAAAGACGCAGAGGACAATTTCCGCGGGGGATATTTCTGCTGCGAGGCGCTCATGGCCGCTGTCCGATCCAATTTTGATCTGGACGTCCCGGAGGAGGTCATCGCCATGTCTTCCGGTATGGCGGTGGGCATCGGCCGCTCGGGCTGCACCTGCGGCGCCCTGAACGGCGGCGTCCTGGCCCTCGGCATGTTCTTCGGCCGCACGGAGCAGGCCGGCCCCCAGGATCCAAAAGTCAACAAGTGCATGGCCCTGACCCATGAGCTGCACGACTGGTTTAAGGCGGCCAACGGCAAAAACGCGATCTGCTGCCGCGTCCTGACCCGTGAATTTGATATGGGCAAGGGCGAGCACAAGGAGCAGTGCATCCGCTTTACCGGCCTGTGCGCCTGGAAGGTCGCCGAGATCATCTGCCGCGAGCTCGGGATCAAAAACACTGACGAGGAATAAGCGTATGAAAAACTTTCTGAAAGCCCTGCCCATCCCCATTGCCGGCGTTATGCTGGGCCTGGCCGCCCTGGGCAATCTGCTGCAAAGCTACAGCGAGGGCGTCCGCCTCGTACTCGGCGCCCTGGCCGCGGTGCTGTGGCTGTGCCTGGTGCTGAAGGCGATCTTCTGCTGGAAGGGCGTCTGCCAGGCCATGCAGGACCCTGTGGTGGCCAGCGTCTCCGGTACCTTCCCCATGGCGACCATGCTGCTGTCGGTCTACGCCAAGCCCTATATCGGCGCTTCCGCGGCCCAGGTCATCTGGTATCTGGGCATTGCGCTCCATGTCGCGCTGATCATCTGGTTCACGGTCAAATTCGTGGTAAAACTGGATCTCTCCAAGGTCTTCGCCAGCTACTTCATCGTCTATGTGGGTATCGTGGTGGCCAGCCTGACCGCCCCGGCCTTTGACAAAGCGGGGACTGTGGGTACCTGGGCCTTTTGGTTCGGCTTCGTCTGCCTGATTATCCTGCTGGTCCTTGTCACTGTGCGCTATGTGAAGCTCCCGGTCCAGAAGGATCCGCCCAAGCCCCTCTTCTGCATCTACGCCGCCCCCATCAGCCTCTGCCTGGCCGGCTATATCCAGTCTGTCTCCCCCAAGAGCGCGGCGATGGTGTGGGGGATGCTGGCCGCCTCCACCCTGGTGTACATCGTTGTCCTGTGCCGCCTGCCCGGCTTTTTGAAGCTTCCCTTCTTCCCCAGCTACGCGGCCTTTACCTTCCCCATGGTCATTACCGCCATTGCCGCCAAGCAGTCGATGGCCTGCCTGACCAACCTGGGCTACTCTGTTACCTGGCTGTCCCCGGTGGTCCTGGTGGAAACCATTATTGCAACTATCCTGGTCCTGTATGCGCTCATCCGCTATATCATGGCTGTTGGAAAAGCCTGCAAAGTCCCCGCCTGATGGATCACCGCGTCCAAGCAAAACCGTTAAAAGCGTTCCTTCCATCCATAAAGGTAAGACCTCCGGCTCCGCCGGAGGTCTTACCTTTCCATATTATATCAATAGGCTGTGATAACGCCGCCGTCGTTGGCGTACACGGTGGATATCCCGCCGGTAGGCACGATCAGGATCTCCCCGAACTGGCAGCGCTGGCGCGCCAGCTCCCGGACGTATTCCGCCCGCTCCAGGCAATTGCAGTGGGCGATCACCAGACGGCGGCCCCCATGGTCCCCGCAGTCGGCCATGTGGGAAACCATCCTGGCCAGCGTCTGGCGGATGGACAGTCCCTGTCCCAGTTTCCGGATCTCCCCCTTCTCCGTGGAGCCCATCAGCAGCTTGACCCGCAGAGCGCCGGTCACGAGGGACTGCACCTTTGTCAGGCGGCCGTTTTTCCGCAAATTCTCCAAATTCTCCAGCACAAAGGTGGTCTGCATCCGGTCTATATAGGCCTCCACCTGCTCCACGACCTGGTGAAAGGCCAGCCCCTGCCCGGCCAGTTCCCGGATCAGCAGCGCGACCTGCACCTGCCCGGCCGACGCGGAACGGGAATTGAACACATGGACATTGGCGGCGCCGCCCTCCTCCCGGTAGATAGCCCGCGCCTGCATGGCGGCGTTATAGGAGCCGGAGAGGCATCCTGAAAGTGTTATCAGGTAATTGTCCTTCTCATCGTCAAACTGCGCCAAATACCGCGCCGGAGAGGGGCACGCGGTCTTGGGCGCGTCCGGCCAGGCCCGCATCTTCTGCAAAAGCTCTCCCTGGCGGAAGCTCTCGTCATCTATCACCGTCTCAGGCCCTACCTGTATGGTGAGAGGCACTTTGACAAAATGGGGATCCAACAGCAGCTCCGGAGGGAGATCCGTGCAGCTGTCGCATATAATTTTGTATGTCATTTTTCGAACCGCCTAAACTAATATGATATATTAGATTATAGTCTATCCGGCTGAAATGTCAATGAAAACCGCCCGATTCCAGTAAACTTTTTTCCCTCCCCGCCGCCGGCCCGCCCGCTTGCGAAATTATCCCGATTTTTTGAAAAATCCCTATTGACAAATGAAAGAAAACCGCTATAATAATACCTGTTCGCGACAAATGTAGCGGGATTGTGTAAAGGTAGCACAGCGGACTCTGACTCCGTATGTGAGGGTTCGAATCCTTCTCCCGCTGCCATGAAGAGAACTCCAGATTTTTTAATTCTGGAGTTCTTTTTGTTTTTTATTGAACATTCAGATTGGCAGGCGGTGAACGGCAGCCCACACCAGAAACAGCCCTGCGGCGTGTTCCTACAAAAACGGCAAAAGAAAAACCGCAAAGGTAGTCACACCTTCACGGTTTAAGGAGAGTTTATTTGGACAATAGAGCGGAAAGTTTTTCCGTTCCGTATTTTCCCGTATCTACAATCTCGTTTTACCGCTGCAAATAGGGCAGCGTATCCATTCCATTCTCATAATTCTTGTAACTCACCTTTTTTCAAACGAAGCACTACATCCACTTGCTTTGCAAGGTCATTAGAATGCGTTACGATGATTACGCATTTGTTCATCTGATGGGCGCACTCCTTTAGGATAGCTGTAATCTCAACAGCCGTATCCTCGTCAAGGTTTCCTGTCGGCTCGTCTGCAAGAATTACTTTGGCATCAGAAGCCAACGCCCGGGCGATAGCTACCCGCTGCTGCTGACCTCCAGAGAGCTTCAGCACGTTCCGCTTTGCTTCTTCCTTTGTAAGCCCTAAACGCTCCAAGATAGGCAGCGGCGGCAGTTTGGAGGTCAAAGCCACATTCTCGGCAGGTGTCATATAGTCAATCAAATTGTAGCTTTGAAAGATGAATGCCACATTGTTTTTTCGATGGAGGGCAAGACCCTTCTTTTCTATGTCCTCTCCCTCAAACAGCACCTGACCATCGGATGGGCTGTCCAGTCCCCCAAGCAGGGAAAGGAGCGTTGTTTTACCGCACCCAGAGGGACCGAGGATTGCATAGATTTTTCCGACCTCAAATTCGGTAGACACATTTTTAAGAACCGCTTTCTTTCCGTCATAGGAATACTTGATATTGCGAGTTTCTAAGATACTCATTGACCTGTCCTCCTCAACTCATTTTAGTAAGAATATCTTTTGGTTTTGAACAAACAACCGTCCACGATGATACAATAACAGCTACAGCAATCAGCAAAATACCAATCAAACAAAGCGGGAGTAGATAAGCTGCGTCAAGTTGCA
Organism: uncultured Oscillospiraceae bacterium; assembly: GCA_902373635.1. GTDB lineage: Bacteria > Bacillota > Clostridia > Oscillospirales > Oscillospiraceae > Pelethomonas. Next base: position 8,403 of record CABKMV010000017.1, read on the forward strand.
CATTGAGATCGGCTGTTCCTGTTGTCACCCTTGACACCAGAAACTCGCCTGCTTTTGCAGCTATCAGATTACTGAATGGTATGGACATTGCAAACGCAACAATAGCCACAACAAAAGTTTCCGTAAAGAGCTGCAAAATGATATTCGCCTTGCTTTTGCCAACGGAAAGCAAAATGCCGATTTCCTTTTTACGGCCTCTGATCCAAATTGTCAAAAGCAGGGTTAGAATAACAGCACTGACAACTGAAATGATGACAATGGTTGCATTTACCAGCTTTTGTAAGGACGTGAGCGGCGTAGATACCACATCATACTCGTCCGTATCAATGCTGAGTTTTAGAGTCTTTCCCTTTAGCTCAGGCAGAGCAGAAATTCTGTCGTAAACATTCTGAACGCTGACAGGGTCTTCCACATAGATTGTCAACTGTTGATAGCCGTTTAGTTCATCCCCGAACAGTTCAAACAGTGTTGCACAGTCGATATATCCGCAGTTTGCAGGAATTTCATCTACTGTAAGAGCATTTCCCGAAGCGCCTTCCGTTCCGTCAAAAATTCCTACGATTTCAAACTCTGATATAGCGTCTGAGTCCAGAGAATACATTTTTACTTTATCGCCAACAGATAGCTTGTTATAATCGGCGAGCTCTTTAGAAATCAAGCAGGTGTGCTTATCATCTGGCGTAATGTGTCTGCCGTCCACCAGCTTGTATTTGCCGCTTTGAAATTTAGAGCATTTTTCGGACGATAGTGTTGCGGTATAAGCGGAACATTCAACATATGGCGTATAGCTTAATCCGAAAGCAGCGGGTAAATACTTGAAATCAACACCTGCGCCGTAATAAGCCGCTGTGTCCTCAGTATTGTAATCCACAACGCCGTCAACCTTTGAAATTGCTTTTACAATATCCTCGGTAATCAGATCTCCGTTGTAGCTGTAAACTGTTCCCCATTGGTTTTGTTGGCCGCCTCCCATATGCCCCTCCGCGTCAAGGTCAAGCATAATTTTTCCGCCGATAGCTGTCTGAACATCTGCGGTTGCGCCTTTGGATGCGTCACGGATAGCAATGCCGGTAAGTATAAATGTTGCGATCAGCGTCAGTACCAAAAACAATATGATAGTCTTAAATCGCTGTCTTAGGCAGTACAAGCCTGCTCTTTTCATAAAACCCATTTTGAAATCCTCCTAACTCATTTTTGATAAAATTTCTTTTGGCTTCAAACGCATAATCAGGATGGACGACACAAAAGTTGAAACCGCAATTACGATTAGCTGGCACAAGTAAATCAGCGATATTGACCCTCCGCTCAGCTTCAAATAGTTTTCGATTTGGATACTGTTTGTAGTTCCTGCTGTCAGCATTTCCTCATTCAGTAGACTCGGCTGCAGTTCACCAAACACGCTATGTCCCAGAAGTCTTGTCATGCCCAGAGAAGCAATATAGGATAAAATCAACGCAAAGGCCGCAACCGACAATACCTCCAACAAGAATTGGGCTAAAATCTGTTTTTTAGAGATTCCTGCCGAAAGTAAAATCCCTGCTTCCTGCATCCGTCCACGAATACGCATGGTTAATATCAAGGTAAGAACCGCTGTGCTGACGATAGATACGAGGATAAGCAGAATTTTTACCAAGTCACCGAGAGCTTGAAGCTCGTCGGCTATTTTGGAATATTGAAAATCATTAGTACGGATAAAATGTGTTGTCCAGTCAATGGATGATAATAGCTGAACATTTCGGGTAATGTCATCAAGTTTTGCGGGGTCGGTAATATAAAAATCGACTTCCCCAGTGTAAATACCTGCTTCACTCTCGTGCAGCTTCTCCAAAACATCGAGGCTTGCGTAGATTTCATTTTCAGCAAGACCCGCTGTTGGTTTAATGGAAGCGTCTTCGTTGTTTAGCTTGTAAATTCCAGATATCTCCACTTGAACATAAGCGGTTTTGACGGGTATTTCATCAATGTACGCGCCATCAGCCTCACCGAGCTTGGCGTGGGTCAATGTCAGCGTGTCGCCAACTGATAGCTGATTGGCACTTGCCAACTGCTCGCTGATCAGAATTTTTCCGTTATCTGCTTCGGTAATATGTTTGCCTTCTACTAAAACGGCGGTTTCTTCTGCGAAACTTGGCGCAAGTGCGGAAAAGCGAAGTGCAGTTACCTTACCCATGTTGCTTTTATCGGTATGCTTTTCCCCGGGGATAAACCTCAGTCCCTCGCTTTTGGCAAATCCGTAATTGATAGGGTTACAATATTTGATTTCGCCTGTTCTCATAATCTCATCTATCTCGTTTTGAGAAATGTGGATGCTATTTTTCTTAACTTCTGCCTCGCCGTTTTCATTCATTGAAACCTCGGTATTTGCCCGAATATAAAATGCGGCACCCAGAGAAGTCCGAATATCTTTTGACAGGTGTTCTGATGCCTTTAAAACGCCAAAACACGAAATCAAAAAAACAGCAACTATGAAAATCAAAAGAAACAGGGTAAGTGTTTTCCCTTTTTTGCGTGAAACATACAAAGCAGCTCTTTTCGCAAAATTCATTTGGTGTGTTCAACTCCTTTCTGCAATCTATCATACAGTGCTTCGGTTAGTTTTTGATTTGATTTTTATAAGGCTTTGATTTGTTTGATTTGATTGCAAAAAAGCTGCCAGCGAACTGCTGACAGCTTTTTGCGGGACGAAGTGATTATCAATTTATTAGATAAAGGAAAAAGGCTACGCCCTTGCCTGTGTTCTTTATGCAATAGGTCATACCGTGCAGGTCAAGAATTGTTTTGACAATATATAGCCCCAGACCGCTTCCACCTGTGGCTTTGCTCCTTGATTTATCTGCCCGATAGAATGGAGTGAACATATGCGGTAGGTCATCTTCTGAAATAGATACGCCTGTATTTTCAACGACAAGGACATTTCCTTGTTCTAAAGACTGCAAAGAGATGAAAACTTCCTCATCGCAGGGAGAATGTCGGATTGCGTTTCCGATTATATTGGATAACGCTTTCTTCCATAGATTGAGATTTGCAGAAATTATTATATCTCTGCTGATATTTTGGTGTATCTGAATATTCTTATCTTTTGCAAGCTGCAAAAGAGCTTCTATTGTTTCATTGACAGAGGAAAGTAGTGAAATATCCTGCGAGGTATCTTGCAGGTCCATACTTTCCATTTTTGATATAGTGATAATTTCCTTAACGAGATACTCAATATTTTCTGTTGCTTTCAGTGCTTCGGGCAGATACTTTTCGTGATTTTGGTAATCTCCATACCCTAAAATCATATTTTCAATCTGTCCCTTTAGGATTGTCAGCGGCGTTTTCAGTTCGTGGGACACCGCTGCAAAAAAATTTCTCCGTTGTTCCTCTAATGCCTGAAACTTCTTTACATCTGCCGTGAGCTGCACATTGGCATTCTCCAATTCTTCCATCGTGGTTTGCAGCCGATTTGCCATTGTGTTCAGGCTGGAAGCAAGTACACCGATTTCATCATTGCTTTCTATTTCGCAGCGCCAAGTCATATCGAGCGAGGTCATGCGCTTGGAAATTTGGCTGATTTTTGCAATAGGCGTAACAATCACTTTACTGCAAATAAAACCACTTAGCACAGACAGCAGGATAATAATGAAAAACACAACAGGTAAAAAGCGCAGCATGAGATTGGAAATCCGTTCTGCCGCCTGTGTTACAGACGATAGTACCAGCAAATATTCTGTTTCACTATCCGAAAAAGCAATATCAGTGCTGATTGTAGATGTTGCGACAGTCTGTTCATTTGATTGAAGTTCTCCAAAATTTACAGTATTCTTATCGTCTATCAGCATTGCAGTGGCGTTATTCTGGATACAAAAATTATAGATTTTTTGGATACCGTCATTGTAACGCATACTAAGAAGCTCAGAAACAAGCGTATTAACATTTTGTTCCATCTGCTTGTCTGATGTAATCTGATATTGCTTCGGCAATACTGTCAGCACAATGGCATATATAATCGTACTGCAAACAGTAAGAGCGACAAAAACCCATAAAAACACTTTGATACTCAGGCTGTTCCTAATTTTCTTTCGCAATTTTATATCCCACCCCTCTGACCGTTTCGATATAATCAACATTCAGCTTCCTGCGTAAATTCATAATGTGGAAGTTTACGCCTTTTTCATCACCAACGAAGTTGTAGCCCCAAGCAAGGTTTAACAAATCATCTCTTGAAAATACCCGCCCTTTGTTTTTCATAAACAACAACAATATTTCAAACTCCAAGTGGGTAAGCGAAACTTCTTTTCCATCGACGCAGACCCTCCGTTCCGCTTCATTGATGGATAGTCCCTTGTATCGGATCGTTTCATCTTCGTTATTATGGGTTGCCCTCCGCAATAAAGCCTCCACGCGCTTTAACACCAGTTTTATGGAGAATGGCTTTGTGATATAATCATCCGCCAGTTTGTCAAACCCCTTTATCTGAGCATCCTCCGTATCGAGTGCCGTCAAAAGGATAATCGGGATTTGTGACTCCTGCCGTATCATTTCGCACACGGTATATCCATCAATTTTAGGCAGCATAATGTCCAAAAGGATTAAGTCAAACGCCTGTGCATGAAATGCGTTGATTCCTTCAAGACCATCTGATGCGGTAGTCACTTTATATCCTGCGAAGGTAAGTGGTTCAGAGAGTATTTTCTGAATCGCTTCCTCGTCCTCAATAATTAAAATCTTCTGATTCATAGAAAAACCTCCGAGCTTATTATAGCAAGGCTCTATTAGTTTTTGATTAGTTTTCGGTTTAAAACTGTCCCAGCCTGTCAAGAAACCCGTCTTTCGCCAGAAGCCAAAGACGGGTTTCTCGACAGGTTAAATGGAGGTCCAGGTATCTGGACCTCTATTTTTTGATGGGTTCTCCGTCCCAGTAAGAAAGTCCCATATGCAGTAATTCGGTATACTCCAGCACAGGCAGAGTACCGTACCATACCCATTCGGTATCCCGAACCTTATAACCTTGGGGGGCAACCCCCACAGTACATTTGCGCACCAGAAGCACAGGCTGCTCACGATGGATATTATCCAAGGACAGCTGCTCATCCGGATCAATAAAAGAGAGTATATACTGAGTGGAATCTTTTTCAAAGATGAAGTAAACATCCGGGGCACTCTCTCCCAGCACAAGGTCAAAGATATCCAAAAAGCGTCTATATGGTTCCGCTTTCATACACAGGGAAATAACTTCCTTATGGAAAGCCTCATCCGGAACTGTTCTCATCTCATCCCCTGTGCCAAAATTGGCTATATATAGCTCATAAGTACTCAGTTCCTTTTTGGATGGGAGCCACTCTTCCTTTTGATCCGGCAACAAAAACGGGATAGCAGCAGCGACAACAACGAGTACGGCTAACCCCAACATCAGAAGTTTCCGCCAGCGGCTGGCGTTTCTTTCCATTTAAGAAGCCTCCCTCCATTTTCTGACAGCATGGGAATATCAGTTTCCGTTTACTAAAAGTTGCACTTTTATTATAGGCCGTACACAAGAGGCCATGCAACCGCAATTTGGCAAACAGCACACAAAAATCCGCAAATTCGATATAGCCACGGCGAGCTATCAAAGGATCCGGAACTGCTGTTCCGTCCAGAATCTTTTTTCTACTGCCGCGCCGCTATCCCGCAAAAATAATCAAAAAGCCTATTGACATTTTCCTGGCTCAGGCTTATAATCCAGTTAACGTTTGAACAATTGTTCATTTGTTAATTTATTTTAAGGAGAGGATCCCCATGAAGAAGACTTACAAGATCGATGTGGATTGCGCCAACTGCGCCAACAAAATGGAGGAGGCCGCCCGGAAGACGCCCGGCGTGGCCAATGCCACGGTCAATTTCATGGCTCTGAAAATGATCGTTGAGTTTGAGGACGGGCAGGACCCCAAGACCGTCATGCAGGAGGTCCTGAAGAACTGCAAAAAAGTGGAGGACGACTGCGAGATCTTCCTGTAAGCGACCTGACCTATCACACTCCCCCATGGGGGACTGGAGGGATGACCCTTGAATAAAAAGCAAAAAAAAGTACTGCTCAGGATCATAGCTGCTGCGGCGCTGATGCTCCTACTGGCCTTTCTGCCTGTGTCCGACGACCTGCGCACGGCGCTGTATTTGATCCCCTACTTTGTGATCGGCTATGACATCCTGCTCAAAGCCCTGAAGGGCATCCGCAACGGGCAGGTCTTTGACGAGAACTTTCTCATGGCGGTGGCCACCGTGGGCGCCATCCTGTTGGGCGACTGCAGGGAGGGCGTCTCCGTCATGCTCTTCTACCAGATCGGCGAGCTGTTCCAGAGCTACGCCGTGGGCAAGAGCCGCAGGAACATCAGCCAGCTGATGGACATCCGGCCCGACTACGCCAATGTGGAGGGTGAAAACGGGCTGGAGCGGGTGGACCCGGACGAGGTGGCCGTCGGTACCGTCATCGTGGTCCAGCCCGGGGAGAAGGTCCCCATTGACGGCGTTGTGACGGAGGGCAGGGCGTCGCTGAACACCAGCGCCCTCACCGGCGAAAGCCTTCCCCGTGACGTGCAGCCGGGCGACGATGTGATCAGCGGCTGCATCAATATGACCGGCGTTCTGAAGATCCGCACCACCCGGGAGTTTGGGGAGTCCACCGTGTCCAAGATCCTGGATCTGGTGGAGAACTCCAGCTCCAAAAAGTCCCGGTCCGAGCAGTTCATCTCCCGGTTCGCCCACTACTACACGCCCGCCGTATGCTACAGCGCCCTGGCCCTGGCGGTGCTGCCCCCCCTGTTCCTGCTGCTGACGGGCAACCCGCCGGCTTGGGGACAGTGGATTTACCGCGCCCTGACCTTCCTGGTCATCAGCTGCCCCTGCGCCCTGGTCATCAGCATCCCCCTGAGCTTTTTCGCCGGGATCGGCGGCGCCAGCCGCGCGGGCGTGCTTGTCAAGGGCTCCAATTATCTGGAGGCCCTGTCCCAGACAAAGTATGTGGTCTTTGACAAGACCGGCACCCTGACCCGGGGCGTCTTTGAGGTGGCGGGCGTCCACCACAGCGACATGGACGAGGCCCGTCTGCTGGAGTATGCAGCCCTGGCGGAGAGCTTTTCCTCCCACCCCATCAGCCGCAGTCTGAAGGACGCCTACGGGAAACCCCTCGACAGGGACCGCGTGACCGAGGTGGAGGAGATCAGCGGCAACGGCGTCACCGCCAAAGTGGACGGCATTCCCGTGGCGGTGGGCAACGAGAAGCTGATGCGGAAGGTCGGCGTGGAGCCTATTCCCTGCCACCACGTGGGCACGGTGGTCCATGTGGCCGTTGACGGCGCCTACGCCGGCCATATCCTGATCTCCGACGTGGTAAAGCCCACCTCCGCCCAGGCTGTGGCGGAGCTGCGAAAGGCGGGCGTCCGCAAAACCGTCATGCTCACCGGCGACGCGGATTCTGTCGCCCGGCAGGTGGCCGGGGAGCTGGGCGTGGACGAGGTGCACAGCGAGCTGCTCCCCGCGGACAAAGTGGAGCGGGTGGAAGCCCTTCTTTCCCAGAAGGGGAGCAAGGAGAAGCTGGCCTTTGTGGGCGACGGCATCAACGATGCCCCTGTGCTGTCCCGGGCGGACATCGGTATCGCCATGGGCGCCCTGGGGTCCGACGCCGCCATCGAGGCCGCGGACGTGGTGCTTATGGACGACGACCCGCTGAAGATCGTCACCGCCATCCGCATCGCCCGCAAGTGCATGCGCATCGTCTATGAGAACATCTACTTCGCCATCGGCGTCAAGCTGGTGTGCCTTCTGCTGGGCGCCGTCGGCATCGCCAACATGTGGGTGGCCATCTTCGCCGACGTGGGCGTTATGGTGATCGCCGTACTGAACGCGATCCGCGCGCTGTTTGTGAAAAACCTGTAAGGAGGATCCCATGACGGAACGAGAAGAGTTTTGCTGTGAAACCACGGAGGTCCACCAGGACCTTCTGAACATCGTCAACGCGACCATGCCGGATGAGACGGAGCTGTACGACCTGGCGGAGCTGTTCAAGATCTTCGGCGACTCTACCCGGATCCGCATCCTGTTCGTCCTGTTCGAGGCGGAGGTCTGCGTCTGCGACCTGGCGTCGGTGCTGAACATGACCCAGTCGGCTGTCTCCCACCAGCTGAAAATTTTGAAGCAGAACAAGCTGGTCAAAAGCCGCCGGGAGGGCAAATCCGTCTTCTACTCCCTGGCGGACGACCATGTGCGGACCATCATCGCCCAGGGACAGGAGCATATTGAAGAATAGATCCCGGCCATTGGGGGCGCCGCCATTCCCCACATAAGAATATATCCTCTCTTTTCAAAAAGGGCTGCGGCAGTCACATGCCGCAGCCCTTTTCTTCTATTCTGTTATTCTGTTCGCCGCTCCTTTGGCCGCCTTACCGGAACACGTACCGGTCCAGCCGGTCAAAGGCCTCCTTGACCCTGGACAGGGGCAGGGCCAGGTTCATGCGGACATGGCAGGGCCCATGGAACATCCGCCCGTCCTGCCAGGCCACGCCCACATCCCAGCCGGCCTTCTCCAGCTCCTCGATGGTCTTGCCATGCTTGGCGCACCACTCCGTGCAGTCCAGGAAGAGCATGTAGGTGCCCTCCGGCTTTGTCACCTTGACTCCCTCAAAGTGCTCGGCAATATACGCGCAGGCGTAGTCCACATTCTCCCCCAGCACCTGCCGCAGCTCGTCCACCCATTGGCTGCCCTCCGGGCCGTAGGCCGCGATGAGAGCGTGCATGGACAGCACGTTCATGCTGTTGTAGTGGCACAGCGACGACTCCCGCATCACCCGCTCCCGCAGCCACTTATTGTAGATAATGTGGTAGCTGCCGATCAGTCCGGCCAGGTTAAAGGTCTTGGAGGGCGCGTAGACCGCCACAGTGCGGTCCCTGGCGTCCTGAGATATGGACTGGAGGGGGATATGCTGGTGGCCGTGGAGGATGATATCGGACCAGATCTCATCGGACACCACAAACACGTCGTACTTCCGGAACAGCTCCATGGCCTGCTCCAGCTCCCAGCGCTCCCAGACCCGGCCGGTGGGGTTGTGGGGGGCGCAGAACACCGCCGCATGGATCTTGTTTGCCACGATTTTTTGCTCCATGTCCGCGAAGTCCATCCTCCATATGCCCTTCTCATCCTGCACCAGGGGGCTGTGGACGATCCGGTAGCCGTTGTTGGAGAGGCTGCCGGTAAACCCTATGTAGGTGGGAGAGTGGACCAGGACCTTCTCCCCCTTGGAGCAGACCACGTTCAGCGCGCTGATCACGCCGCCCAGCACGCCGTTTTCATAGCCGATATGCTCCCGGGTCAGGCCCGTGACGCCGTTGCGCTTCTCATGCCAGTTGATGATAGCGTCGTAGTACTCGTCCGTGGTGCGGAAATACCCATAGGCGGGGTGCTGCGCCCGGCGGATGATGGCCTCCGGCACCGTGGGCACGGTGGGGAAATTCATGTCCGCCACCCACATGGGGATGGCGTCAAACCCCTCCTTGGGCGCGTCGGGAGCGAATCCCTTCGCCCGGCCCAGGGAGTCCACCGCCATAGCGTCCTTGCCATGGCGGTCCATAATTGATGTGAAGTCGTATGTCACTGTGATCCTTTCCTTTCTCTTTCTCTATCTCTGTCTCTTTGTGCAATTACAGGGCGCGGGGAGGGCGGAGGCTCCCCCCGCGCCGTTTCGCTCCTGCGGTCAGGCGATCTCCACCGTGTGATCCCCGCGGGGGAGCACGGCCCCCACGATAGCGCTGCTGGCAGCCACAGGGCGGAGGCGCTCCACCAGCTCCACGGCCTCCCGCTCCGGCAGGGCGATCAGCAGCCCGCCGGAGGTCTGGGGATCCGCGATCAGATCCGCCAGGAACTGGGGGACGTCCGGAGCAACGGCAAGCCTCGGCTTGACATAGTCCAGGTTGCGGTAGGCCCCGGCGGGGATGATCCCCATCTCCGCCAGCTCCCTGGCGCCGGACAGCAGCGGAAGGGCCCGGCTGTTCAGACGGATGGTCACGCCGCTGCCGGCGGCCATCTCATCCGTATGGCCCAACAGGCCGAAGCCGGTGATGTCGGTGCAGGCGTGTATCTCGCCGCACTCCAGCATTTTATCCGCCGCCTTGGCGTTGAGGGTGGCCATACACCGGACCATCGCGTCGTATTGCCCGTCGGAAACCAGGCCGGCCTTGGCGCCGGTGGTGAGAACACCGGTGCCGATAGGCTTGGTCAGCACCAGCACATCCCCCGGCCGGGCCCCCACATTGCGCAAAACCTTGTCAGGGTGCACATAGCCGGTGACGCACAGGCCGTACTTCGGCTCCTGGTCCTGGATGGTGTGGCCGCCCGCGATGACGCAGCCCGCCTCCACCGCCTTGTCGTGCCCGCCCTTCAGGATCTTGCGGATGGTCTCCTTGGACAGGCAGTTGGGCACGCACAGCAGGTTCATGGCCACCGCCGGGCGGCCGCCCATGGCGTAGACGTCGCTGAGAGCGTTGGCCGCCGCGATCTGTCCAAACCAGTAGGGGTCGTCCACGATGGGGGTGAAAAAGTCCACGGTGTGGATGGCTGCGATCTCATCCGTCAGGCGGTAGACGCAGGCGTCGTCGCTGGTGTCGAATCCGACGATCAGCTTCGGGTCATATACATTAGGAAGATCTTGCAGGATCTCTGTCAGGACACCCGGTCCCAATTTTGCCGCTCAGCCGGCGGCGGTGGTCATCTGTGTCAGCGGCAATTCCTTTGACATCAGCGCTTCCCTCCCTTTCTCTTTCGTTGAGGAAAACCGCATGCAGCGCGGTTTTCCCTTCTGTCAATCTGAAAAATCCCGGTAAATCGCCACGATATTTTTCAGGATGGCGACGGTGATATCCATCCCCTCCACCGTGGCGTACTCATAGGGCCCGTGGGCGTTGCCGCCGCCGTAGCCCAGATTGGGGCAGGGCAGGCCCATGAAGGAGAGCCGCGCCCCGTCGGTACCGCCCCGGATCGGCTTGGTCACAGGCTCCGCCCCGGCCTGGATCACGGCCCTGCGGGCATTCTCAATAAGATGCATGCAGTCCTTCAGCTTATTGACCATATTGTAGTAGGTATCCTTCAGCTCCAGCTGGACCGACGCCTTGGGATGGGCTGCCTGCACCTGACCGACCACCCGCTCCATCAGCGCCTTCTTCTCCTGGAATTTCTCCCAGTCGTGGTCCCGGATGATATAGTCCATCCTGGCAAAGGCCGCGCTGCCGTTGAGCTCATCGAGGTGGAAAAATCCCTCATAGCCCTCCGTCTTGGCCGGGATCTCATCCGCCGGCAGGGCGGCGTTGATCTCCGCGGCGATCAGAAGGGCGTTCTCCATGGCGTTTTTCGCGGAACCGGTATGGACGGATACGCCGGTAATGTCGATCCGGGCGGAGGCGGCGTTGAAGTTCTCATATTCGATGGCCCCCTCCAGCCCGCCGTCCACCGTGTAGCCGTATCGGGCGCCAAAGGCCGCTACGTCGAAGTGGTTGGGTCCCTCTCCAATCTCCTCGTCCGGCGTAAAGCCCACGCAGATTTTGCCGTGGGGGATGTTCCCCTCCACCAGCTCCTGGCACAGCGTCATGATCGCCGCGATGCCCGCCTTGTCGTCGGCCCCCAGCAGCGTGGAACCATCGGCGGTGATCAGGGTCCTCCCCTTCATCCGCTTCATCGCGGGAAAGTCGACCGCCCGCAGGACCCGCCCCTCCCTGGGCAGCACCACATCGCCTCCGTCATAGTCAGGGTGCAGGATGGGCTTGACATCCTTGCCGGTAAAGGCAGGCGCCGTGTCCATGTGGGCCAGAAAGCCCAGAGCCGGCGCCGCCTCGCAGCCCGCCGTGGCAGGCAGAACGGCAGTGACAACGCCAAACTCGCTGACCTGCACATGTTCCAGTCCCAGTTCCTTCAGCTCGCCCTCCAGTACCCGCGCCAGATCCCACTGGCAGGACGTGCTGGGGCTGACGCCTGCGTCCGGCGCGGATTCCGTATTGATCTGCACATAACGTAAAAACCGTTCATAAGCACGCATGGCAAGTTCTCTCCTCGATCCTCTCAATCAATTTTTATTATATTTTTTAATATTCAATGCCCAGCCGGGCGCCGATCCCATTGTCAAAGGGATGCTTGATCTTCCGCATCTCCGTCACATAGTCCGCCGCGTCGGTCATGGCCCGGGATGGGTTGCGGCCAGTCATGACCACCTCCAGCCCCTCCGGCCTGGAACGCAGGAAATCCAGCAGCCGCTCCTCGTCGATCATCCTGTTGGTGCAGGCGCTCATCGCCTCGTCCAGCACCAGCATGTCAAAGTCCGGCGCCCGGGCAATAGCGCTCTCCAGCAGGCCGGAGTAGTACGCCCTGGCCTCCTCCTTCTCCTGGTCGGTCATGTTCCAGATGAAGCCGAAAAAGCGGGTCTGCGGCACCGTCTCGATCCCCGCGACCTGCTCCAGGGCGCGAAACTCTGAGGACTTCCCGTCCTTGAAAAACTGCAGCACCAGCACCTTCTTGCCGCTGCCCGCGGCCCGGAGGGCCAGCCCCATGGCGGCGGTGGTCTTTCCCTTCCCGTCGCCGCAGTAGATGTGGATCATGTCCTGTTTTCTTCCCTTCTTGTCCATTTTGCTTTCCGGGAACCGCAGCGGTATCCCGGCTACATCCAGATCGAAAAGATCCGCAATACCCGCTCCAGGCATTTGCGCACCCAGGAGCGTCCCCTCCATTTCTCCAGGTCCACCCTGGCGCTGCGGGCCATGATGGACTCCATGTCCCGCCGGATATCGCCAATTACCGGCGCGCCGTAGAACATGACGCCGCACTCATAGTGGAGCTGGAAGCTGCGGTAGTCCATATTGATGGTGCCCACCATGGCCGCCTCGTCATCCGCCACAAAGCTCTTGGCGTGGAGGAAGCCAGGGGTGAACTCATAGATCTTCACCCCGTGTTCCAGCAGCCGCTCATAGTGGGAGCCAGCCACGATCTGGGTGTACTTGTGGTCCGGGATGCCCGGCAGCAGCAGCCGCACGTCCACCCCGCTGTCCGCGGCCATGCACAGCGCCCGGACGATGCTGTCCTCCACCGCGAAATAGGGCGTCGTCATCCAGATATAGCGGTGGGCATTGGTAATACACTGAAGGTAAATGTCCTCCGCGGGGTTGTCCGGGTTGTTGGCAGGTCCGTCGGAAAAGGGCTGGCACCAGCCGGCGCCGCTCCGGGCCTCCAGGGGGCGGTAGTAGTCGTGCTCGTTGTGGACCTGGTTCCCCAGCATCTCCCACATGTGGAGGAAGCGGGCGGTGAGGCCCCAGGCGCCCATGCCGTCCAGCAGCACGCCGCTGTCCTTCCACTCCCCGAAGCGGCGGACAAAGCTGGCGTACTCGTCCGCCACGTTGACGCCCCCCGTATAGGCGTACTGTCCGTCGATACAGAGGATCTTCCGGTGGTCCCGGTAGTTGAAGTACAGCCGGTTCACATACTGGTGGACGGGGTTGAAGATATGCACCTCCATCCCCGCCTCCCGCATCCGCTCGATGGTCTCGCTGCGCATGCGGGTGATGTTGCCGAAATCGTCGAAGATGATCTTGATCTCCACGCCGTGGCGGGCCCGGTCCTCCAGCACCTCCAGCATCCTGTCCCACAGCTTTCCCTCCGCCAGGATGAAATACTCCATGAAGATGAACTGCCCCGCCTTCTCCATGCGGCTGATGGCGTCGGCGAAGAACAGGTCCCCTGACGGAAAGTAGGTCACGTCCGTGTCCTTGTACAGCAAAAAGTCCCTGCGCTGCAGCAGCGCGGAGGCCCGCCGCCAGTTGGGCAGGGCGCCCTCCAGCCGCTCCAGGTTGGTCTGGGACTGCCGCAGCTCAGAGGCCCGGCAGGCCGGCGCCTTCACCGGCAGCAGCGTCAGCTTTTTGCTCTGGATATTCCCGCCCCACAGCACGTAGAGGATCATACCGGCCACCGGCACCGACACCACCAGCAGCGTCCACGCCAGCTTATAGCTGGCGCTGGAGCTGCTGGACTGGATATTGATCGCCACCAGGATAGCTGCCGCCTCCATCACCGCGAAGACGATGGCTGCGTGGATCTGGAGGAAAACAGCCAGCAGGATCACGGCGGCGATATTCAGCAGCAGCAGGGCGACTGCCAGGGCGATGCGCAGCGAAGCGGCGATCCGCCGTTCGGTGGTCTGCTTGACGGGACGTTTCACGGCTTTCTCCTTTCCCGGTCCGTAAAATAGTTCTCTATATCTCTCTTATCTCTTATCTCTTATCTCTTATTTTATCAGCGGTTGTTCTCCTGCAGGAGCCTCTGCTTCACATCCCACAGCTTCTGGCTGAGGTCCACATAGTACTTGTGGGGGTTGTCGAAGCGCTTGACCTCATCCCAGAGGGTGTCTACCTGCCTGGCGCAGTAGGCGCGGATCTCCTCCAGGCTGGGGCTTTCATAGACCCGCTTGCCCCCCTGGAACACCGGCACCTGCAGCTCCTTTGCCGTGAAGTCATAGACCTCCTTCTTTTTCCAGGTGGCGTCCGGGTCAAAGATGACCAGCGGCTTGGAGTCGTCCACCGCCTCGTCGTGGATAGCCAGGTAATCGGCGATGGCCTTGCCGGTGTCGTTGCCGTAAAAGCGGTAGAGCTTTTTAAAGTGGGGCGTGGTGATCTTGGACACGTTCTCGCTGATCTTGATCTTGGGCGTGATGGAGCCGTCCTGCTCCTCCACCGCCACCAGCTTGTACACGCCGCCGAATACCGGCTCGCTGCGGGCGGTGATCAGCCGCTCTCCCACGCCGAAGCAGTCGATCTTCGCCCCCTGGAGCAGCAGGTCCCGGATCAGGTTCTCATCCAGGGAGTTGGACGCGGAGATGGTGCAGCTCTCCCAGCCCGCCTCGTCCAGCATCTTCCTCGCCTCCTTGGAGAGGTAGGCGATGTCGCCGGAGTCCAGGCGGATGCCACATTTGGTGATGCCCCGGGGGCGCAGCACCTCGTTGAAGGCGCGGATGGCGTCGGGCACGCCGCTCTTCAGGGTGTTGTAGGTATCCACCAGCAAGATCGCGTTGGTGGGGTAGATCTCGCAGTAGGTTTTGAACGCCTCGTACTGGCTGTCGAACATCTGGACCCAGGAGTGGGCCATGGTGCCCGCGGCCGGCACGCCGTAGATCTGGTCGCTGAGGGCGCAGGCGGTGCCGTGGACGCCGCCGATATAGGCGGCCCTGGCGCCCACCACCGCGCCATCCACCCCCTGGGCCCGGCGGGAGCCGAACTCCAGCACCGTGCGGCCCTGGGCAGCCCGCACCACCCGGTTGGCCTTGGTGGCGATCAGGCTCTGGTGGTTGATGCACAGCAGGGCGAACGTCTCGATGAGCTGGGCCTGGGACGCGGGGGCCCGGACCGTCACCAGGGGTTCCCCGGGAAATACAGGGGTCCCCTCCGGCACCGCCCAGATATCGCCGGTGAAGCGGAATGTGCGCAGATAGTCCAGGAAGTCCTCCTCAAACAGGTTCTTACTGCGCAGGTAGGCGATATCCTCCTCGTCAAAGTGGAGATCCTCGATGTACTCGATCAGCTGCTGCAGGCCGGCGGCCACGGCAAAGCCGCCCCCGTCCGGCACCCGGCGGAAAAACACATCAAAATAGGTGATGCGCTCCTGCATCCCCTGACGGAAATATCCGTTGGCCATGGTCATCTCATAGAAGTCAAAAAGCATGGAGAGGTTTCGTTTCTCTTGTTCCATTGGTCCTGTCCCTCAATTCCTGAAAAAATCGCCTGGTATCCCACAGACACGGCCCGGGACCGGCACCTCTATAGTATATCTTTTTTTCTTCTTTTGCAACGATGGAATTGACAATTTCTTCCCAATCCCATAATATTGTAAAGGCTGCATCAATTATTAGGAGGGATCTGTTATGTCTGTTATTCTGGGCATTGATATAGGCGGCTCCACCACAAAGATCGTGGGTCTGCGTTCCGACGGCTCCACCATCGCCATGCACCGGGTCCAGGCCCAGGACCCCATCACCTCCCTGTACGGCGCGCTGGGGAACTTCCTGTTCACCAACCGGCTAGCTCTGACCGACGTCAGCCGGATCGTCCTCACCGGCGTGGGCGCCTCCTATGTGGAGAAAGATATTTACGGCATCCCCACGGAGAAGGTAGATGAGTTCACCGCCGTGGGCGTGGGCGGGCTGGCCCTGAGCGGGCAGGAGCGGGCCGTCGTCGTCAGCATGGGCACCGGCACTGCCTTCATCTGGGCGGAAAGGGGCAGGGAGGTGCGCCATCTCTGCGGCTCCGGCGTGGGGGGCGGCACCCTGGCGGGGCTGTGCTCCCGCCTGTGCGGCACCCGGCAGTATGACCAGATTGTCAAGCTGGCCGAGACCGGCAGCGTGAGCAATATCGATCTGAGCGTAGGCGACATCACCCGCAACAGCCACCCCTCCCTGCCCCTGGATATCACCGCCGCCAACTTCGGCAACGTGTCCGACACCGCCACGGCCGGCGACTTCGCCGCAGGCGTGGTCAACATGGTCCTCCAGTCCATCGGCACCACCGCCGTCATGGCCTGCCGGGCCTGCGGCTGCGAAACCGTGGTGCTGACGGGCTTCATGTCCAACCTGCCCCAGGCAGAGGACTGTTTCGCCCTCTTTACCCGGCTCCACGGCGTGCATTTCATCATCCCGGAAAGCGCCGCCTTCGCCACCTCCATCGGCGCGGCGCTGTGCTCCTTCCGGGGCGAGGCGTAGGGGCGGTCTTCCCCGCCTTCTCCTGCCTTTTGCGGCAGGGTCCTCCCGGTATTTTCCTCTTTTTATCACAATATTCTATCAGTTTCTTTCACTTATTTTATTTCAAAATACTGTGTTGACAGTTCCCCCATTATCGCCTACAATGCGGCTTTGGCTGCGGGAAACCGCACCGGATATAACACGCAAAGACTGTGAAAGGAAAAGAAGGATGAAGAAAAAAGTTCTTGCGCTGCTCCTGGTCCTGGCCATGGCCCTCGCCCTGGCGGCCTGCGGCAGCAACAACGCAAACACCGGCAACGCCGGCAATACCGACAATCAGGCCCCCACGGAAAACAACGCCGCGCCTGACGAGACTCCCGATGAGCCCCAGGCCCCCGCTCTCTCCGGCACCATGAAGGTGGTCGCCACCAGCGAGGACTATGTCACCCTGTTTGACAAGTTCACCGAGGAGACCGGCGTGAAGGTGGAGCTGCTGTCCATGTCCTCCGGCGAGGTGCTCTCCAAGCTGCGCGCCGAGGGCGGCACCCCCTCCGCGGACCTGTGGTTCGGCGGCGGCATCGACGCCTTCATGGGTGCCAAGGAGGACGGCCTGCTGGAGCAGGTGACGTTTGACGCAGCCTCCGAGCTGGCGGACGAGTTCAAGGATCCCGAGGGCTACTGGTTCTCCAAGGGCATCACCATCGTGGGCTTCCTGGTCAACGACTCCCTGCTGGAGGAGCTGAATCTGGAGGCTCCCGCCAGCTGGCAGGATCTGCTCAAGGAGGAGTACGCCGGCGAGATCATCATGTCCAACCCCGCCGTATCCGGCACCAACTACGCCGTGGTCAACGCCCTGCTCCAGGTGCTGGGCGAGGAAGAGGGCTGGAAGTACTTCGAGGCCCTCAATGAGAACATCGCCTACTACGGCAAGCGCGGCTCCGACCCCATGAACAAGACCATCGCCGACGAGTACGCCATCGGCATTTCCTACATTGACCGGGGCGTGGAGGCCAAGACCGAGGAGTACCCCGTCTCCATCGTCTATCCCACCGACGGTATTCCTTGGGTTCCCGAGGGAGTGGCCGTGTTCAAGAACGCCGACAATGTGGACGCCGCCAAATATTTTGTGGAGTGGCTGTTCAGCAATGACGAGAACCTGCGCCTGCTGGCTGAGATCGACCAGAAGGACGGCGCCAAGCTGGTCAAGCCCTCCCTGGAGGGCGTGGAGCTGGGCTACGACACCAGTATCCTGATGGAAGAGGATCTGTCCCTGTTCGGCTCCCAGCGCGAGGATATCCTCGCCCGCTTTGAGACGCTGATGGGCGACAAGGCCGCCGATGAATAAGCGGATTCAATCAACCGCAGCGGAAAGGGCATCGAAGGATGCCCTTTTTCGCATTGGTGGCTGGGCTGCCGACAAGCTGCTGCTGATATTGCTGCTGGGCGCGGTCTGCCTTTTCGTGCTCTATCCCATGGTCTGCATTTTTCTCCGCAGCTTCCAGGGGGAGGGCGGCTTTTCCCTGGCCGCCTATGAGGCGGTATGGAAAAACTACCGCGTCAATCTCCGCAACAGCATCTTCGTGGGCGTGCTGACCGCGGTGTTCTGCACGATCCTGTCAGTAGCCGCCGCCCTCTTCCTCTCCACCAAGCGGGGGTGGGCGCGGATGCTGTGCATGTTCCTGCTGCTCATCACTATGGTCTCTCCCCCCTTCGTGTCCTCCCTCGCCTATATCCAGCTCTACGGCCGCCGGGGCTGGATCACATACCGGCTGCTGGGCCTGAGCTGGGACCCCTACAACTGCTGGGGCGTCATCTGGATGCAGAGCATCTCCTTCGTCCCCCTCAACGCCCTGTTCCTCTCCGGTATCCTCTCCAAGCTGGACGCGGGCAGCCTCCAGGCCGCCCGGGACCTGGGCGCCTCCCCCGCCGCCATTCTGCGGGACGTGGTGCTGCCTTTGATGCGCCCCGGCATCCTGGTATCCCTGCTGCTCAGCTTTGTCCGCTCCCTGGCGGACTTCGGCACCCCGGTCATCATCGGCGGGCGGTTCTCCACCATCGCCTCGGAGATCTATCTCCAGCTGGTGGGCTACTCCAACCTGGAGAAGGCCGCGGCCATGAACATGTTCCTGCTGCTGCCCTCCATCGCCGCCTTTTTCCTGTACCGGTATCTGATGCGCCGCTGTGACCTTCTGACCGAGGTGAGCAGGGGAAAGCAGGAGCAGCTGGCGCTGAAGCTGAGCCGCTGCGGCCCGGCCGGCGTGCTGGCCATCGCCGTGAGCCTGCTGTTTTTCCTGATGATGCTCCTCCAGTACGGCTGCATCTTCCTCTCGGGCTTTCTCAAGGTCAGCAGGGGGACCTACAGCTTTACCACCGAATATCTGAAGGAGCTTCTCAAATACGACTCCTCCACCATGCTGCGCAGCGTGGAGTACGCCCTCATCGTCTCCCTGGCGGGCACGCTCTTCGCCATGCTGTTCTCCTATTATATGGAGCGGCGCAGGATCCCAGGCCGGAGCTTCTTCGACTGCCTTGTCACCCTCCCCTATATGCTCCCCGGCACCTGCTTCGGCATCGGCTACATCCTGGCCTTCAACCACGCGCCGCTGAAGCTGACCGGGACGGCGGTGATCGTGCTGGCCAATATGCTCTTCAAACAGCTGCCCACCACCACCAAGATCTGCACCGCCGCCCTCACCCAGGTTCCCCTCTCCCTGGAGCGGGCGGCCCGGGATCTGGGCGGCGGGCAGCTGGCGGTGCTGCGGGACGTGATCCTCCCCAGCCTGCGCCCCGCCTTCCTCAGCTGCTTTGTCTATAACTTCTCCAGCAGCATGACTACCTCCGGGGCCATATTGTTCCTCATCAACCCGGGCAGGAAGCTGGCCGTGTTCAAGCTGTTCGACGCTGTGTATGTGGGCGACTATGCGCTGGCCTCCCTGATCGCCACGCTGACGATCCTGATCGTCCTGGCGGTGGAGGGGCTGGCCTATCTCATCACCTGGAAAGTGGGGCAACGCCATGTATCTTGAGTTATCCCATATCAAAAAATCCTTTGACAGCAAGGAAGTGGTCCGCGACCTGTCCCTGGAACTGGGGCAGGGGCAGCTGCAGTGCATCCTGGGTTCCTCCGGCTGCGGCAAGACCACCACGCTGAACATCATCGGCGGCTTTCTCGCCCCTGACGGCGGCCAGGTGGTGCTGGACGGTCAGGACATCACCCGCCTTCCGCCGGAGCGCCGGCCGGTGTCGACGGTATTCCAGTCCTACGGCCTCTTCCCCCACATGACCGTGCTGGAAAATGTGATCTATGGTCTGAAGTTCCGGGGCCTGCGCCGCCCCCAGGCAAGGGAGAAGGGCCTGCGCTACCTGGAGCTGGTGGGCCTGTCGGACTACGCGGGCGCCCACATCTACGAGATCAGCGGCGGCCAGCAGCAGCGGGTGGCCCTGGCCCGGGCGCTGATCGTGGAGCCGAAGCTGTGCCTGCTGGACGAGCCCTTCTCCAACCTGGACGCCGGTCTCCGGTTCCGGATGCGTGAAGAGCTGAAAAAGCTGCAGCGGGAGCTTGGCATCACCATGGTGTTCGTCACCCACGACCAGGAGGAGGCCCTCCATCTGGCGGACCGCATCGCCATCATGGACCAGGGCCGCCTGGTGCAAAACGACAGCCCCCTCAACCTCTACCGCCACCCCTCCACCCCCTTTGTGTACGACTTCCTGGGCCTGGACCAGCTGGTCTGGACCGGGGAGGGGACCCTCATGAAGGTGATCAAAAGGCAGGATGAATTTCCCGGCTGATCCGGCCTGGGGCGGGTGATCCTCCCTCATAAGAAAACGAGCCGGAGGCGCGTAACGCGCCTCCGGCTCATTCCATATGATCGATCTCTCTGCGGCGGATTGCACCGCTTACTTCTTCGGCACCTTGACCGTCCAGCCGTAGTCATCCGGGCGGGTGCCCCACTGGATACCGGTGAGGGTGTCGTACAGGTCCTGGGAGCAGGGGCCGATCTCATTGTGGTTGACCGTGAACTTCTTGTCCTTGTAGGCAAAGCCGCCGATGGGCGAGATGACCGCGGCGGTGCCGCAGCCCCAGGCCTCCTCCAGCGCGCCGCTCTCCATGGCCTCCATCAGCTCGTCCACGCTCACCAGGCGCTCCTCCACCTCGTATCCCTTGTCCTTGAGCAGCTGGATGCAGGAACGGCGGGTGATGCCGGGCAGGACGGAGCCGGTAAGGGCGGGCGTGACCACCTTGCCGCCGATCTTGAACATGACGTTCATGCTGCCCACTTCCTCGACGTACTTCCGGTGGACGCCGTCCAGCCACAGCACCTGGGCGTAGCCCTTCTCCTCCGCCTTGGCGGCGGCGCGGTTGGCGGCGGCGTAGTTCCCGCCGCACTTGGCGTAGCCGGTGCCGCCCCGGACGGCCCGGACGTCGGCGTCCTCAATGAGGATGTCCACAGGCTTCAGCCCGCCGGCCAGGTAGCTGCCCACCGGAGAGAGGATGATCATCATCTTCGCGTGGGCAATGGAGTGGAGGCCCAGATCCACATCGGTGCAGAACTCAAAGGGGCGGATGTACAGGGAGGCCCCGGGGGCGGCGGGGACCCAGTCCTGGTCCAGCTCCACCAGTTTCAAAATCGCCTGCAGCAGGAACTCCGGGTCAAAATCCGGCAGCTGGATGCGCTCGGCGCTGTCCCGCATCCGCTTCATGTTCTCCATGGGGCGGAACAGCTGCACCGTGCCGTCGGCGGTGCGGTATGCCTTCATCCCCTCGAACACCTCCGCGCCATAGTGGAACACGGCGGCGCCGGGATGGATCGCCAGGTCCGCCATGGGCACGATCTCCGCGTCATGCCAGCCCTGCTGGGGATCGTAGTCCATGAGGAACATGTGGTCGGTGAATACTGTGCCGAAGCCCAGCTTCCGGGGGTCCTCCGGCTTGGGCCGGGGCGCACTGGTCCTGGTAATCTTGATTTCCATTTCATCGCTCCCTTTGTGTAAGTCTTTATTGGTTTAAATGAATATTGATTTGATTATATGCCGTCCTTCCCCCGTTGACAAGGGCAAAATACACGAAATTCATTGGAAAATTACCCTGCGCGGGACCTCACCCCTACAAAAGCCGCCTGCACCGCCGGGTGTTGTCCTCCTCTGTCCCCAACGGACGCCCCCACTGCCATCTTCCCCCTGCCGGAAGGGAGCGTCCCTGGAAAAACCTTCCCCGCTCTATTGGGTGATATCCATTTGCTTTCTGTGGGCCGCTGTGGTACACTGCTGACAGCAGCTTCCCAAGCGGCAGCGATGCTGCCGGACAGGAGAGGAGAATCCTATGACTTCCATCGACGTTAACTACGGCCGCCTCAAGCGGTACGACACCACACGGCCGCCTATGAAGCAGCGTTTTTTCTTTACCGCCGTTCTGCGTGCCCTGTGCGGGCTGAGCATGGCGGGGCAGGACTACAAAATCGAGAAGATCAACATGGAGGGTCTGAAACCGCCCTACATTCTCTTATGCAACCACATGTACTTTGTGGACTTCCACCTCTGCTCCATTGCCACCTGGCCCCACCCGGTCAACAATATCGCCACCATCGACGGCTACTACCGCCGCCCCTTTATCATGGAGTGGCTGGGCTGCCTGTGCAAGCGGAAGTTCACCACGGACATGACCCTGCTGCGTTCAGTGGACAAAGTGCTCCACGAGTACGGCGACATCCTGTGCATGTACCCCGAGGCCCGCTACTCTCCCATCGGCACCACGGCCATTCTTCCGGACTCCCTGGGGAAGTTGGTAAAGAAGCAGGAGGTCCCTGTGGTGGTGCTGCTCCACCACGGCAACTACCTCCACACCCCCTTCTGGAATTACCGCCAGCCCAGGAAGGTCCCCCTCTACTCCACCATGACCCAGGTGCTCACCGCCCAGGAGGTGCGGGAGAAAAGCGCTGAGGAGATCGGCGCCGTCATCCGGGAGGCCATGACCTACGACGAGTACAAATGGCAGCGGGAGCGGCAGATCCACATCACCGAACCCTTTCGCGCGGAAGGCTTGCATAAGGTTTTATACCAGTGCCCCCACTGCCTTACGGAAAGCCGCATGAGCAGCAAGGGAGCTGTTCTCCGCTGCGAGGCGTGCGGCAAGGCGTGGGAGATGGACACGCTGGGCCAGCTCCACGCCCTGGAGGGGGAGACGGAGTTTCCCCACATTCCCGACTGGTACGAGTGGCAGCGGAGCCAGGTGCGCTCACAGCTGGAGGCGGGGACCTACCGCTTCGAGGATGATGTGGAGGTGTTCTCCCTGCCGGGAGCATGGAAATTTGAGAAACTGGGCAGGGCCAGGCTCATCCACGACATGGAGGAGGGCTTCGTGGTGGAGGGCGAGCACAATGGGCAGCGCTATCGCATCCACCGCCCGCCCCTGGGGATGTACGGAGTCCATGTGGAGTACGACTACTGCTATGTACGCCCCGACGACTGCATCGACATCTCCACCGACAACGACAGTCTCTACTGTTACCCCACCAGGCAAAATGTGGTCACAAAGCTCAGCCTCGCCACCGAGGAGCTCTACAAGATGAAGAGGGCCCAGCGGAAGCGGGCAAAGTCCCAGCGGCATACATCCTTTTCTTGAAAGAAAAGGATCAAAAGAACTTTTTCGGTAAAAACCAGGTATCGATCAGGAAGGAGACGAAGGATAAGGGGGGAGCTCGAGGGGGCAGAGCCCACCTCGAATTGGATCAAATGCCCCGCAATGCCTTGCCGCGCAAGGCTTGCGGCAAGCGCAGCGAAGACTTTTGCGCCTTTTCTGGCGCAAAAGTACCGGCATTTTTGCAGGCTGTCAAAAAAGTCAGCGGACTTTTTTGACAGCCTGATGGGGACAGGCATCGCCTGTCCCCATTCTTATATCATCCCCACATGTTTCTGCCGATCCGGCGCAAATTCTTCGTGCATTTCTCCCGCATGTGGTGTATGATATAGATGCTGTCAATTTTAAACTCTTCCATCCAAGGAGGTCCTCTATGAGCAACTGCCTGATCCCCAAGGGCTACCGCACGCCCCTGACCGGCTATGACATGCAGCGCGCCATTGAATTTGTGAAGAGCAGCTTCCAGGAGAACCTGAAGTTTGCCCTGAACCTGCGCCGGGTGTCCGCCCCCCTCTTCGTGGACCGCTCCTCCGGCCTCAACGACAACCTGAACGGCGTGGAGCGCCCTGTCGCCTTCGACATCCCCGCCGTGGACGGCGCCACCGGCGAGGTGGTCCACTCCCTTGCCAAGTGGAAGCGCCTGGCCCTCAAGCGCTACGGCTTCTACCCCGGCAACGGCCTCTACACCGACATGAACGCCATCCGCCGGGACGAGAGCCTGGACAACATCCACTCCGTCTATGTGGACCAGTGGGACTGGGAGAAGGTCATCACCCGGGAGGACCGGACGGAGGACTATCTGAAATATACGGTGCGCTCCATTGTGGGCGCGGTGTGCGACACCTGCGACGCCCTGCGCCGGGCCTTCCCCCAGCTGAATGTGAAGCTGGAGCGGGAAGTCACCTTCCTCACCACCCAGGAGCTGGAGGACCTGTACCCGGACCTCACCCCCTCCCAGCGGGAGACGGAGTTCATGAAGACCCATAAGACGGTGTTCCTTATGCAGATCGGCGGCAAGCTGAAAAGCGGCAGGCCCCACGACGGCCGGGCCCCGGACTACGACGACTGGCGGCTCAACGGCGACATCCTCATGTGGAACGACGTGCTGGGCCGGGCCTTCGAGATCTCCTCCATGGGCATCCGTGTGGACGAGGAGAGCCTGGACCGCCAGCTGACCCTGGCATGCTGCGACGACCGCCGGACGCTGCCCTTCCACAGGATGCTCTTAAACGGCGAGCTGCCCCTGACCATGGGCGGCGGCATCGGCCAGAGCCGTCTGTGCATGCTGATGATCGGCTGCTGCCACATCGGCGAGGTGCAGGTGAGCCTGTGGGACAAGGACACCCTCTCCGCCTGCGAGGCGGCGGGCGTTCAGCTGCTGTGAGCCCATAAAGCAGCGAACCCCAAACATACTGTTTGAAAGGATCTGACAGAGTGATGATCGGCAGAGGAAAGAAAGAGAAACGTTTTCAGCTCAAGGAGGAGCAGTCTTTCGGCATGGGCGCGATCCAGATCGTCGTCGATACCGCCACAGGCGTGAATTATATCCTCACCGTCGGCTCGGCGGTCTCCGGGATCACACCCCTGCTGGATGAAAACGGCAGCGTGGTCATCGATAGGGCGAAATGATCTTTGGCACTATAAAATAAGGAAAGGATACAAATGACATGATGGAACATCGCGTTTTAGGGCAGCTGGAGCCCCAGGCAGTCTACCGCTTCTTCGAGGAGCTTTGCCGGATCCCCCACGAGTCCAGCAACACCAGGGCCGCCAGCGACTGGGCCGAGTCCTTTGCCAGGGAGCGCTCTCTGCGGTACCGCCGGGACGACGCCGGCAATGTGATCATCTGGAAGGACGCCACCCCGGGCTACGAGGATCACCCCACCGTCATGCTCCAGGGGCATCTGGACATGGTATGCGTCAAGGACAACGGCGTGGAGCACGACTTTGAGAAGGACCCTCTGGACCTGTATATTGACGACGGCTTTGTCAAGGCCCGGGGCACCTCCCTGGGCGGCGACGACGGAATCGCCGTGGCCATGGCCATGGCGATCCTGGACGACGACAGCAATATCCCCCATCCTCCCCTGGAGGCTGTCTTCACCGTGGACGAGGAGATCGGCATGCTGGGCGCTGGTGCGCTGGACTGCTTCGACCTGAAGAGCAAGTACCTGCTGAACATCGACTCCGAGGTGGAGGGCGTTCTGACCGTGGGCTGCGCCGGCGGCACCCGCTGCGAGATCACGCTGCCCCTTCATGCCGAAGCCGCTCAGGGCGCTCTCGTCACGCTGAACCTGGAGCACCTGTCCGGCGGCCACTCCGGCACCGCTATCCACATGGGCTTTGCCAACGCCGACAAGCTGATGGGCGAGTGCCTCGCCGCCCTGGGCTGCCCCAGGCTGGTGTCCCTCTCCGGCGGCCAGCAGGACAACGCCATCCCCAACCAGTGCAGGGCCGTGATCCTGGTGGACGAGGACAAGATGGAGGCTGTCACGGCCCAGGCCAACGACTGGTTTGAAACGGCCAGGGCCCAGTGGACCAACGACCCCAATATGACCCTCACCATCACCGCCGAGGTTGGCTCCGCCGCCGCCCTCAGCGTCGCCGCCAGCAAGGAGGCCCTGGACCTTATCAACGCCCTCCCCAACGGCGTCCAGGCCATGGACCCGGATCTGCCCGGCCAGGTGCAGACCTCCCTGAACCTGGGCATCCTGGCGCTGGCGGAGAGCGAGCTGAAGCTGGTGTTCCTGGTGCGCAGCTCCTCCCTCTCCCAGCAGTGCTCCCTGACCGAGCAGCTGCTGCGCATCGCCATCAGCCACGGCGCCTTCTTCTCCACCACCAGCAGCTATCTGCCCTGGGAGTACCGCAAGGATTCCGCCCTGCGGGACACCATGGTGGCGGTCTACACCCAGCAGTACGGCAAGCCCCCCGTGGTGGAGACCGTCCACGCCGGCCTGGAGTGCGGCCTGCTGATGAAGAAGATGCCCGGGCTGGACGCCGTCTCCTTCGGGCCAGACCTGATCGAGATCCACTCCACCCGCGAGCGCATGGGCATCGCCTCCACCGAGCGGACGTGGAAGTTCCTGCTGGGCGTTCTGGCGGCGCTGTAAGCCTCTGCGCCGCGCCCTGAAAAAAGAGGAGGGGGGGCTTCAAAGCCCCCCTTTTTGAGATATCGCGTCCATCCGGACGCAGGAAGGAGTATACCAGATTGAAATTCACCGAAATGCCCTATCAGAGGCCCGACCTGGAGGCCCTGCGCACCCAGGCGGACTCCATCCTCCGGCGGATCGAAGGCGCGTCCTCCGCCCAGGAGGCCGCGGACGCCTACCGGGACTTTGACGCCATCAGCGAGGACGTCACCACCAACCTGTCCCTGGCCTATGTGCGCCACACCATCGACACCAAGGACGAATTTTACGACAAGGAGAACGACTTCGCCGACGAGGCCGGCCCCGCCATGCAGGAGATCGTCCAGAAGGTCAAGCGCGCCCTGCTGGCCTCCCCCTTCCGGCCGGAGCTGGAGGAGCAGCTGGGCAAGCTGCTCTTCACCAACCTGGAGATCGCCGTGCGGGCCTTCGACCCCAAGATCATGGATCTGATGCAGGAGGAGAACAAGCTGCAGAGCGAGTACCAGAAGCTCTACGCCTCCGCCGCCGTGGAGTGGGAGGGCGAGACGATCCCCCTGCCCAAGCTGGGCCCCTACAAGCAGAGCCCGGACCGGGCCGTCCGCCGGGCCGCCTACGAGGCGGAGGGCAAGTGGTTCGACGCCCACCAGGAGGAGCTGGATACCCTTTACGACAAGCTGGTCCATGTCCGCACCGACATGGGCCGGGCCATGGGGTATGACAACTACCTGCCTCTGGGCTACGACCGCCTGGGCCGGAACTGCTACGGCCCGGAGCAGGTGGCCGCCTTCCGGGAGCAGATCGCCCGGGACATGGTGCCCATCGTGGCCAAGGTCAAGAAGGACCAGGAGAAGCGTCTGGGCGTGGACAAGCTGAAGTTCCACGACGACGTGCTCCTCTTCCCCGACGGCAACGCCGACCCCTTCGGCACGCCGGAGGAGATCCTGGCCGCCGGCCGGGAGATGTACCGGGAGCTGAGCCCGGAGACAGCCGAGTTCGCCGACTTCCTCTTCGGCAACGGGCTGCTGGACGTGCTCAGCAAGGAGGGCAAGGCCCCCGGCGGCTACTGCACCACCTTCCCCAGCTACCAGGCCCCCTTCATCTTCTCCAACTTCAACGGCACCTCCGGGGACGTGGACGTGCTGACCCACGAGGCGGGCCACGCCTTCGCCTTCTACCGCTCCATGCGCAAGGGCTACCTCTCCGACCAGACGGAGGCCACCATCGAGGCCTGCGAGGTCCACTCCATGTCCATGGAGTTCCTCACCGCCCCCTGGCACGAGAAGTTCTTCGGCGACAAGACCCGCAAGTATGAGATCGGCCACTGCGAGGACGCCCTGATCTTTATCCCCTACGGCTGCATGGTGGACGAGTTCCAGCACAAAATGTACGAAAACCCCGACCTGACCCCCGCCCAGCGCAACCAGCTGTGGCTGGAGCTGGAGGGCAAGTACCGGCCCTGGATCGACTTCGACGGCCTCCCCTTCTACGGCCGGGGCGCCGGCTGGCAGCGCCAGCTGCACATCTACCTCTACCCCCTCTACTATATCGACTACTGCATGGCCCAGACTGTGGCCTTCCAGTTCTGGATCGCCTCCATGGCCGACCGGGAGGACGCTTGGGCGCGTTACCTCCGCTTCGCCGACGCCGGCGGCACCAAGACCTTTGAGGAGCTGGTGGCGGCCGCCGGGCTGAAGCTCCCCTACGCCCCCGGCTGCATCCGGGAGATCGGCCAGGCCATCTCCGCCTGGATCGACGCCAACCCCCTGTGACCCTCCCTCCGGCACAGAAAAGCTTTCCCCGCCTCGTCTTTACGGCAGGCGGGGAAAGTTTTTTTGCATTTCCGCCCGCTCCAGCCTTCATTTTCCCTCCTTTTGAAAAAATTTTTTCATTTGTTTTTCATACAAATACGTATACATTCTTCTGTGTCTCTGAATTGCAGACATTTCTTAGCGGTTCTCTGGAAGATCCCGCCATATTTCCTCCTGTTTTTGTGGAAAATGTACAATTCCTGCGGGCTGTTCCCCCCAGATTTGCCAAATCAAAAAATTTTCATATTTTGTCGCCGCAACCCAATAATTCCTCTTGAAATGCACCGCGCTTTCGACTATAATGTATATACTGCATATTGTCCATATGCATATTTTTTATCGCAAAGGTGCAGCCATGAAAATGATCTCGACTTTCCCCGCCCCGTCCGGGGACCGCTGAGCGATGGACGAGGCGAACCGCAAGCCGCGCAGGGGCCGCCGCGCCCACCTGGCGGATTTCCGCCTGGGGGAAAACGGCGGATACGAATACACCGGGCAGACCTACTCCCTCCAGGGGGGGGACGCCTGCCAGCGGGTCCTGGAGCGGAGGCTCTGCGCCCTGAGCCTGGCCGTGTTCGCGGCCAGCCTGGCCGCCGCCTGCGTCACCGCGCCAGGCACCGCCAACTGCGCCTATATCCTGCTGCCCTACCTGGGCTCCCTGCTCTCCGCCGTCTCCCTGCTGTGGGGCTCCCTCAAGCTGTGCTGGGGAGATATCCCCCTGCGGCAGTATACATATGACGTCACGATCAAGCAGTTCCCTCTGCGCACGGCCTTGGCGGCGGTCTTTTCCGCCCTGACCATGGCCGCCCAGTGCGTCTACGCCGCCCTCAACGGCGTGGGGGGCATGGGCGTGGGCATGGCGCTGTTCCTGCTCTGCCAGGCCTGCGTGCTGGCGGGGGCGCTGCTGTTCCGCCGCCTGGTCCGCGCATCCGTGTGGGTCCCCCAGCTGCGGGGCCGGGACGGTTCGGAGAAGTAACGCGGCATCACAGAAAAAATCCGGTACCGGATTTTTTCTGCCGGCTTAATAAGCCGGCAGCCCACGGGCGCGCTTTCCCGCGCCTTTCTTTTCGGAACTATTGGCATAGATCCATTGAAATAGTTCAAAATAACAACAAGGAGGAATTTCAAACACATGAAGAGAAGCTCAAAACTGCTTGCACTGCTTCTGGCTGTGGTCATGTGCGTCGGCGTGCTGTCCGCCTGCAACAGCGGCAACAACACCGGCAACACGAACAACAACAGCGGCACCACCAACAACAATACCAGCACCGACAACACGGGCGACACCGCCGAGCCGGCCAACGACACCCTGGTCGTCTCCGTGGAGAAGGGCCTGGAGGGCAAATTCTCCCCCTTCTTCTACCTGAGCGCCAACGACGCCACCGTTGTTGAGTCCTTCACCCTGTACACCATGGTGACGGACCGCGTGGCCAACCCGGTCCTGAACGGGATCGATGGTGAGACCCGCTCCTACAACGGCACCGACTACACCTATACGTACACCAGCGACATCGTGGTCACGGAGAACAAGGACGGCACCGTGTACTACGACCTGACCATGCGGGACGACATCGTCTTCTCCGACGGCACCCCCGCCGACATCGACGACGTGATCTTCGGCCTGTACGTCTATCTGGATCCCACCTATGACGGCAATGCCACCATGTACTCCCTGCCCATCGAGGGCCTGGCCGAGTACCGCGCCGGCATGGACACCAAGCTCAACCTGATGGTGGCCGCCGGCAAGGACAACACCGACTTCACCTACTGGACCGAGGACGAGCAGACCGCCTTCTGGGCCGACCTGGAGCAGGCCGGCGTGGCCTTCGTCACCGAGATCAAGGACTATCTGGTGGCCGCCGGTTACAACGCCGCGACTGATGATGTTTCCGTCTGGGCCGCGAACTGGGGCTTTGATGCTCCCGAGGGCGCGTCTGAGCTGGATCTGTTTTACATCATGTGCGAAGCCTATGGCTGGAACCTGATGGATCTGTCCAGCACCGAGACCGCCGGTTCCTCCCTGTTCGACCTGATGGAGAACTATGACGCCTACTCCGTGGGCGTGGAGACCGGTGAGTCCGCCGACTATATCTCCGGCATCCAGAGGACTGGCGACTACTCCCTGCGCATCGTGGCCACCGAACTGGACGCCACCATGATCTATCAGATGCAGCTGCCCATCGCCCCGTTGCACCATTACGGCGACGAGAGCCAGTATGACTACGACGCCCACAAGTTTGGCTTCCCCAAGGGCGACCTGTCCATCGTGAAGGCCAAGACCACCCAGCCTCTGGGCGCCGGTCCCTATATCTATAAGGATTACTCCAACGGCGTTGTGTACATGGACGCCAACCCCACTTACTTCAAGGGCGAGCCCAAGATTGCCCACCTGAACTACCTGGAGTCCGCTGAGGACGACAAGATTAACGGTATTGTCGCCGGCACCCTGGACATCGCCGACCCCTCCTACAGCACTGACCGCGCCAAGGAGATCGCCAAGGCCAACGGCTTTGCCGAGGAGGACTGGGAGAACTTCGAGGGCCCCGTGCTGACCACTGAGCTCATCGACTACCGCGGCTACGGCTACGTGGCCATCAGCCCCAGCCGTGTCAGCGTGGGCGGCGTGAAGGATTCCGAGGCCTCCAAGAACCTGCGCAAGGCCTTTGCCACCCTGATTGCCGTGTACCGTGACGAGTCTGTGGACTCCTACTACGGCACCACCGCCTCCATCATCAACTACCCCATCTCCAACACCTCCTGGGCCGCTCCCCAGACCACGGACGACGGCTACAAGGTGGCCTACTCCGTCGACGTGAACGGCAACGACATCTACACCGCCGGTATGACCGCCGAGGAGAAGTATGAGGCCGCCAAGCAGGCCGCTCTGGGCTACTTCGAGGCCGCCGGCTGCACCGTGGAGAATGGCAAGGTTACAGCTGTTCCCGACGGCGTCAAGACAGACTACACCGTCCACATCGGCGCCCAGGGCAACGGCGACCACCCCAGCTTCCTGCTGCTGACCAATGTTGCCGCCGTGCTGAAGGACATGGGCATCAACCTGCAGGTGAAGGACTACGCCAACTCCAGCGAGCTGTACGCCAGCTACCAGACCGGCCAGGCCGACTTCTGGGTCGCCGCGTGGCAGTCCTCCAGCGATCCTGATATGACCCAGCTGTACCATACCAACGGCTCCACCAACTACTACGGTATCTCTGACGCCACCCTGGATGAGCTGATCGAGACTGCCCGCCAGTCCACCGACCAGCCCTACCGCAAGGCCCTGTATCAGTCCGCCATGGAGATCATCATGGACTGGGCCGTTGAGATCCCCATCTATCAGCGCAGCGAGTGCGTCCTGGTTTCCTCCGAGCGCGTCAAGGTCTCCACTCTGCCCACCGACATGACTCCCTACTGGGGCTGGGCTGCTGAGATCGAGTCCATTGAGCTGAACTGATCCAGCGGATCGCGCCGAACCTAGGCAAAACACAGCGTTTCCCCCGTCCCCCCGCGTGGGGGGACGGGGGTGTTCCCATACTTTGTTCCGCTGCCGCGCAGCAGGGAACTGTTCCCGCTTTTGGGGACGGCTGCTTGGTGCGCGGCAACATGTATCGGACCCGCGCGCGGTGATTCTCGCCGGCAGTTCCTAAAAGCAGCGGCGGCCGCTTCCCCGCCGCAGAAACTGGAGGGATTTTATTTGCGAAATTTCATTATCAAGCGTCTTTTATACTCTGTGCTGATCCTGTTCTGTGTCACCTTCATCATCTATCTGCTGATGCGGTGCCTGCCCACCTCCTACGTGGAGACCATGGCTATCCAGCTGTCCACCGCCCCGGGCTCCAAGCCCTATGAGGAGTGGCTGGCGCAGCTGAATGCCTCCTACGGGCTGGACCAGCCCATGCTGGTCGGCTACCTGGGCTGGCTGGCGGACTTCGCCCGCGGGAACTTCGGCGACAGCTGGAAGTGGACCGTCCCCGTGGTGGAGGAGTTCACCTCCGTCATCGGGGTATCCTTCGTCATGGGCGCCATCTCCCTGGTGCTGCAGCTGGTTATCGCCATCCCCCTGGGCATCGTGGCGGCCACCAAGCAGTACTCCAAGGCGGACTATGCCATCACCGCCGCGGCCCTGGTGGGCATCTCCCTGCCCACCTTCTTTTTCGCGGCCCTGCTGAAGCTGATCTTCGCGGTAAAGCTGGGGTGGTTCGACACCCACGGCCTGGTGGGGCGCAACTTCGCCCAGCTGGACGCCATGGGCCAGTTCTGGGATATGGCGCAGCACCTGGTGCTGCCCATCGCCACGCTGACCATCGTGTCCATCGGCTCCCTGATGCGCTACACCCGCACCAACATGCTGGAGGTGCTCAACGCCGACTATATCCGCACTGCCCGGGCCAAGGGCCTGAGCGAGAAGAAGGTCATCTACCACCACGCCTTCCGCAACACCCTGATCCCCCTGGTCACGCTTGTGGGCGGCTCTCTGCCGGGCCTGTTCTCCGGCGCGCTGATCACCGAGACGCTCTTCTCCATCCCCGGCATCGGCTACGTCTCCTATCAGTCCATGGTGGCGGGCGACATCCCCTTCACAATGTTCTATCTGACGTTCCTGGCGGTTTTGACGCTGCTGGGCAACCTGATCTCCGACATTCTGTACGCGGTGGTGGATCCCCGCGTGCGCATCGCTTAGGAAGGGGGCTTGCAATGATGAATGACAATATGGATAACCTGAAGAACAAGGATGTCTTCAATGTGGACGAGCGCCCCCTCCGCCCTCAGGACGTTCCCAGTGCTGCCAACAGACAGCACGTGGAAAAGCTGACGAAGGACAACGGCGGAAATGGCGGCCGGCAGCCCCGGAATGAGGAGGATTACTCTCTCAACGACGACCGCCGGGTCAAGGTTCTCTCTCCCGGCGCTCTGGTGGTCAAGCGGTTCTTCCGAAACCGGCTGGCTGTCCTGGGTCTCGTCATGCTGGGAATCATGTTCGTGTTCTCCTTTATCGGCGGCCTTATCAACCCCTACGGCCAGGCTCAGCAGTTCTATACCTACACAGAGATGAAAAAAGAGTATGTGGGTGTGACCCGGAACAGCGACTTCCGCTATCTGGCCGCGGATGGCCAGGAGTTCGGCTCCATCCTGCAGGCCCAGTTCCTGCTGGCCCAGATGAAGGGCAACGAGGAATTTTCCTACAAGGATGTGGCCTACCGCTATGTGGAGGAGGGGACAGACCTCTACTCCATCTATTGCGGCGACACGCTTCTGGCCATGGCCTACAAGGATATTGTCAACGCCGTCGACGGCGGGGCGGAGCTGCCTTTCAGCGTGAAGCATGCCGCTCTGATCGCCTATGTCAACGCCGAGACCTCCTTTACCGCCAATGGGACCGGCTATACCCTGGACGGCGACGGGAACATCCTCCTGGATGGGACGGAAGCGGGCTACATCAGCCGCTTCGTGGTCCAGTCCAAGGTGCCCGGCGTGGATATCACCCGGGACTTCAAGGAGCGGCTGGAGGAGGCCCTGGAGGACGACATCTCTGAGTTCTATTACACCGACCCCGTCGAGGGCGTGGAGCAGGAGTACTTCATCACCTATGACGCCAGCGCCAAGGTCTGGTCTGTGACCCAGTATCAGCAGACCTACGTATATGACACCTATTCCAGCCCCAGCCTGGCCCATCCCCTGGGCACCGACGGCGTGGGCATGGATATGCTCACCCGCCTGATGTACGGCGGTCGGGTATCCCTGATCATCGGCTTCATCGTGGTAGCCATTGAGACCATTCTGGGCGTGATCCTGGGCGGCGTCTCCGGATATTTCGGCGGCTGGGTGGACAACCTGATCATGCGTATCGTGGATGTGTTCTACTGCATCCCCTCCATGCCCATCATCATCATCCTGGGCGCGGCCATGGACAACATGAACGTGGATCCGCAGATCCGAATGCTGTATCTGATGCTGATCCTGGGCTTTTTGGGCTGGCCGGGCATCGCCCGCATGGTCCGCGGCCAGATCCTCTCCCTCCGGGAGCAGGAGTTTATGACCGCCACCGAGGCCTGCGGCATCAGCGTGTCCCGCCGGATCTTCCGCCACCTGATCCCCAACGTCATCCCCCAGCTGATCGTCACCTGCACCATGGGCCTTGGCTCTGTGATATTGACGGAGGCGACGCTGTCCTTCCTGGGCCTGGGCGTCAAGTTCCCCTTCGCCTCCTGGGGCAATATCATCAGCGACGTGAACAACTCCTACGTCATGACCAGCTATTGGTTCATCTGGATCCCCGCCGGCATCTGCCTGCTGGTCACGGTGCTGGGCTTCAACTTTGTGGGCGACGGCCTCCGGGACGCCTTTGACCCCAAGATGAAACGCTGAGAGAGGAGGAGAGAATATGGCTAAAAAGCATGCGGAAGGCTATCTCTCCGCCAAGGAGTCCCGCCGGATCTCCAAGGAGAATCGCCGGATCACCAATCAATTTGAGAAACAGCGCAAGCGCAAGAACGTACCGGAGTCCGAGTACCTGACCCGGATGCACGACCCCAACAACGCGGTTGAGTTTGACAACCTGCACAGCTATTTCTTCACCGACGCCGGCACGGTCAAGGCGGTGGACGGCGTCACCTTCGAAGTCCCCATCGGCAAGACCGTGGGCGTGGTGGGCGAGTCCGGCTGCGGCAAGTCCGTCACCAGCCTCTCCCTGATGCAGCTGCTCCAGCGGCCCCAGGGCCAGGTGGTGGAGGGCGAGATCCGGCTGAACCTGGGCGGCAAGGCCTACGACGTGACCAAGGTCCCCAATGAGAAGATGCAGAACCTGCGGGGCAACTACGTGTCCATGATCTTCCAGGAGCCCATGACCGCCCTGAACCCGGTGTTCCGCATCGGCGACCAGGTGGACGAGGTCATCGCCCTCCATGACGGCGAGGGCAAGAGCAAGGAGGATATCAAAGCCCGCACCATCGAGCTGCTGGAGATGGTGGGCATCGCCAACAGCGACGGCGTGTACAGGATGTACCCCCATGAGCTGTCCGGCGGTATGCGCCAGCGCGTGATGATCGCCATGGCCCTGGCCTGCAACCCCAAGGTCATCATCGCCGACGAGCCTACCACCGCCCTGGACGTGACCATCCAGGCCCAGGTGCTGGATCTGCTCCGCCACCTGAAGGACAGGATCAACTCGTCTATCATGTTCATCACCCACGACCTGGGCGTCATTGCCGAGATGGCCGACTATGTGGTGGTCATGTACGCCGGCAGGATCGTGGAGAAGGGCACGGTGGAGGAGATCTTCACCCATCCCGCCCACCCCTATACCATTGGCCTGATGGCCTCCAAGCCCGTGGTGGGCAAGCAGGTGGATAAGCTCTACGCCATTCCCGGCAAGGTGCCCAACCCCATCAACATGCCCTCTTACTGCTACTTCAAGGACCGCTGCGAGATGTGCGTGGCGGGCTGCGAGGGCGGCTATCCCGGCGAGATCAGCCTGTCCCCCACCCACAAGGTCAGCTGCTACCGCTATTATAATGGAAAGGTGGGTGAGTAAGCATGCCGTTTTGGAAAGCTGGCAAAACCGACGACCAAGTGATGGAAGAGAGCAGGATGTCCTCCTCTGAACATGCCGAGGGGTATCCCCAGACCGCGAAAGCGGCTTCCAAGCTGGCCATCGAAAACGAGTTTACCCCCGTGGAGTACGACCCCCAGTATATCCTGATGGTGAACCATCTGAAGAAATACTTCCCCATCAAGGGAGGCATGGTGTCCAAGACCGTGGGCTGGGTGAAGGCCGTGGACGGCGTTACCTTTAACCTGAAGCGGGGCACCACCATGGGCCTGGTGGGCGAATCCGGCTGCGGCAAGACCACCACCGGCCGCACCATACTGCGCCTGTCCGGGGACAAGACCGGCGGCCAGGTGCTCTTCAACGGCCAGGAGGTCTACGACGTCTCCCCCAAGGAGATGCGCTCCCTGCGCACCAAGATGCAGATCATCTTCCAGGATCCCTTCTCCTCCCTGTCCCCCCGCCTGCCCGTGGGCGAGATCATCGGCGAGGCGGTGCGGGAGCATAATCTGGTGCCCCAGGCGGAGTTTGACGACTATATTGACCAGGTCATGGACAACTGCGGCCTCCAGCCCTTCCACAAGGACCGCTATCCCCATGAGTTCTCCGGCGGTCAGCGCCAGCGCATCTGCATCGCCCGGGCTCTGGCCCTGAACCCCGAGTTTGTGGTCTGCGACGAGCCGGTGTCCGCCCTGGACGTGTCTATCCAGGCCCAGATCATCAACCTGCTCAAGGAGCTCCAGGAGCAGTACAAGCTGACCTACCTGTTCATCTCCCACGATCTGTCCGTGGTGGAGCACATCTCCGACACTGTGGGCGTCATGTATCTGGGCAGCCTGGTGGAATACGGCTCCACCGCCGACATCTTCCGCAACCCCCTGCATCCCTATACCAAGGCGCTGTTCTCCGCCATCCCCATCCCAGACCCCACCGCCAAGATGAACCGCATCGTGCTGGAGGGCTC